>JAGRLX010000294.1 GCA_020441605.1 Alphaproteobacteria bacterium
TCAATCTGTTCTTCGAGGCCTCGACCCGCACCCAAAGCTCCTTCGAGATCGCCGGCAAGCGGCTCGGCGCCGATGTCATGAACATGGCGGTTGCAAGTTCCGCCCTTTCCAAGGGCGAGACGGTCTTGGACACGGCCATGACCATCAACGCCATGCATCCGGACTTTCTGGTCGTCAGGCATCAATCCTCCGGCGCGGTGGAATTGCTGGCCCAGAAAGTATCCTGCGCCGTGATCAATGCTGGCGACGGTCAACATGAACATCCAACCCAGGCCCTGCTCGATGCCTTGACCATACGTCGGCGCAAGAAGCGCTTCGAAGGCCTGACGGTTGCCATCTGTGGCGACGTTCTGCATTCCCGCGTAGCCCGCTCCAACATCCATCTGCTGAACAAGCTTGGTGCACGGGTTCGTGTGGTGGCGCCGTCGACCCTGCTGCCGACCGGGGTCGCGAATTTCGGTGTCGAGGTGTTCCGCAACATGGCGGATGGACTGGTCGGAGCCGACGTGGTGATGATGCTGCGGCTCCAACTCGAGCGCATGTCCGGCGCCTTCGTGCCGTCACAACGGGAATATTACCGGTTCTTCGGCCTTGACGAAGAAAAGCTGAAACGTGCAAGGCCGGATGCCTTGGTCATGCATCCCGGCCCCATGAATCGTGGCATCGAAATTGACTCGAATGTTGCCGATGGTTTGCAGTCGGTTATCCGCGAACAGGTGGAAATGGGCGTTGCGGTGCGGATGGCCGTCCTCGACGCGCTGTCGCGCAACATGCCAGGCGGAGGCAATGCATGATGGTGCCGGCTTCCAGATCCACGGCCTCGCGCCGAGCCTATGTGAACGCCGAGATCATTGCGCCGGCACAGGGTTTGCGCGGCAAGGGTGGCATCCTGATAGAGGATGGCTGGATCCTTGCGGCAGGCCCCAAAGTCACGCGTGATACGGCTGGTGCCGGCACGGCGATCATCGATTGCGCCGGCCTAGCACTCGTTCCAGGCCTGATCGATATGCGGGTATTTACCGGCGAACCTGGAACCGAATACCGCGAGACCCTCGCCAGCGCCTCGGAAGCGGCAGCGGCCGGAGGCGTCACCACGATGATCGTGATGCCCAACACGCAACCGGTCATCGATGACGCCGCCATCGTCGATTTCATCATGCGCCGTGCTCGCGATACGGCACTTGTGCGGGTGGCGCCGATGGCAGCCATCACCAAGGGTCTGGGGGGCGAGCTGATGACCGAGATGGGCGCGCTCCAGGAGGCTGGTGCGGTTGCGGTCACCGATGGGACACGCGCCGTGGCCAACGCCAATATGTTTCGCCGGGCACTCACCTACGCCAAGGACTTCGGCTTGCTGGTCGTGCAGCACGTCGAGGAGCCCAACCTTGCCTCGGGAGTCATGAACGCGAGCGAGATCGCCGCGCGGCTGGGTCTCTCCGGCACTCCCGCCATGGCCGAAGTCATCATGCTGGAGCGTGATGTGCGGTTGGTGGAACTTACTGGCGCGCGCTACCATGCTGCGCAGATCTCAAGCCGGCTATCGGTTGAGGTGATCCGAGCTGCCAAGGCACGCGGGTTGCCCATAACCTGTGGCGTTTCGATCCATCATCTGACCCACAACGAAAACGACATCGGCGCCTATCGGACCTTCTTCAAGCTTTCTCCACCCCTCCGCGCCGAGGACGACCGGCAGGCTCTGGTCGCCGCGGTCGAGGATGGCACGATCGACGTGATCGTTTCCGGTCATGATCCGCAAAGTGCCGACACCAAGCGCCTGCCCTTCGCAGAGGCAGCATTCGGTGCCATCGGGCTGGAGACCATGCTGTCCGCTGCATTGGGTCTATATCACAACAAGAACATAAGTTTGGAGCGGCTGGTTGAAGCAATGTCTTCAACCCCAGCGGAGATCCTTGGGCTTGAGACTGGTCGACTGGCCCCTGGCGCCCCGGCAGATTTTGCATTGGTCGATCTCGAGAAAAGCTGGACGGTCGAGGATGACGTACTGCGGTCGCGGGCCAAGAACTCGCCTTTCGAACATCGAACGCTAGAGGGGCGCTGCGTGGAAACCGTCGTTGCGGGGCGCAGTGTTTACGCCTACGTTCCAAAAGATTGACATGAGGATGGCATGGCCCTTTCCGGCCTCGGCATGATTGTTTCCATTCTGGTCGGCTATCTCTGTGGCACGATCCCCTTTGGTTTGATCCTGACCAAGTCGGCGGGGCTGGGTGACGTTCGTAACATCGGTTCTGGCAATATCGGCGCCACCAACGTGCTCCGCACCGGCAACAAGAAGGTGGCGGCCCTCACCCTGTTGTTGGATGCGGTCAAAGGCACGGTTCCCGTTGTTCTCATGGGCTGGTTGTTCGGCGCGCAGGGCGCGGTCCTGGCCGGGCTCGCCGCATTCTTCGGACACCTGTTTCCAATGTGGCTAGGATTCAAAGGCGGTAAGGGCGTCGCTACGAGCATCGGCGTGATGTTCGGTCTCTTCTGGCCGCTAGGCCTCATCTTTTTGGCGGTTTGGCTGGCGATGGCGGTGATGTTCCGGATGTCTTCGCTCTCGGCGCTGGCTGCGAGCCTGCTTACGCCGGTTTGGGCGTTCCTGTTCGGACATCACGAACTGGTCCTGCCCACTGCGATCATCGGTGTCGCGATCTGGATCACCCATCGCGCCAATATCGGTCGACTGCTCAAGGGAACCGAACCCAAAATCAGCTTGTCGAAAAAGCCCGCATGAGAATCCGTGTCCTCGATGACGAGGAGCGACGCGATTGGTTGCGTCTCAGCCTGACGGAAAATGTTGGACCGGTGACGTTTCATGCCCTTATGGGCAAGTTCGGCTCGGCCGACGCTGTGCTCGAAGCCTTGCCGAACCTCTCTCGGAAGGGTGGGCTTGCCCGGCCTCTGCGTCTTTGTGGCAAGGAGGCGGCGTTGCGCAGCCTCGAACAGGTCAATGCGCTTGGCGCGCGTCTTGTCGCCGTCTGCGAGCCTGATTATCCCCCACTCTTGCGGATGATCGATGGTGCACCGCCACTCCTCTGCGTGAAAGGTGATGCCTCTCTAGCGGCACGAGTGGCGACCGGCATTGTGGGCGCGCGCAATGCCTCGGCAATTGCACGCAAATTTGCCCGTCAAATTGCATCTGAGATCGGTGCAGCCGGATTTGCGGTGGTCTCGGGCCTCGCCCGGGGAATTGATACCGCGGCGCACGAGGCCTCACTCGGGACTGGCACGATTGCGGTGGTAGCGGGTGGAATCGATGTGATCTATCCGCCGGAGAACGAGGCCCTGCAGCGCGCCATCGGTGATCGTGGCCTCCTGGTCAGCGAAATGTTGCCCGGAACGGTGCCGCGCGCCGAACATTTTCCCCGCCGCAACCGGATCATATCGGGCATCGCCAGAACAACCGTCATCGTTGAAGCCGCGGTGCGGTCGGGATCGCTTATCACTGCCCGCTACGCAGCGGAGCAGGGCCGGGAAGTTTTTGCGGTGCCCGGTTCGCCGCTCGACCCCCGCTGTGAGGGATGCAACAAGTTGATCCGTGATGGCGCCACGCTGCTGCTATCAATCCAGGACCTGCTCGAAGCCTTGGCCAGCGATCGCAAGATGCCACACGGGCGATTGTCCGAGCCGGATACTCCGATACCTGACGATGTGGCCGAAGCACGCGACGACCAGCGGGCCCTCCTCTCAGGACTCCTGTCACCCTCACCGATAGACGTCGATGATCTGATTCGGGAAAGCGGACTTGCGCCCTCGGTTGTGGCTGGGCTGCTGCTCGAATTTGAACTCGCCGGCCGTCTGGTTCGCCATTCCGGGGGAATGGTGTCGCGCGCCTGATCGTCTCAATCCACCTCGTCGGCTGCAATGGTCCATGGTTCCTTGATGCCTGCGTCCTTCCAGGCGCGGAAAGCGTCGGTTGACATGATGGCGTCCATGTAGGTCCGGGTGTCGTCCGCAACCGGAATGGCATAAGTGTCGAGGCGCGTTACGACCGGGGCATACATGGCATCTGCAATACTGAACTTGCCGAACAGGAACCTGCCGCCCTTGCCATGGTTCTTGCGGCTGTCGCGCCACAGTAACTCGATGCGGGCCACGTCGCGCAACACGGAATCGTTCATCGCAACCGGGCGGGAGGGGCGCCGCAGGTTCATGGGGCAGGCATTGCGGATTGCCTGAAAGCCGGCGTGCATTTCATTGGACACCGCTCTGGCCATGGCCCTGGCGCCGATGGTGCGGGGCCAGAGATGCTTGTCGGGAAAGAGTTCGGCCAGGTATTCCATGATGGCCAGCGACTCCCATATTATGAGCCGGCCATGGCGCAGGACGGGGACGCGGCCCGCACCCGTGTGTTCGGCTATTTGCCGCTTCGTTTCGGGGGTGTCGAGCGGGATCACCGTCTCGTTGAAAGGAATTCCTGCCATGGTCATTATCATCCACGGCCGCAGCGACCAGGAGGAATAATTCTTGTTACCAATGATGAGATGCAACCGGCTCATGACTTGTGAACTTCTTCGACCGGGCCTCCAGCAGCTTTCCAGGCGGCAAATCCACCTTTCAGGTTCATCACCGGCTTCAATCCCATACGCTGCAGAATCTGGGTGGCGAGAAGCGAACGCCACCCGCTTGCGCAGTGGATGACAAAGGTCCTGTCCTCGGCAAATATCGGCTTGAAATAAGGACTCTCCGGATCGACCCAGAACTCCAGCATCCCCCGCGGCGCGTGGAATGACCCTGGAATTCGGCCTTCCCGCTGCAACTCGCGCACATCACGGATGTCGACGACGACAGTGTCTTCGCGGTCGAGCATGGCCTTGACTTCGTCGGCGCTGACACTTTGGACTTGCGCTTCTGCTTCGGCCATCAACTGCTTGTGGCCTACGATAATCTTCTGTGGCATGCGATCTTCTCCCATCCCGGCCGAAGTTGCAGCGGCGGTCCCGTCCCCGTCAAGCCCCGGCATCGATCGATGCCGGTGTTGCCATTTGGGGCGCTCCCTCCTTCAGAGAGAACGTGGCAGATGACGCCAGCACACCAGTCCGATGACGGCGAGCGATGCGCCGAGGATGATAAACACGGAGCCAATCGGAAGATACAGCAGCACGAAGGCAAAGACGAAAGACGGTACCAATTCCGAGAAATCGATGTAGGTGCGGTAGACTGCAGTCATCTGCTGGCGTTCCAGTGGCCGGACGGCCCGGAGGAAGGGAATTCCGCCAACGCCGTCGAGGGCCGCGGCTGCGAGGCAGCCGGCCAGCAGGAAAGCCATGGCACCATAGGGAGCCGCTGTGCCAGCCATCCCAGCAGCGACACAGGCAATGCAGGCGAATCCGAAGGACCCGGCAATCACCACCCGAACGCCGCGCACCCGCGCGATCCGTCCGAAGACATAGGCTGACAGCAGCAGGGCCTGGCTTGCTGAAATCATCAGACCACTGACGTTCTTGCCGAGACCGCTTTCGACGATCAGCAATGGACCGTAAATGAAGAACGTCGACCAGAAGCAGGATCTTCCGAACGCAATCAACCACGCAAGCCTCAGGCGCGGCTGAACCACGAAGCGCCGAATATTTGCCAAAGGATTGAAGCCTTGGAGATTGCCACGCGGCAAGTTCGCGCCACGGTCGGAAAGCCGCAGATACCAGAAGACCCCCAACAGAACGAGGACCGTAATTACGGCGGCGATCTGCGGTCCCCATGGGCCAAAATTGACATAGAGCCACACGCCAAGCGCGGGGCCCGACATCCAGGAGAAGGTTGAAAGGCTCAAACGAAGCGGCTCGGCGCTTGCAAGCTCGGTGCGCCTTATGTGGTCCATGATATAGAGTGACAGGGTGATATTCATCACCGCGGCGCCGGTGTTGCGCAGCCACATTCCCGCTGCCTGACCTTCCAGCACATGGGCGCCAAGAGCGAAACTTGCCAGCAACAGCAGCAGCGCGCCAAAGGTATAGGCCCAACGCCGGCGCAGACGGCCGAGAGCCTGCGGTAGCAGAAGAGTCGTCACCAGCACGATCAGCGACATGGAGGTGGAAAGAACGCTGACCCTTTGACTGGTTCCAAGGATGTCGTAGGCCTGCAGCGAGACGACGGTGGAGTTCAGCGCGCGCGCGAACGACTCCACGGCGAATATCGCCGCGAAGGTGTAGGCCCCTGCCCGTCGTGGCAGCGGCAAGGTTGGTCCAGAAGAGTCGGAGGGCATGATTGCAATCCTCCAGCAGCACATCTGCCGCCAGTTGAGCAAGGGGCCTCACGCCGCAGCGGTCATGCGAGACAGTCATAGCTTGTCTTGGGCCGGCACTCATATTACAGAGCCTTCCATGGCAGCTTCGGAAAAGCAGAAAGTCGCGTTCTTTTCAATGCTGGCCAGCGCCCTGCTTGCTGGCTCGAAGCTCATCGCGGCGGTATTCACCGGTTCACTCGGCATCCTGTCAGAGGCCATTCACTCGGTCATCGATTTCGGGGCGACGATTATCACTTGGTTCGCCATTCGCTGGTCTGACCAACCGCCTGATGAGGAACATCACTACGGCCATGCCAAGATCGAGAGCATCGCCGCGCTGGTCGAGACCGGCCTGCTGTTTGTCACTACGGGGTGGATTGTCTGGGAGGCGGTGCACCGGCTGTGGACGGGCGATACCCATGTCGAGGTCACGTGGTGGGCGATCGCGATCATCGCCGTCTCGATACTCATCGATTTCAACCGGTCGCGTGCCCTGAACAGGGTAGCGAAGAAGACATCGAGCGAGGCGCTGGAGGCTGATGCACTCCATTTCAGTTCCGACATGTGGAGTTCCATCGTTGTGCTTCTTGGCCTTGGAGCAGTATGGGCCGGGGTGCCGGCGGCAGATTCGATTGCAGCGCTGGTCGTCTCGGTATTCATCGCTGTTGCAGGTTGGCAGCTTGGGGCACGGACGTTGCGGACGCTGCTGGACACGGCCCCGGAAGGTGCCACCAAGTCCGTCCGGGCCATTGTTGAAGGGGTCGACGGCGTGTTGGAGATCAGTTCGCTGAGGCTTCGCCCATCCGGCCCGACGCTGTTCGCCAGCGTCGTGGTGGAAGTGGCCAGGACCATGCCGATCGACGATATCGTGATCCTCAAAGACTTAATCCGCGACCGCATCCACCAAGCCTTTCCGCATGTCGATCTCACGGTCACGGCCAATCCGGTACCGCTCGATTCCGAGACGGTGTTTCAAAAGGTCATGCTGATCGCATCGCGACGCAACTTGGCGATCCACCATCTGACGGTCCAGCAGATCAATGGGCGACTGGCGGTGAGTTTCGACCTTGAAGTGGATGGCGACATGCCGCTGGCTACCGCACATGACACAGCGACCGTACTCGAGATTGCAATTCGGAAAGAACTTGGCGCCGATGTGGAGGTTGAAAGCCACATCGAACCGCAGCCTGAACACCTGCTCGAAGGGGGCGAGGCCGAAGCCAAGGTGGCTGATGGGATCCTGAAGCTCCTCAACAGTCTGACGAAGAAGCAGCCGCGGCTTAGTGAGTTGCACAACGTGCGGATCCGCGAGAACGATCATGGTCTTTTCGTCCACTATCACTGCTGCTTCGATGGCGCGCAGACGGTCGAGTCGGTCCATGACGACATTGACCGGATCGAAGCCAATCTCAAGGAGAAATTCCCGCGGATCCGGCGGGTGATAGCCCATGCCGAACCTGTCGGCCGGGCACGGCACAAGCTTTGAAGCTCCTCCGGCGTAACGATTACCGCCGGATGGCGTGGCGTAACGGCGGCGGCACCACAACGGAAGTCCACGCGCACTGCCCGACGGGTTCTCATTTCGACTGGCGAGTCAGCATCGCCGCCATTGCCGCCGACGGCCCCTTCTCACGGTTTGTCGGCTATGACCGCCATATCATGACCATCGAGGGGGCCGGATTCACGCTCTCTGAGCCCGAAGGGCTGATCGACGTCGCACCCGTCTATCGTGTCCGCAGCTTTGCTGGAGACCTGGATGTTATGTCGCGTCTGAAGGCCGGTCCGGTGCGTGACTATAACCTCATGGTTCGGCGTGACCGATACGAGTCGCGACTGGAGTGCCTTTTTAACGATGAAGACTTCAACTGTGTCGTCTCGGCTGGTTGGCTGCTTTTGACGGTTCTCTCCGGCAAGGCCCGCCAGGGTGCCTCGAACCTTGAGGCTGAGGACAGCTTGCTTGCCGAGTCGGGGGATAGCCTTGGCCTCGCGCCTGTGGATGGACCGTTTCGCCTCGCCGTCTGCACAATCCGCCCGCGCGAGCCTCTACCGATCTGAGAGGTCGCTACTTTCCAACTCCTGCACCGTCTGGGCCAGTTTGTTGACGCGCGCGATTTCATCCTGCGGAACGTGAACCTGGTTTGCGGCGGAGTAAGCTTCATAATAGGCGTATTCGAGTGGTACCATCGTAGCATGGAGACGGTTGGATTTCGCCATGTTGCGAAGCTCCAGAATCATGTCGGCAATATACTGTGCTGTCTCGCGCTGCTTCGGACTGAGAACCGCAACACCCTCATTACGAGCATTGTTGCCATTTATGCCCTTATAGATGGCAGTTCCGTCGATGGGTTGTGCTTTGGTCATTGCCATGGCGCAGCTTCCTTGAGTGTAAGATTGATAAACTACAATCTATACGATTTTGTTCATTAGAAAAGCACCCTTTGATTGCATTCGACTGCATCTGATTGAAATTCACCCGGCTTGCGATGGCGGAAGGATGCCTATATGAGGCGGGCGCACTTCAATCGGGACAGTGAATGACAGTCGTCGTCGTCGAATCTCCGGCCAAGGCCAAGACCATCAATAAGTATCTCGGTAAGGATTTCACCGTACTTGCATCCTATGGCCATGTCCGTGATCTTCCAGCCAAGGATGGATCCGTACGTCCCGACGAAGATTTCGACATGTCCTGGGAGGTGGATGGCAAGTCGGCCAAGCGCCTTTCCGATATCGCCGCGGCCCTCAAGTCCGATGACCGGCTCATTCTCGCCACCGACCCGGATCGCGAAGGCGAAGCCATTTCCTGGCATGTGTTGGAGGTCTTGAAGAAGAAGGGTGCGCTCAAGGGCAAGGACGTCAAGCGGGTGGTGTTCAATGCCATCACCCGGCAGTCGGTTCTGGAAGCCATGCAACATCCCCGCGACGTCGATGCCGATCTGGTGGACGCCTATCTGGCGCGCCGGGCGCTCGATTACCTCGTGGGCTTCTCGTTGTCGCCGGTGCTGTGGCGCAAGCTTCCCGGGTCACGGTCGGCGGGGCGGGTACAGTCGGTAGCCCTAAGGCTCATTTGTGATCGGGAACTCGAAATCGAAGCTTTCAGGGCCCAGGAATACTGGACCATCGACGGACTCTTCGTGACCCCCCAGGGTGCCGAATTCCAGGCCTCGCTCCAGGCGATCGACGGCAGGAAGCTTGGGAAGCTCGACATTTCCGACGAAGCATCGGCCAGGTCGATCGAGCACGCAACCAAAGGCGCCAGATTCAGCGTCGATGCGATCGAATCAAAGCCGGCGAAGCGGCATCCCTACCCCCCTTTCCGCACCTCCACGCTCCAGCAAGAGGCGTCGCGAAAGCTTGGCTTTTCCTCATCTAGGACCATGCAGATTGCCCAGCGCCTCTATGAGGGCGTCGATATCGGCGGCGAGACGGTCGGCCTCATTACCTACATGCGAACCGATGGGGTGGACATGGCGCCCGAAGCGATTGCCGCCGCCCGCAATGCCATCCTGAAGAATTTCGGCGAACCCTATCTACCCGCCGCGCCGCGTCATTATACCACCAAGGCGAAAAACGCACAGGAAGCTCACGAGGCCATCCGGCCGACCGAGTTGTCGCGCCATCCGAATGGCCTGCGCAAGGCGCTGGATGCCGATCAGTTCGCTCTTTACGAATTGATCTGGAAGCGGACAATTGCCAGCCAGATGGAGAGCGCTGCCCTCGAGCGCACGACCGCCGACATCGGCGCCGATGGCATGGACGGCAAGCACTACAGCTTCCGGGCAACCGGCTCCGTCGTGAAATTCGACGGCTTCCTGAGGGTCTACCACGAGGATCTCGACGACGGCGAAGATGAAGATGCGAAGCGCCTGCCGCCAATGGCACGAGGCGACTCGATCGGCGCGCGGACTGCCAGCGCCAACCAGCACTTCACGGAACCGCCGCCGCGTTATTCCGAAGCGTCTCTGATCAAGAAGCTTGAAGAACTCGGGATCGGCAGGCCTTCCACCTATGTCTCCATTCTCGAAACATTGAGAACTCGGGGCTATGTGCGGCTGGAAAAGAAACGGCTGATCCCCGAGGACAAGGGGCGTGTCGTCACCGCCTTCCTCGAAAGTTTTTTCCGCCGCTACGTGGAATATGACTTCACCGCCAATCTGGAGGAACAACTCGACAGGGTCTCGGCCGGCGAGATTGACTGGAAGGCGCTGCTTCGGGATTTCTGGAAGGAATTCACTGCCGCGCTCGAGGACATCAAGGAGTTGAGGGTCAGTAATGTGCTCGACGCCCTCAACGACATCCTCGCCCCCCATATCTTCCCCGCGCGGCCGGATGGCGGCGACGCCCGCGCCTGCCCAACCTGCGGAACGGGCCAATTGTCGCTCAAACTTGGCAAGTTCGGTTCATTCATCGGCTGCTCGAATTACCCCGACTGCAAGTACACTCGCCCGATGTCGCCGCCGGCCGAAGGCCAAGAAGCGGTTCCTGCCGATGGGGTTGAGATCGGCGTCGATCCGGAGACCGGCGAAAAGGTCACGCGGCGCGTTGGCCGCTTTGGGCCTTATATTCAGCTCGGTGAGGCGGTGGAAGGCGAGAAACCGCGACGCGCCTCCATTCCGAAGGGGTACCAGGCCGAGAGTATCGACCTTGATACGGCACTCAAGCTCCTGTCACTGCCCCGCGAGGTCGGCATTCATCCCGAAACTGGCAAGCCCATCGTTGCCAATTTCGGCCGGTTTGGACCTTTTATCCTGCATGATGGCACCTATGCCAACCTCGATTCGGCCGAGGACGTCTTCTCGGTCGGCATCAACCGGGCCGTCGACGTCCTTGCTGAGAAGAAGGCAAAGGGATTCTCGCGGCCAAAACCTGGCGCCCTCAAGGATCTTGGTCCCCATCCAGAGGGAGGCGGCAACATCCAGATCATGTCCGGGCGCTACGGGCCCTATGTGAAGTTCGGCAAGATCAATGCGACCCTGCCGAGAAATGCCGATCCGCAGGCCTACAGCCTCGAGGAGGCCATGGCTCTGATTGCGGCCAAGGCGAGCAAGTCCGGCACGGCTACCGGCAAGAAGGCCAAGGTCCCTGCCAAGAAGGCCCCGGCCAAGAAGGCCGCCGCGAAAAAGCCTGGTGCACGGAAAGGCATAAAAGGCAAGAAAGCCAAGCCGGCCCAGGCCGACGCCGCCGAATAGCCTATCGCAGATTGCGGATGATGGCTGCGAGTTCCGGTTCCGCGACGGCGGCCGCAGCTTCCTCCCTGGTGAACCAGCGCGCGGTCCTCTGGCCCTTTTCCGGCCACGTCTGGTGCTGAACCATGATCTCCAGGCCGAAGACCTGCACCGTGCAGGAACGGGAACTGCCATTGTCCAGTTGCTTGTCGTAGCTGTACTGGCCGAGCGCCTTGGGCGTAATCGAGCCACCAATTCCGGCCTCCTCGAAGGCTTCGCGCGCGGCCGACTCGCGCGGCGACAGTCTCGGAATAGGCCATCCTTTGGGAATCACCCAGCGTCCTGTGCCGCGCGACGAGATCAGAAGGACCTCAATCCCCTGGCCGCGGTTTCGCCATGGCAAGGCCGCGACTTGACGATTCCTCTCCGCCATGGCGGTCAGCCTCCGAAGACCGCGGCGAGCCAGTAGAAGATGGCGGCGATCACGGCGGCGGCAGGCATGGTGATGATCCAGGCATAGACGATGCCGGTTGCGACATTCCAGCGAACGGCAGATACACGCCGGGCGGACCCTACGCCGACGATGGCGCTGGTGATGGTGTGAGTTGTCGATACGGGAATGCCCAACGAGGTGGCGCCAAACAGGGTAATGGCTCCGGCTGTCTCCGCACAAGATCCCTGCATGGGTGTCAGACGGGTAATCTTCGACCCCATGGTGTGCACGATACGCCAGCCCCCCATCAGGGTGCCGAGGCCCATGACGCTGTAGCAGGACAATATCACCCAGGCGGGCACGGTGAACTCCTCATAGATGCCGTGTGAGTAAAGCAGAACCGCGATGATGCCGGCTGTCTTCTGGGCGTCGTTGCTGCCGTGGCCGAGCGAATAGAGTGCGGCGGACACAAGCTGGGACTTGCGGAAGAATCCATCGGCAAAGGCTGGATTGGCCCGCACGAACAACCAACTCACCAGCAACATCAGAAAGAGCGCCAACACGAATCCGGTGAACGGCGACAGCACGATTGCATAGATCGTCTTGCTCAAGCCCGACCAGATGACCGCTGAGAAGCCGGCCTTGGCGACACCCGCACCGACGATCCCGCCAATCAGCGCGTGTGAACTTGACGACGGTATGCCACCCCACCAGGTGATCGCATTCCAGGCGATGGCGCCCATGAGCGCGCCGAAGATCAGCGAATCGTCGACGAGATTGGGATCGACGATACCCTTGCCCACAGTGTTCGCCACATGTACGCCGAAAACGAAATAGGCCGCAAAATTGAAGAAGGCAGCCCACAAGACCGCGTATTGCGGTTTCAGCACGCGGGTGGAGACGATGGTGGCGATTGAATTTGCCGCATCATGAAGGCCGTTCATGAAATCGAAGGCGAGCGCGACAAGGATCAGCACCACCAGTGTGACAGGAACGCCGATGTCCATTGCCGTTGCCTCGCGCGCCGCTAAACGTGCTCGATGACGATGTCGCTCATCACGTGGGCGACGTCTTCAAACCGGTCACAGACCTTCTCGAGGTGCTCATAGAGTTCGGCACCGATAACGAAGGCCAGCGGATCGTTTCGGGCCGGCCCCTTGAACAGGGCGCGGAGGCCCTGGTCATTCAATTCGTCGCTTTCGCCCTCGAGCCGGGTCAACTGCACGGTGAGTCCATGGAGCTTAGCGGAATGAGCCCCGACATTGCGCATCAGTGGCAGTCCCTCGGCCACCAGATCCGCCATGGCGATGACCTTGTCGGCCATGGCGCGCATGTTGGGTTCGAAGCTTTCCACATCATAAAGGATGACGGTCTTGGCGGTCTTGTTCATCTGGTCGATTGCGTCGTCAAGTGCGCTCGAAAGGGCCTTGATATCGCTGCGGTCGAAAGGGGTGATGAAGCTGCGCCGGATCGCCTGCATGACTTCGGCGGATAACGTGTCGGCCTCCTCCTCCTGGCGGGAGAGGATCCGGCAATTGGCGACGGTGTCCTTGCCGCCTTCAACGATGGCACGCAGGGACCGAGCGGCCTCCCTGGCTTTCGCCGCATGGGCCTCGAAGAGATCGAAGAATTTCTCCTCTTTCGGCATCAGCCTCTTGAACCAGTCGAGCATGTGAGCCCCTCTAACGCATTCAAGCGGGGGTTACGCCTGTCCGCGGCGGCTGTAAAGCGCTCCACCTCGCGCAATCCGCTGGATTCTGCGCCGCCGTTCCGGCTATGCCTCGATCCATGTCAAAACCCCGTCCGAAACCCGGAGTGCCGACCGAGGAACAGGTCCTCGAATTCATTCAGTCGTCACCTGGTGTGGTGGGAAAGCGCGAAATAGCCCGGCATTTCGCCATCAGGGGCGCCGACAAGATTGCGCTCAAGGCACTACTCAAGAGGATGGCGGATGATGGCAAACTTGCCCGCCGTCAGCGCAAGCTCATCGACCGCAGCAGTCTACCCCCGGTCACCGTTCTTGAAATCGCGGGCATCGACAAGGACGGCGAAGCCTTCGCGGAACCCATCGAGTGGGATGAGAGGGCCAGCGGCAAGGCGCCCCGCGTGGTGATCACCGGTGGCGAGGCTCTTCGCAAGGGTGACCGGTTCCTGGCGAAGATCGCGGCCGCCGAGGGAGGACGTTACAAATTCCGGGCACGGGTTATCCGCAGCCTCTCGGACCGGTCGCCGCGGGTGCTCGGCGTCTATCGCATCCTGAAAGGGCTTGGCGCCCGGATCATTCCGGTCGACAAGAAGGCACGCAATGAGTTGCAGGTTTTTGCCGGCGACGAGAACGGTGCCCAGAACGGAGAGTTGGTCGAAGCCGAAATAAGGCCGGGGCGCGGCCGCGGCCTGCCGGTCGCGCGGGTTCGTGAACGGCTCGGCGACATGACCGATCAGCGCAATGTTTCGCTGATCGCCATCAACCAGCACGGCATCCCTCACGTATTCCCCGATCGGGTGATTTCCGAAAGCGAGAGACTGAAGCCATTTTCCCCCGGCCGCCGTACCGACCTGCGTGATGTCCCACTGGTCACTATTGATCCTCCCGATGCCCGCGACCATGATGATGCGGTCTGGGCCGTGATCGACGAAGCAACCGGTGGCGCCGATGTGATTGTGGCAATCGCCGATGTCGCGGCCTATGTCAGACCCGGGACAGCGCTGGACCGCGAAGCCCGCATCCGCGGCAACTCGGTCTATTTCCCAGACCGGGTGGTGCCGATGCTGCCTGAGCGGATTTCCAACGATCTCTGTTCGTTGCGCGAGAATCAAGATAGGCCGGCGCTTGCCTGCTTCATGTCCTTCGACAAGTCTGGCCGCAAGACAAGGCATCGCTTCGAACGGGTCATCATGCGGTCTGCTGCCAAGCTTTCCTACGAGGAGGCCCAAGCTGCCATCGATGGCAGGATCAATGACAAGACAGAACCACTGCTCGAGCCGGTCTTGAAGCCGCTGTGGCGGGCCTATGACATACTTGGCAAGGGCCGTATTGCCCGTGGGCCGCTCGAACTCGACTTGCCGGAACGCAAACTGGTGCTCGATGCCCATGGCCTGATCGAACGCGTGGTCACACCGTTGCGCCTCGATGCGCACCGGCTGATCGAAGAATTCATGATCCAGGCCAATGTGGCGGCGGCAGAAGAGCTTGAGAAGCGAAAGACCCCCCTCCTCTATCGGGTGCATGAGCCGCCCGGTGAAGAGAAGGTTCGGGCTCTGGCGGAGTTTCTTCGCACCCTGGATCTGAGCTTGCCACTCGGACAAGTCATAAGACCGCAATATTTCAACAAGTTGCTTAATGATGTTGAAGGAGAGGATTATCAACATCTTGTCAATGAGATGGTTCTCAGGACCCAGGCGCAGGCGGTCTATTCGCCGGAGAACCGCGGGCACTTCGGCCTGGCGCTGCGGCGCTACGCCCATTTCACATCGCCCATTCGCCGTTACGCCGATCTGATCGTTCACCGGGCGCTGGTCAACGCCCTCGACTTCGGCAACGACGGCCTCTCGGGCGCCGACATCGCGCAGCTTGCCGATACGGCTGATATGATTACCGATGCGGAACGCCGCGCCATGTCGGCGGAACGGGAAACTGTTGACCGTCTGGTGGCAGCCCATCTCTCCAAACAGACTGGGGCGATTTTCAGAGGTCGCATCGGTGGTGTGGTAAGCGCCGGACTTTTCGTGACCCTGGATGACACGGGGGCCGACGGCTTTGTCCCCGTCTCGACCCTTGGCGCGGGATATTTCGTTCATGACAAGACCCGCCATGCCCTGGTGGGCGAACGAAGCGGTGAGACCTACCAGATGGGAGACCGTGTGGAAGTTCGCCTGGTTGAGGCAACCCCGGTTTCTGGGGGCATGCGCTTCGAGATCGTCTCGGAACCCCGCCCGGGCAAGCCGCTCCCCCGGCGCAGCGTGCGCGTCAGCCGTCAGACCCCAAAGCGCGGTCGCCGCTGAGCTTGCGGCAGAGGGTCGCTGGCGCCGCTCGAGGTCTTCAATCTGTCACGCCGACGGGCCATCATGGCGTCATGACTGTCACCATTAATGACAACAGCATCGATTCCATCTCCTCTTCCAGATCGTGGAAACGGGCGATCGGCCGAGGTCTGCGACAACGCTGTCCGAACTGCGGCCGGGGCCAGATGTTCAGCGCCTTTCTCAAGGTTGCAGATCAATGCGGCCATTGCGGCGAGGAGCTTCATCACCATCGCGCCGATGATGCTCCGCCCTACTTCACCATGTTCATCGTGGGCCATATCGTTGTGCCGCTGATTCTCCTGGTCGAAAAACTGTGGAGGCCCGCACTCGAGGTTCACTTCATTCTGTGGACGGTGGTGACATTGGGACTGACCTTCGCGTTGATGCCGATGGTGAAAGGTGCCATCGTTGCGCTGCAATGGGCCCTGCGTATGCACGGCTTCGACTATGCGGCGCGGCGCGAGGTCGAATGACCTATGATCATCCGGAGTTTGCCGGGTCAAAGGTGCACGCCAAGGTGTTAAGGCCGAAGGACTCGGCCACGCTCATCTTGATCCGGCGGGATGCCCAACAGCCCCGGATACTCATGGGGCAAAGAAGTGGCGGGCATGCTTTCATGCCGAACAAATATGTCTTTCCTGGCGGACGGCTCGATGCAGCCGACAGCCGGGTCAAACCAGCGCGAGATCTGGCGCCCGCGACGCTCGCCAAACTCTTGGCCCGCATGCGCGGGCGGCCGTCTGCCGCCCGTGCCCGGGGCCTGGCCCATGCAGCCATCCGCGAGACCTATGAGGAAGCAGGCCTGTTGTTCGGGCGGCAGCGCATCGAGGATCGCCCGGACCTCTCCGGATTGACCCTGTTCGCCAGGGCGATCACGCCCCCCGGCCGGACCAGGCGCTATGATTCCCGTTTCTTCGTGGGAGCTGCAGAGGAGATCGCCAATCTCGACGCGCCGCATCACGATGGGGGTGGGGAGCTTCTTACCCTGTCATGGCTGACCCTCGACGACATCGCCGGGCTCGATCTGCCCCTCATTACCATCGACGTGTTGCAAAGGCTCAAGCCATTTCTTGATCGTGGCAGATTGCCTGCGCCCGATTGCCCGGCGAGCTTTCAGTATTACCGCCGCAAGACCTGGATCGAAGACGCGATATGAGCGGCGTACCTTGACTTTCATCGCCATTTCGGGTCTATCGGCGCAAATCGCGATTGGAGACCGTTATGGCCAAAGGCAATGTCATCAAGATCAAGTTGGCGTCGACCGCCGACACCGGTTACTTCTATGTGACCAAAAAGAACTCGCGCACCCAGACGGAAAAGCTGTCGTTCAAGAAGTACGACCCGGTGGCGCGCAAGCACGTCGAATTCAAGGAAACCAAGATCAAGTAAGATCAGGTTAAGGAATTCCTGCCAGGGGGCATCGCCACACGCGGTGCCCTTTTGTATCTGGGGTGTCGATGCGGCCATGGCCGTGAGGCACCGAGGAGCAGCAAGACCGTTAGGGTGGAGAGCGCCGGGATATGAAAGTGCCGGTCCGGGTTTAGGAGATGGGGAGGCCACCCAAAATCCAGCCCGGACCGGCTAACCCCACGTTCAGGAGATGCGGCGGACCTGAAACGGGGGCATTTCTGATGGTGCCGGCGGGGCGGTCGGGGTGCTGATCCGTACCGCCCCGCTCTTTTGAAGTGCCCAGGAAGGTGGAGACTTCCGAGAGCAGTTTCGATTTCGTTTAGAATTTTATGAAACGGCGCGCCAAATTTCCAGCCCAAGTTATGGTAAACATTGGGTTTCTTGGCAACAAGGTGAACTGTTAGGGTAAATCAGCCTGCGCTTTGAGACGGTTCGTTGTCGTCGGGCAGATGCATTTCGAGCGGCTGGTCCATTTCGGTGCCGTCGAGCGGATCCTCGTCGGCCGTCAGTTCGTCGCTGCCACGCGGGACAGGCATGTCGAAGCCCGGTGGCAGATTGGCCTCAAGCAGACCCGCCCCCTTGAGTTCCTGCAGGCCCGGCAGATCGCTCAATTCGTTCAGACCGAAGTGACTCAGGAATGCGTCGGTGGTGCCATAGGTTACCGGCCGCCCGGGCGTCTTGCGCCGGCCGCGCATCTTTACCCAGTTGATCTCAAGCAGCATGTCGAGGGTGCCTTTGGAAATTGCCACGCCACGGATATCCTCGATTTCGGCCCGCGTGACCGGTTGGTGGTAGGCAATGATGGCGAGGGTCTCCATGGCAGCCTTCGACAGGCGGCGTTGCTCGACGGTTTCCCGGCGCAGCAGGAAGCTCAGGTCCTCGGCGGTGCGGAAAGACCACCTTCCTGCGACTTCGACAAGGTTCACCCCGCGATTGGCGTAATTGGCTTTGAGGTCCGCAAGAAGGGCGTGAAGATCGGCTTCGTCCGGAAGGAAGCCACGCAGACGCGCCTCGTCGAGCGGTTCGGCGGCGGCAAAGAGCAGCGCTTCCAGGATGCGCAAGTGCTGGTTGCGGTCAGCGCGCGGATGCCTTGCCACAACGGCGGCCGATTGTGCCTCGTTTTCGGTCTCCGCTTTGGGACCGTCAATCTGGGTTTCGTCGACAATTGCGCTGGTGGTCTGCATGAGTGAACTCCTGTACAACTTCGGCTAGGCGGCGTCGACGCGCCGGCGCAGATAGATGGGCCTGAAGGGCGCTTCCTGCCGGAGATCCAGCACGCCTTCGCGAGCGAGTTCGAGCGTGGCGGTAAAGCTCGATGCGGTCACCGAGCGGCGCATTCGAGGGTCGACCAGATATTCGGCAAGCCAATTGTCCAGGGTCGCCCAGCCATCGATACGACCAACCATGCGTTCCAGCGCACCGCGGGCCTCCTTGATCGACCAGGTCGGCAGCTTGCGAATGGTGTAGGTTTGGCGGGTCATGCGCTTCTGGCGGCGTTCTGCATAGGCCTTGAGCAGATCGATGAGACCGTCGCCATATTCGCGAACCGTCTCGACGACCAGCGGCTCAGGGGCCCCCCTGGCAAATACATCCCTCCCCAGGAGATTGCGTGACATGAGCTTGGCGGAGGCTTCCCGCATGGCCTGCAGGCGCTGCAGGCGGAAGGCCAGCCGGGCGGCGAGATCCTCGGGTTCCGTTTCCTCGCTTCCGGCAGGCGCGGGGATCAGCAGGCGTGACTTGAGATAGGCAAGCCAGGCGGCCATGACCAGATAGTCTGCGGCCAACTCCAACTGCAGCTTGCGGGCCTTCTCGATAAAGCCGAGATATTGCTCGGCCAGAGCCAGGATCGAAATCTGCTTGAGGTCGATCTTGTGGTGCCGGGCAAGCTCCAGGAGCAAGTCGAGGGGCCCCTCGAAACCGCCCACGTCGACGATCAGGGATTCGCGTTCATCGGCAACTTGCTGTGTACGCAGCGGTGCCTCGCCATCGGGCCAGTCCTGCTGCTTCTGTTCTTCTCCCGAGCCGTTCAACCGCACTACTCCTGGTTCACCGCCCCTAGATACCAAGGCTGTCCCGGTGATTCGACGCGCAGACCGGAACTTATCCCCAGTTTCACCCGGTTACGAGGGCTTGCAGATCGCGAAGCGCCGCCCTCCGGTCGAATGGTTGCGGCTTACGCGCCATTTTGAGAGCAGCCTTTGCCCGGCGCAGGGCCTTGCCCTTCAATATCCCGGCGGCAGCGGCGACTTCTTCCATTTCGGCCAGGTCGCCATTGCAGTGGAGCACCAGGTCACAGCCCGCCTCCAGCGCTCGGCTGGTTTTCTCGGCATAGCTGCCGCTCAGAGCCTTCATGGAGAGGTCGTCGGTCATCAGCAGGCCCCTGAAGCCGATTTCGCCACGGATCACCTTCTTGATCACCTTGGCCGAAAGCGTCGCCGGCGCGGCTTTGTCGATCGCGCTATAGACGACATGTGCAGTCATCGCCATGGGCGCATCTGCAAAGGCGGCAAAAGGTGGAAAGTCATGCCCAGCCAGTTCCACCTTGCTTGCGTCGACCACGGGCAAGGCGAGATGACTGTCAGCACGTGCCCGGCCATGACCCGGAATATGCTTGATGACCGGCAGTACGCCGCCGTCGAGCAGACCGGCCACATGTGCCCGGGCTAGGGCCATGATCTCTTCGCGGTTCATGCTGTAAGCGCGATTGCCGATAATATCATGGGCATCGGGTTGCGGCACGTCGAGAACCGGAACGCAGTCGACCGTAATGCCGGCGGCGATGAGGTCTTCCGCCATGAGCCGGCCGACGTGGCGGGCACTGCGCAGCGACTTAACCGCGTCGACCGCGTAAAGGTCGCCATAGGCGCGGGCAGGAGGATACTTGCGCCAGGCATTGGACGGTGGCCCCAGCCGCTGAACGCGCCCCCCTTCCTGATCGACGAAGACCGGCGCATCACGGCGCCCGACCGCAGAACGAAAGGCGCTCGTCAGAGCCTTCAATTGATCTGGAGTTTCGCAATTGCGTTTGAACAGGATCAATCCCCAGGGAGCCGCGCGCTGGAAGAATGAAATCTCCCGATCGGTGAGACTGGTTCCGGAACAGCCGGAAATGAAAGCGCCGATGGCGGCCATGGGTCAATGCGCCGGGGAGCTTATTGTGACCGGATGAGGCAATCGCGTTCGCCCGCGGCAAACAGCGAACTGCAAACCTTCGAGGCCTGCTCGCGGGTCGATAGCGGACCCACGCCCACCCGATAGCGGGTGCTGCCCGCGACTGTAGCCTGCGAGATATTCGACGGCAGGTTGCCGATCACGTTCGGGTAGCGGCTGCGCAGGCGGTCGTATTCGCTCTGAGCTTCGGATTGGGTACGGAACGAAGCCAGCTGCACAAGGTAACCGGGTCCACCGGACGAAACCGGCTTGCTCTGCTGTTGCGGTGCCGGTGCTGGCTCGGCTGGAGGCTCGACTGCGGCAACCTTGCGTTGGGCCGGTTGGGTCGACTGCGTCGTGGTCTGGTCCGATGGCTTGAACAGGTCGAACAGGGTCTTCTTCTTGGGTGCTTGCTGCTGGCCCGGCGCCACTGCGGGCGTGCTGGCTGCAACCTCG
This sequence comes from Alphaproteobacteria bacterium, assembly GCA_020441605.1. The sequence continues at coordinate 20,858 of JAGRLX010000294.1, forward strand.
TCCTGGACAGTGCCGGAATCCTGCGACGGGGCGACGAGAACGACCGGCTCTGCGCCGAGATCTTCGACCGGGTCGGGCGTGGTGGTCTTCTTGGCGGTTTCGACGGCCTTTTTTGCCGGTTTCTTGGCCGGTTCGATCTTCTTTACGGGTTTGGCCGGCTTTTCCAATTCGAGGGCAAGATCATCTGCAGGCTCTGCACTGGACGGCGGCGATGCCTGCTTACTGTTCGCCGCGCCAGCAGGCGCCTCTTGTGGAGGCGGCATCGCCGGTGGATCGTCATTGGCGACGGCAGCCACGTCAGACGCACCGGTTTGACCGAGATTACCCTGAGTGTCTGCGTCGCCGGGTGGCGGTGGTAACGGCAAGGGTGCGGGCTCTTCCAGCGTGTCAGGCAAGCCGCCGGTCGGCTCGGGAATCTGCCCTGCCCCGGTTCCATCTGCAGCTGGCGCCGCCGCCTCGGGTTGCATGGGAACTTCCTCGGTCGGCTGCAACTCGTTGCCGAGAACCTCTTGCTCCCCAATGATGCGGTCGTAGATCTGCTTCTTCTTGACTGCGGGGTCCTGTCCGGCGCTGTCGGCAGGCTTTTCCGGTGCCGTTTTGGCTGGTTGCTCCGGCGCGGCGATGACGGGCACCGAGTCGCCTTGGCCCGGAACCGTGGCAGTCTTCATCTTAGTATTATAGTACCAGACGATGCCACCGGTAACCAAGGCAGCAACCAGCAGGGCGAGCAGCAGCAGCCACGGCCCGCTCGAACGCCGGCGGTCATCTTCGTAGCCTTCGGCGGATTCGCGGTAGGCGCTCTGGTAGTCATGGGCGCTGGCGCGTCGGCGTTGCTGCCCTTCGTCCTCGAAGATGTCCTCCGGCTCTTCTTCCCGCATACGGGCGCGGCCACGGGCCGATGTACTCCGGCTGAGCCGTGGTGGCTCGTCCGGGTAGGCTTCAGTCTCGAATTCCGGTTCGTTGCCGTGGGCATAGGGATCAGGAGCGGGCCTGCGCGGGGCTGGCGGCGCATGCCTCCCCCCATAGTATGGGTCCGCTTCTGCGCCATAGGGGCGAAGCGGCGGCGGCTGGCGTGGCGGAACTCCCGCATAGCCCGTTGCCGGGTCGATCGGCCGATAGCCATGGGCCGGTTCAGGACGGTAGGACGGCCGCAGAAACGGAGGAGCGCCCCGATCGCCGCCAAGAGCAGGACGGGGTGGCAGAAGCGGGCCAGCCTGTGTCCGCTGCGCGTAGCTCTGCTGTTCGGCAGGCGGCGGACCCCCACGGCGGCTGCCTTCATCGTCGGCAAAGCTAAATTTTGGCCGTGACTCGGGACGTGCCGTCTCGTGCCGCGCTGGCGGAGGTGGTTCCTGGATCCTTGGTCGTGATGGTGGAGACTCGGCGGCAGGGCTCCGGCCTTCGGCCCGTTCTCGGGCGGCCTGAACCCGCTGTTCGGCGAGCTTCTCGGCGGCCGCGCGTTGAGCACGGAGCTTTTCAGCCAGCGCATCGCTTCCACCGGATGGCGGAGGTTGCTGGGGCCGCACCTGTCCGTTCTGTGCCGGCGGCTGTCTGCCAGCGGGCGCTGGGGCCGGTTTGGCCACCGGAACGCGCGGCGCCATGGGCGCAGGACGCACCACCGGCTGTGGCGCCCGCGGCGCGGGTCGCGCTGCCGGTTGGGCTGCTCCCTTGGTGGCGGGCTGCCCTTTGAATTCTTCGGAAAGCTTTGGCATGTCGCGCGTGCCAATCCCCAGGCGTTCCCGCCAGTTGCGCTTGTCGTTGCTCGCGCCGTTCGTCGAGTCCTGATCCATGTCAGCCGTTTCGCTTCTACATCTCGTCGGCAGGCCTTACGCCAAGAATCCGCAGGCCATTCGCTAAAACATAGCGAATCACGCGCAAGAATGCGAGCCGCGTTATCGATGTCTTAAGCTCATCTTTCAAAATAAATCTTAAATGCGGCAGTTCTTTGCCTTTATTCCAAAGAGCATGAAATTCCCCTGCCAGCTCATAGAGATAAAAGGCCACCCGATGGGGCTCGTGGGCAAGCGCGGCGGCTTCCAGCAGGCGCGGATACTCGGCGATGCGGCGAATGAGGTCCATCTCGGCCGCGTCGGTGAGCAGGCTGAAGTCAGGATCGCCCTCACCGATTCCCTCCTCTTCGGCATTACGCAACACTGAACAAATTCGGGCATGAGCGTATTGCACATAAAAAACCGGGTTGTCCTTGGACTGTTCGGTCACCTTGGC
>JAGRLX010000295.1 GCA_020441605.1 Alphaproteobacteria bacterium
CGCGACCTTCTTGCGGTCGAGCTCGGCATCATCATACTGGTCGAGCAGGAACAGCTTCACGATGCCAGCGGCAAAGCGCGAGATGCCGCGCAGCTGCCCGGCGTCTACCGGATCGATGATATGGACGATCTCGGAGGCCGGGATCCGTGCCGTCTCGCCAGCAAGACCTGGATCGGTCATGTCACCCGGATGGCGCCGCAAGAAGTGATAGGCCACGCGTCTCCCGATCTTGTCGAACTCAATCCCCTGGCGGATGACATTGCCAGAGGGCGTCACCTCATTGCGATTGAGCGGCAGCATCTCGGAAGGGAGCATCTGCAATTGCAGGGGAACCACGAGCCCGTCCTGCGGCCGCCGGGGCCGAAACCGGAAGAACACTTCGCCGGCAATGAAGACCTCGCGTGCCGCCCGCCGCTGCAGCCCGTAGAAATCGGTGAACCCTTCGGCATCGGCCTCGTCGGTCCAGTCCAGCCACAGCTTCTGCACAATAGCTTTGATGCTGGCGTCGACAATCAGCGAGGACGGCTTGATCCCCGCCCCCACCACATTGCCGGCCCAGCTCTCAATGGCATTGGCGGCATAGCCGTTGTTCCGGACGAGCCAGCGGGCTCTTGCCGTGATATCGAGGCCTGCCGCTGCAATTAGCGTATTGAGGTGGGCCCGGCTCGGCTGGAAGCCCTTGAGCCTCCGGTTGGCAAGACCGGCCTCGAAGCCGCCGATGAAGGCGCCCACGCGACGGCGGAATGATTGCAGGGAAGCCAGCACTCACAGACCTTTCGACGCGGACGTCAGAATGCGGCGCCGGCGCCCGCCTTCATCGGCAGAGGCAATGCGCCGTTCGACATCGGTGATGGCGGCTGCCAGTTCAGCATCCGAGGCATAGGTCACGCGCTTGCCGTCGTACTCGACAGTGCGCACGCCACGAAAGCGCGCCTTCAGCAGCGCGTCGCGTTGTGCGGTCATTTCGTCTAATGTCATTTTGTGACGCTCAACTGATGCCTAGTACGGTGGACCGCTGTCCAATGTGTCACCGACCACTCTAGTAGCAACCACATCGAAGCTATGAGAATCTAATGCCTACAATCGCATCATCAAATGTCCCACCTCCCAAATCGTGGGACGAATTCGAGGATATCACGCTCGCCGCGGCTAAACTCCGATGGAATTCGTCCGATTTCTATCGGAATGGGCGGCCGGGCCAGAGGCAGGATGGAGTCGATATCTGGGGGCATGACGACGATGATCGTCACCTCGGAGTTCAGTGCAAGAACACAGTGGATGGCATTTTGCTCACCACAGTCGAAGCTGAGATTACGAATGCTGAAACCTTTGTGCCAAAGTTGGACCGCCTCTACATAGCGACCACGGCAAAGCGCGATGCGGTCCTGCAAAAGGCTGTCCGTGAGATTTCCGATAGACGGGCCAAGTCAGGGTTGTTCAAGGTCGATGTACTGTTCTGGGATGATGTCTGCCAGGACTTGGCAAAGGACGACGAGATATTCTTTCGCCATTATCCTCAGTTCAGACAAGGCACCGACCCGGTTAAGCAACATGATAAAGACTTGTTCAATGAATTGCTTGCGCTCCTGTCCTCCGACGGCGTGATACGGTTCATCGATCAACACAACATGGCAGGTTGGCTCTTTAGAGATGCTGAACTTGACCCGCTAAGTGAATTCTACCAACGTTGGAACGCGCCGGAGCGCAGGTTCATCACGCCTGAGATTGAGGCAACACGGAAAGCGCTTTGGTCGAAGGCAAAAGAGTACTTGAGTATAATCGCGATCGAAACCTTTCCGACCAATACTCCGGGCTGGCGGTCGGTGCCAAGTCAGTGGGAGATAGAACAGCCTGAGCGCTTTCAAAGTGTGGTCGAAAGACTTCACGCACTTGCGGGCGACATCGTTGATTTGCATGAGGAGCTCGTGCGTGTCGGTCGAAACCACCTAATTGGCAGCCCAGGTTAGTTGATTCGGACGAGGAGCGCTGGACTTCGAGGACGCTGGCCTGAACTCCGTCCCCTTGCTTGCAACTGACTGACTACCCCCAACGACGATCTGAATTTGGAGATTCCACTTAGCTCATGTAAGTTGATCTGAAGACGCGCCGCCCGCCGGACACAGAGGACCGCCGGACTATTCCAGCAACTGATGGAAGGCTCTGCTTGCGTGTCGACTCCTGTGGAATGATTTCCTCATCCGTGATTTCGTTAGCAGCCACCTGATGTTCAAGATCCCGCCACATCGTCTCGCTCCAGCGATCGGCACCGACAATCCAGGCCGCGGCGCGGGCATAGACGCGGCAGTCGAGGGCTTCATTGCGTTCGCGGAGCTTCTGCCATTCGAGCTTCTGGAAACCGCGCCTGGTCTTCACCGTGACCAGCTGTTCGGCCACCAGCTGCTTCACCCATTCGGCATCGGCGGCCTCCGAGAGATGGACGTAGCCAGCTGGCGTAAGAACGCCTGCGACGCGTTCCTCGTCCGTGGGGCGCGTGAGCCGCAGGAACCGGTAGGTCTCGGCCTTGAAGGTGGCGACTGCCACGGTCCACAGCCTGGCACCTCGTCTGATCTTGCGGCCGCCCTCGGTGGCGTCGACATGGGTGGGGCCCGCAACCGGTGCCGCTCGGTTGAAGCCCTCGACACCCTTGACCGGTGCCACCTGCGCAAAACCCGCCTTGCGGGCAAAGGCGTAGATGGCTGGTGCCTCGTAGCCTGTATCGATCGCCAGTTTCGACAGCCCCAGCCTCACCCCATGGGCATGGGGCCAGGTCCGGCCCAGAAGCTCGGTCAGCTGCTGCCATGCCGCCGCACTGTCCGGCCCGCCGTCGATGACGATGTGCTCGATCAGCCAGGAGGTCAGTCCCCGTCCCCATGCCCACACCGACACTTCGATGCGATCCTTCTGGACGTCGGCGCCGGCCGTCAGGAACAGCCCGCCACTCGGCACCGTGCCAGCTGCCCAGCGTTCCCGCCGCTCGTAGAGCCGCTGCCAGTCCGGCGCTTCACCACGCTCGATCCAGGTCTCGCCGAGAATGGTGTTGCGGAAAGCCCGCAGGGATTCCTCCGATCCCTGCGCCGCTTCCCAGCTTCTGGCAATTCGCACCCACGACAGCCAGCCGACCGGCGAATAGAGCGCCGACAGGTGGAACCCGACGGTCGTCGGATCGGCAGCCTCTGCCGTTGCCCGCCATTCGCCGTGCTGCAGCATCGCCGTCTTGTGTTGCTCAGCAATAGGTGTGTCGCAGGCTTCGCAATGGTAGGCCGCTGTCTCAGGTTTCCCCTTCTCCCAGATCAACCGCTCGAACTTGAGCCATTGCATCGCCCCACAGTGCGGACACGGCACGAAGTAGCGCCTCTTGTCCGAGGCCTCGTATTCGCGCTCGATGCGCGAGAGGCCATGAATCGTCGGCGTCGAGGCCAGGAACACCTTGCGCCGGTGGGCGAAGGTCAGGGTGCGCGCCTCGGCCAGCGTCACCGG
>JAGRLX010000296.1 GCA_020441605.1 Alphaproteobacteria bacterium
TCCACGCCGGCGACGTAGAAGTTCAAGCCGAGAAGCGTGCCGATGTCCGCTTTCTCGCCGTCGGCGAGCCACTGGCTGCCGTCCTGCTTGGTGATCGGGCCGGTGAAGGGATGAAGCTTGCCGGACTTGATCGCCTCGGAGGTGTCAGCCGCCATCTTCGCCACATCTTCCGGCATGTTAGTGAAGGGTGCAATGTTGACCGTCCCTTCGGCCATTCCGTCCCATGATGCCTCGCTCTTCCAGTTGCCGTTCATGATGTCGCCCACCCGGCGAATATAGTAAGGAGCCCAGTTATCGACGATCGCGGTCAGTTGGGCCTTCGGGGCGAACTTGATCATGTCGGAGGCCTGGCCGAAGCCCTGCTTGCCCTGTTCCTCGGCAACCTGCAGCGCTGCGGTCGAATCGGTGTGCTGCACGATGATGTCAGCCCCCTGACTGAACAGCACCTTCGCGGCGTCCGCTTCCTTGCCGGGGTCATACCAGGTGTTGGCCCACACGATTTTCACCTTGAAGTCCGGATTGACCGACTGAGCACCCAGCATGAAGGCGTTTATGCCGGCAATCACCTCCGGGATGGGGAAGGAGACGATATAGCCCGCCGTTCCGGTCTTCGACATCTTGGCTGCGATCTGGCCGATGACATAGCGGCCCTCGTGGAACTTGGCATTGTAGGTGGTCACATTGTCTGCGGTCTTGAAGCCCGTCGCATGCTCGAACTTCACATCCGGGAATTTCTTCGCGACCTTAAGAGTCGGCTCCATGAAACCGAATGACGTGGTGAAGATGATGTTGCAGCCGTCACGCGCCAAGCGCTCGATAGCGCGCTCCGAGTCAGCTTCCTGCACATTCTCGACATAGACCGCTTCGACCTTGTCGCCGAATTCCTTCCTGACCGCCTCCACGCCTTGATGATGCTGGTAGGTCCAGCCGAAATCGCCAATGGCGCCGACATAGATCCAGCATGCCTTGGTGGCGGCAGTCGCAGCGGCAGTACTCACACCCAGCGCCAGGGCAGCCACTGCGGCCGACAACATGAGCTTCTTCATTCAACGTCTCCCTTGTTTTCAATCTCAACGATCAGGCACGAAAGGTTGGCCCAGACAGGCCGGCGTATTGGCCCGCATCATCATCCGGTTTCCGGATATGATGACCAATGCAACAATAGTCACCAGATAAGGCAGAGAAGACAGGAACTGCGACGGAATTCCCCAGGCGAATGTCTGGACCGTAAAGGACAGGATCGAGATGGCACCGAACAGATAGGCACCCGCCAACGTGCGCCAGGGCCGCCACGACGCAAAGACAACCAGTGCCAGCGCGATCCAGCCCCGCCCGGCGGTCATGTTTTCGACCCACTGCGGCGTATAAACCAATGACAGATATCCGCCGGCGAGGCCCGCAAGGGCGCCGCCGAACATCACACAGAGGTAGCGCACGCCGATCACATTGTATCCCAGGGCATGAGCCGAGGAATGACTGTTGCCGACGGCTCTGATCACCAACCCGCTCTTGGTCTTGAACAGAAACCATGACACAGCCGCGGTCAGGGCTACGGCCACCAGGATCAGCGGATCGAAGCCACCGATGTTCGGCACTTTCACACCCGGTTGGCCCACGAAGCTCTCGCCGATCTGGCCCGACAACCCAATGCCGAGAAGTGTCAGGGCCAGTCCCGTGGCGACCTGGTTCGAGACCAGCGTGAGCGTGAGAAAGCCGAAAAGCAATGACATCATAATACCGGCCAGAATGGCCGCCAGCAGGCCAAGCCATGGCGAGCCGGTATAGAGGGCGGCGCCGAAGCCGCAGACGGCGCCCATCACCATCATGCCCTCGACACCGAGATTGAGGACGCCGGACCGTTCCACCACGGCCTCGCCCAATGCCGCGAACAGCAGCGGCGTTGCAGCGGTCATGATCGTGAGGGAGACTGCGATGATCATGTCCATGGCGCTACTCCGCCGCCTGGGCGATGCGTGACCCGCCAAACTCCAGGCGCATGCGATACAGGATCAGGGTGTCGCAGGCGAGAATGAAGAACAGCAGGATGCCCTGAAACACCTTGGCGATCTTGTCCGAAACGCCAAGCGCCACCTGTGCGCTCTCACCACCAATGAAGCTCAAGGCCAACAGGAGGCCGGCAATGATCACACCGACAGGGTTGAGGCGCCCGAGGAAGGCGACGATGATGGCCACGAATCCGTAGTTCGGCGAATAGGGCGTCTGCAATTGTCCCGACACGCCCATCACGTCAGAGGCCCCCGCAAGGCCCGCGAGCGCTCCCGAAAGCAAAAAGCAGAACAGCAGCGCCCGGCTCTTCGAAAAGCCCGCGAAGCTTCCGGCCCGTGGGGCGGAGCCAAGGACGCGAAGTTCAAAACCCTTCAGCATCCTCCACATCATGACAGCCAGCGCCAGCGCGGCAACGACCGCAAACAGGGCTCCGAGATGAATATCCCCCCATCTCGGCAGGACCTGCCAACCGTCGAAATTCACGGTCTTTGGGAAATTGAAACCGTGCGGATCCCGCCAGGGACCACGCACTAGCCAGTCGAAGAGGAACTGGGCCACGTAAACCAACATCAGCGACGACAGTATCTCGTTGGCATTGAACCTGACTTTCAAGACGGCCGGTATCGCGGCCCATGCCATGCCTGCCAGCATGCCCAGCGCCAGCATCACGACCATCACGTCGGGAGACTGCCAGGCGGGAAAATAGACGGGGATCATGCCAGCGAACAACGCACCCAGAATAAACTGGCCCTCGGCACCGATGTTCCAGACATTGGCCGTGTAGCAGACAGACAATCCAACACCAATCAGCACGAGCGGCGTTGCCTTGACGATCAGCTGTTCGCGCGCCCAATCCTGGGTCAGGGGTTCGACAAAATAGACGTACAACGCCTCCAGAGGATCAAGTCCACGCAAGGCGAAGATCAGCCCCCCGGCGATGACCGTCAGGGCGAATGCAATGATCGGTGACAAGATGGCCATGCGCACCGAATGCTCGGCCCGCTTTTCAAGCACCAGCCGCATGACGGGCCTCCTTCACTTCATGGGCGCCCGCCATCAGAAGGCCGATCTTCTCGGCCGACAACTCTTCGGCAGGATAGGCCTCGGACAATTGTCCGCGCGAGATGACGGCGATCCGGTCCGCGATCTCGAAGATCTCGTCAAGGTCCTGGCTGATCACCTCCACGGCCGAGCCGCTGCGCGACAGGTCGACGATGGCTTGGCGGATGGTCGCGGCAGCGCCTGCGTCGACACCCCAGGTCGGCTGGTTCACCACCAGAATTCCAGGCCTGCGGTCAAGCTCGCGGCCGATGACAAATTTCTGCAAGTTGCCGCCCGACAGCGCGCGCGCTTCGGGATCGGGCTTGCCCTTGCGCACATCAAATGCCTTGATCACCCGCTCACTGATGCCGGCCGCGCCAGTCTTGCGAACAAGCCCGGAGGAGACAAGATCGCCGTCCGAGGCATGCCGGGTCAGGATGACGTTCTCCGAGAGACTGAACGCCGGGACGGCGCCATGGCCCAATCTTTCTTCCGGCACGAAGGCTGCCCCGGCCCGGCGGCGGGCATTTACCCCATGGCGGCCCATGGGCTTCCCGTCGATCGCGATCATGGCATCACGTGCCAGCGTTCTCTCGCCCGACAACGCATCGAAAAGCTCGGATTGGCCATTGCCGGCGACGCCAGCGATGCCAACGACTTCACCGGCCTTCACCTCAAGCGAAATGTGCTTCAGTTCTACCGCGAAAGGGCCGTCTGGCTCGAGACTCATCTGGTCGAGTCGCAAGCGTACGGTCCCCCGATCCGATTTGCGGTTGCTCCGCACCACGTGAATGTCGCCGCCCACCATGAGCTTGGCAAGACTGGCGGCGGTTTCCTTGGTGGGATCGACATTGGCAACCACCCTGCCGTGGCGGAGGATGGTGGCGTTGTGGCAGAGATGCTTGACCTCCTCGAGCCGGTGGCTGATGTAAATCACTGCACAGCCTTCCCGCGCGAGGCGTCCCAGAGTGAGGAACAATTGGTCGGCCTCCTGTGGCGTCAGGACGGCGGTAGGTTCATCCATGATCAGCAGCCTTGGCTCCTGCAGCAGGCAGCGTACGATTTCGATTCTCTGGCGTTCGCCCACCGAGAGGTCAGCGACAGTGGCGGAGGGCTCCAACGGCAAGCCATAGTCCTTCGACACTCGTGCGATTTTCTCGGAAAGGGCAGCCAGATCGAAATCGCCGGGCATGGCCAGGGCGACATTCTCGGCGACCGTCAAGGCCTCGAACAGCGAGAAATGCTGGAACACCATGCCTATGCCCAGCTTGCGGGCGGCAGCAGGATTGGCGATGACGGCTTTTCGGCCCATCCAGCGGAATTCGCCCGAAGTGGGCTGAAGCGCGCCGTAGATCATTTTGACCAGCGTCGACTTTCCGGCCCCATTCTCGCCCAGAAAGGCGTGGATCTCGCCAGGCTTAACACGGAGCGTCACATCGTCATTGGCCCGGAGGGTTCCGAAGGTCTTCACGATATTCAACGCTTCCAGCAGGTACTCGGGCTCGGTGCTCACGCGCGCCTCCTGGTTTCTGAAGCGGTATCCGTAGCCCGCCCCTCTGTGAGGGCCTCATGCAGGATGCCAATCTGCGCGGCGGCCGCAAGCGCGATCATCTGTGGCTCCTTGGAGCGGATGCCGGGCACCCCGATCGGACAGATCAGGGCGGACATTCTCTCTTCCGGTATGCCGGCGGCCTGCAGACGCCTTTCAAAGCGTGCCCGCTTGGTGACGCTGCCGATGAGCCCCACATGGGCAATGCCCTGCTCACGCAATGCCGCATCGGCAATCGCCAGATCGAGGGCATGGCTATGCGTCATGACGAAGGCAAGACTGCCGGCGGACGCTCCCAAGAGCACAGACGGTGGATTGTCTGCCGCCACCGCCGTTACTTTCGACGGCATGACCGTCGGGAAGGCCGATGGCCGGGGGTCTACCCAGACAATCTCGAAAGGCAAGGGCGCAAGGGCAAGGACAAGCGACCGGCCGACATGGCCCGCGCCGAAGAGAAACACCTTGCGGAGTTCCTCGCGATGGTCGGCGGCACGGGCTTTGATCCTGTCAACGGAAGACTTGTCGAAGACCTCGGTCAGAAGCTCGACATGGCCGCCGCAGCATTGTCCAAGTTCGGGCCCCAACGCATGGCTTGAACGCTTCGACGAGGCACAGCCGTTCAGCATCGCCTGGGCTGCGGCGATCGCTCGCCATTCCAGCGCTCCACCCCCAATCGTGCCATGATAGCCCTCCGGCGTCACCACCAACTGGGCTCCCGCATCCCGTGGCGCGGAGCCCCTCGTGGCCACAACCGTGACCAGCGCGCAGGTCTGGTGCCGATCCAATGCGTCCAGGATGCGCACCCATATGGTCATGATCTCATGCCCTTCACGGCGCGCAATATGGCTTCAGGCGTTGCAGGTGCGTCAAGCGCGGGAATCCGGGTCCGGCCGAGGCTAGCGACAGCATCGAGAATCGCCGTCCACACGGAGATCCCGAGCATCAGGGGCGGTTCGCCGACCGCCTTGGAGCGATAGATCGTGTCCTCCTTGTTGCCCCGGGATTCATACAAATTCACGCGAAAGTCGGCAGGTGTGTCCGAAGCGCAAGGGATTTTGTAGGTGGAGGGCGCATGGGTACGCAAACGGCCCATTTCGTCGAAAACCAACTCTTCCATGGTCAACCAACCCATGCCCTGGATGAATCCGCCCTCGATCTGCCCAATATCGAGTGCCGGATTGAGCGAGTGGCCGACATCGTGAATGATATCGGCGCGGTCGACCCGCATTTCGCCCGTCAGGCAATCGATGGTCACCTCCGAACACGCCGCGCCATAGGCGAAATAGTAGAATGGACGCCCAACGCCCCTGGCGCGGTCCCAGGCAACTTTCGGCGTGGCGTAGAAACCGGTCGCCGACAGTGACACACGCGCCTGATGGGCGGCCCTCGCCAGCTCACCAAAACTCATGCTCCGCTGTTCCGAAGTTACTCTGCCATTCTCGAAGCGAATGCCGGTTTTCGGAACACCCCACAGTTCTGCTGCAACGTCCGTCAACCGGGCACGAATGGTGCCGGCCGCCTGCTTCGCAGCCATGCCGTTCATATCCGCGCCCGACGACGCGGCTGTGGCAGACGTGTTCGGCACCTTGCCGGTTGTCGTTGCGGTGATCCTGACCCAATCAATTCCTATGCCGAATTCCTCGGCCACGACCTGCGCTACCTTGGTATAGAGCCCCTGGCCCATCTCGGTTCCGCCATGACTGAGCTGGACCGAGCCATCGGTGTAGACATGGACAAGAGCGCCCGCCTGATTGAGGTGGGTCAGCGTGAAGGAAATCCCGAACTTGACCGGCGTGAGCGACAGGCCCTTCCTGAGAAAGGAACTCCCGGCATTGAATTCGGCAATGGCGCGACGCCTTGCCCGGTAGTCGGCGCTCACTTCGAGTTGCTCGATGACCTCCAGGGCGATGTTGCCCTCGACCTTCATTCCATAGGGCGTAACATCGCGGCCCTCGCCATAGAGATTGGCCTTGCGCACATCGAGCGCATCCTGCCCCGTCTTGATGGCGATCACTTCCATCAGTCGCTCTGCAAACAGCATGCCCTGCGGGCCACCGAAGCCCCGGAAGGCCGTATTCGAAACCGTATGAGTCTTCAGGCGCCGCGTGGCGATCCTCAAGGCGGGGAAATAATAGGCATTGTCGGCATGGAACATCGTGCGATCGCAGATGGGGTTGCTGAGATCGGCCGAATGTCCACAACGGGCCAGAAAATTCACGTCGACCGCGGTCAGCCTGCCGGCCCCATCGCTGCTTGCTTGGTAGTCGACCCGGAAATCGTGCCGCTTGCCGGTCATGATCATGTCGTCATCACGATCAAGCCGGCACTTCACCGGCCGTGCCGTGATCTGTGCGGCAAGTGCGGCGAGGCAGGCCCATTGCGATGCCTGACTTTCCTTCCCACCAAAACCGCCACCCATGCGACGGCATTCACAGGTCACTCTGGCATCGGGTACACCAAGCATGCGGGCCACCAGATGCTGTACCTCGGTCGGATGCTGCGTCGAGGCACACACTGTCATGCCACCGTGTTCTTCGGGTACAGCAAGACTGACCTGACCTTCCAGATAGAAGTGTTCCTGGCCGCCGATCCTGAATGTCTCGCCAAAGGAGAGTGCAGCCGAAGCCAGCGCCTCTGCCACATCGCCACGCGCGAAGGCATAGGGCTCGCCCACGTCTTCTGTCGCCATCGCTACGGCGTCGTCCACGGTGACTGCCGGACGCTCTGGAGCAACTTCGATCCTGGCCAATCGGACCGCCCTTCGCGCCGCCTCCCGCGTCTCGGCCACCACGGCGAAGACGACTTGCCCGTGGAACTCAATCTTGCCGTCCGCGAGGATCGGATCGCCACCCACGGAGGGACTGCAATCATTCACGCCACGAATATCGCGTGCGGTCAGGACGGCGACGACTTCTGGCGCATTTTGCACCTTCTTCAGGTCAAGCTCGGTGATGGTACCCCGCGTGACCTCCCTCGCGTAGCCTGGATAGACGTGCAGCAGGCCTTCCGGCTCGCGCATGTCGTCGATATAGATGGCGGTACCCTGAACGTGAAGTTCGGAACTGTCGTGGGCCAGACTCCGACCAACGGTCTGTGGTGCAACCCGTTTCAGAGCATCGACCATATCAGGCGCGCTCCCGGCGAAAGCCTGTCAGGCGTGTCACACTGGTGGGCATACCGGCAATTTCCGTCAGGGCCTTCCGCAACAATCCCTGGGCAACTTCGGTACGATAGCCGGCGGTTGCCCGCATGTCTGAAATCGGCTGAAAATCGTCAGCCAGCGCGGCGGTGGCACCGTCCCAAGCCGCTGTATCGTCAAGCGACAATCCAGCCACGGCCAGCTCAGCTCCGGCAGCCCGCCTCGGGGTGGCGGCCATTCCACCAAAGGCGATGCGCGCCGCGGCCACGCGCCGGCCCTCCAGCGTGAAGCGGAATGCCGCCATGACCGCGGAAATATCCTGATCGAACCGCTTCGATATCTTGTAGCTCCGGAACACCTGATTGGCCGAAAGCCTGGGAATGTCGATGCGCCAGAGGATTTCCCCGGGTTGGCGATCCTGCTTGCCGTAGGCAACAAAGTAATCTTCCAGCGGGAGATCCCGCGACCCGTCTCCGCTGCGCATCTGCAACCGCGCACCGAGGGCGATCAGCATTGGCGGCATATCCCCTATCGGCGAGCCATTCGCAATATTGCCGCCGATGGTGCCAGAGGCCCGTACCTGCGCCGACCCGATGCGGCGCAGGACCTCGGCCACATCAGCGTCTAGCCGGCCGAGACAGGATTCGGCCTCGGCATAGGTCACCGCCGCACCCAGAGATAGCAGGTCGGGTCCCTCCTCGATCTGGTGCAGGTCGGCGACGCCACCGGTCATGATGATCTTTGGGAGAGACTTCATCTGCTTGGTGACCCAGAGGCCGATGTCGGTGGCGCCCGCCACAAGGATCGCGTCGGGATGCCGGGCCGCCAGCCGGGTCAGGGTCTCGGGCTTGCCGGGGCGGGCCACGAAATTGTCCGCGGTTCCGCAGAAGAGATCGGAGCCATCGTCCAGGCGAGCGAGAATCGCCATCGACTCGGCTCGGCGCTCCGCCCATCGATCGACGGCCACACCGCTGCAGGCACTTGCAGCTGCATCCAGGATGGGCCGGTAGCCGGTGCAGCGGCACAGATTGCCGGCGATGCGGTCTTCCAGTTCGCGACGGGTCGGCGCATGACCGCCATGATAGAGCGTGAACAGAGACATGACGAAACCGGGCGTACAGAATCCACATTGCGAGGCATGGTGTTCGACCAGAGCCTGCTGCACGGGATGAAGAGTGCCGTCACTGGCAAGGTCGTCGACCGTCACAAGCTCCTTGCCATCGAGATGGGCGAGAAACAGAATGCAGGCGTTGACCGGTTCAACCAAAAGTTTGCCACCGCGGAGTGTCCCAAGGGCCACGGTACATGCTCCGCAATCGCCTTCGTTGCAGCCTTCCTTCGTGCCACGCGATCGTTCTTCGAGGCGCAGGTAGTCGAGCACGGTCCGCGTCGGAGGACACGACGGACCAAGCTCGACCACCTGGCCACGGCGAAGAAATCGGATGTGGGACCGCACTTTCACGTGTTAACTCCCACGGTATGTCGAATAGCCAAAGGGCGATAGCAACAAGGGCACGTGGTAGTGCTGCCCGGCATCGGCGATGCCGAACCGGATCGGAATGATATCGAGAAAAGCTGGTTCCGCGAGCGGGCCACCGCAAGCACGCAGATAATCGCCAGCGTGAAAGCGAAGTTCGTACACGCCTCGTTGGAACGCTTCGCCTTCAATCAAGGGTCCGTCGGCCCGCCCATCAGCGTTGGTGAGTACGGTCCTTACATGAACGGTGCCGCCATCAAGCGCGAACAGCTCGATCTTGAGTCCGGCCGCCGGCTTACCCACGGCAGTATCCAGAACATGCGTCGTCAGGCGCCCCATCGCGACGTTCCACCCTTTGTAACGACCCATTGCAGATTGCGGTTCTCTTGCCGCCCTGGGACTTGACGATAGCACTCGTGCATTGTTCTAAAAAGAACAATATTCGACACAAATTGTGCGTCAATTTCGAACGGTCCTCCCGGGCGCAAGCTGGCGTCTGGCAACATCGACAAAGGCGTCGGCAGCCAGGCTGCCGCCTTGACCCTTGCGTCTGACCACCATCAGGCGGTCCACGGGGAGGCGCTTGTCAGTGAGAGGCCTATAGACGAGGCTGCCCTTCTCAAGATCCTGTTCGATGCCGATGGGCGTCTGAAAGGCAATGCAGCTGCCGCGCCGCGCCAGTGACGCCATCAGACGCAGGGAGTTGCACTCGAAGCGCGGCTGCAGGTCCCGCGCAGCCGGCAGCCGGTCGAGTGCGGTGCGGAGACTCAATCCACGACCGGGCCATGCAAGGGGATAGGCAAGGCAATCGGCCAACCTCAGACGTTTGGTTCCAGCGAGGGGGTGGCCAGGCGCCATGATCGCGCCAACATGAAGATCTTGCTCCGCAACCACATCAAGTCCAGAAAGGGATGTGGGATTGAATGTGAAGCCCAGATCGGCGCGATGATCGCGCACCAGTTCGGTGACGGCGTCGGACCCGGCCACCACGACCGTGACTTGGAGGCCAGGAAAATCACCTGAGAAGGCCAGCATCAGGTCGGGCAGCACTGTTACGGAAATGCTTTCGACAGTTGCGACACTCACAAGTCCGCGCGTGAGCCCCTTCAGCGTGCCCAATCGCTCAAGCGTCTCTTCGTTTCCCTGCGCGATATCGCGGAGGCCGTGCAGCAGCACCTCTCCCGCCGGCGAGAGCGACAGCGACCGACTGGTGCGGTCAAAGAGCGTCACACCCAGCTGGCCTTCAAGCAGGATAAGCTGCCGGCTGATGGCCGAGGCCGCGACATTGAGCGTCCGGGCGGCGGACCTGACCGATCCGGTCTCGGCAACAGTCATGAAATAGCGATAGGCCGTGGCGATGAAGGATGGGTGCGGCTTCATTTCGCGGACATCGTCAGATCAGGAGGATGGCGCGAAAGTCATTCACGTTCGTCTGGGTTGGCCCGGTGACAACCTGATCGCCGAGCGCCTCGAAAAAGCTGTGCGCATCGTTTGTCTCCAGGGCAGTTGACGGGTCCAGTCCAAGCGACCTGGCGCGGTCCAGGGTGGTCGGGCCGATGACGGCGCCCGCAACCTGCTCCATGCCGTCAATGCCGTCGGTATCAGCAGCAAGAGCGTGGATCGCCTCCTGTCCCGCCAAGGCAATGGCCAGCGCCAGGGCGAATTCCACGTTGCGACCACCGCGTCCCTGCCCTCTCACCGTCACGCTGGTCTCGCCGCCCGACAGCAGCAACGCAGGTCGCGCAATTGGGTCCTGATATTGGGCAATATGCTGTACGATGCCGGCGTGGACCTTCGCCACGTCACGCGATTCACCCTCGATTCGATCTCCGAGATAGAGTGTGTTCAAGCCGAATGACTCCGCTTGCTTCCGCGCTGCGGCGAATGAACCGTTGGCCGATACGATGACCCGAGTCTCCAGCCCTGCGCTGGGCAACCGGCGGTCTTCATTGGGACTTTCGAGCCAGGCCTTGATCGATGGCGGCACCGCCAATTGATAGCGCTGAAGAATTGCCAGGGCGTCCATCTTGGTGCGATAATCGGCCACGGTCGGCCCTGAGGCCACGATGGAGGGATCGTCGCCGGGGACGTCGGAGAGAACCAGCGTATGTATGCGCGCCTTGCCCGCTGCCATGGCCAACCTGCCGCCCTTGATGCTCGACAATTGCTTGCGGACGCAATTCAGCTCGGCGATGTTGGCTCCGCACTTGAGCAGCGCCCGCACCAATGCGAGTTTTTCATCCATGGATACCCCTCGCACTGGCCTCGCCATCAGGGACGAGCCGCCACCTGAAATCAGGGCAATGAGCAAGTCGTCGGGGCCGAGCGTCAAGGCGAGTTCGAGGGCGCGATTGGCGGCCGCCAGACTGCCGTCGTCGGGCACGGGATGCCGCGCAAACATCACGTCAATCCGCTTCAATTCATGAGAATAACCATGGGGAACAACAACAAAGCCCTCCAATGGGCCGTCCCACCGTGACTCCAGTGCCGCGGCCATCGGAATGGCGGCCTTGCCTGCTCCGATAACGACCGTTCTGCCCTTGGGGCGCTCCGGAAGATTGCGCAGCACAGCAGCGCCGGGGTCGGCGGCTGCCACGGCGCAGTCGAACAGTTGGCGCAGTATCGCGTGCGGTTGCAAGGTTGGCATGGCGGAGTCCCAAATCTCTGCGGCAGTCCGCATTCTTATATCGGGGTGACTGCACCGAACAACCGCCAAATGACCGTCGGCAAGCCCCTGACGGCCGATGAAATATTTAGTGAAATTTCCACGGCTGCATTCATGGATGAGAAACCGTCACGATTGATTAACCTGAACCAATTTCATTGCATGCGTTACAAATCGGATGACGCCTGTCGCACGCGCAATGAACCGAGTGGAGCCTCCCATGTCACATGTAACAACCAACTCGTCCCTGGTGTGGAAACGCATGGCGGACGAAAATCAGCAATCTGCCAGGTTCTTCGCGCGCGTGTGCATGGGGCTAATTGTCATGCTCATCGCTGCCGGAGGTTATGCCTATTCGACAAACTCCCGCTACAATGATCTGTGCACGGCGCTTCAAATCACCGTCCAGAAGAACGCCTCGACCTTTGCTCAACCGGACGATGAGCGCATAACGTCGAGCTACTGCAGCTAGGGGCCATACTGCAAGGATTCCTCAACCCTGCCTCAAGAATGCGGCATGCCGGCCGCTGGGTTTGACCCGGCATTCAGAATTGTTACCTAAGACACTCCCTCGGGTGGAACCATCCAATCTGATGGAGTGGATCATGACGACACACGCTGTGGGGCCGATCAACCGTTATGTCGACCGAGAGGTCGTACAGCGACTTTTGAAATTCGGTGATGTCGCGTTCCTGTTCATCGCCTCCATCTTCATCACGATGTTGAGCACAAGACCGGAGTCCCTGTCGGCAGGAGGGATTCAAACCATCGGTTTCCTGGCGACCGAGCTTGCATTGGTCTGCGTCTTTGCCATGCGATCGCTGGGACTCTATGATGTGAGCGCCTTAACGACCGGGCTTTGGACCGCCGCGCGGGCAATGGCCATATGCGCGCTGGTGGGCGGAATTCTCTATCAGCTGACCCATATGTTCCTACTGCCCATGGGCAACCTGTGGATGGGGCTGTGGCTTGTTGCACTGCCGGCCTATTTCGGAGTTACCCGCGCTGTCGTTTCGATTTGGGCCCAGCCTCGCGCGGCAGATGGAAGGTTCCGCAAGCGCATTGCGATCGTCGGCGGCGGCAAGGCTGCGGAGGAGGCGCTGACACTGCTGGAGGCCTCCAACCCATTCGACATCGAAATCGTCGGGCTGTTCGACGACCGGCTTGATGCACGCAGCCCGCAGTCGATCCGGAAATACCTCAAGATCGGCAAGATCGAGGATCTCGCGGCCTATGCCCGCAGCAACCGGATCGACCTGATCATCGTCGCCATTCCGCTTTCGGCCGAAGTCAGATTGCTGACTATTCTGAAGCGCCTATGGGAACTGCCTGTCGACATCCGCATCAGCGGCCAGGCCTCGGCGTTGAAGCTCAATCCCCGGGCCTACACCTATCTGGGCAAGCTGCCGCTCTTGTCGGTTTTCGATCGTCCCTTGAAGGGCTGGAGCCTGTTTCTCAAGGACGCCCTCGACCGGCTGCTGGCGCTGATTGCCATCGTGCTTCTTGCCCCGCTCATGCTTGCCGTGGCCATTGCAGTAAAGGTGGAGAGCAAGGGCCCAGTTATTTTCCGGCAGAAGCGCTATGGCTTCAACAATGAGCTTATCGAGGTCTTCAAGTTCCGCTCGATGTACAGCAACCTTACCGATCACAATGCTGCAAAGCTGGTGACCAAGGGGGACGACAGGGTCACCAGGGTCGGCCGCATCATCCGCAAGACCTCACTTGACGAGCTGCCGCAACTCTTCAATGTCCTGACCGGCCAGTTGTCGCTGGTCGGGCCAAGGCCCCACGCAACCCAGGCAAAAGCCGCCGATGCCCTCTATGAGAAGGTGGTCGACGGCTATTTCGCTCGTCACAGGGTGAAACCCGGTATCACCGGCTGGGCACAAATCAACGGCTGGCGTGGCGAGACCGACACTCTGGAAAAGCTCGAACAGCGCGTGAAGCACGACCTGGAATATATCGACCGTTGGTCGCTGGCCTTCGATCTCTATATCATCGCCAAGACGCCCTTCGCCCTGCTCAAGAGCGAAAACGCCTACTGAGTTAGCGAGCCACGGTGACGGAGCAGTGGGCGCGCCCAGAGACGTCCGCCGCAACGGAACCGAGGACGAGGCGGGAAACACCACGTTTGTCACCGGTGCCGACTACGATGTGGTCGAATCCGTTCTCTTCTGCATACTGGACGATAGCTGCCGCAGCTTCGCGACTGCGCAGTGCGACTTCTTCGACCTTGCTGGCGCCCGCCTTTCGGGCAATGGCCGCGGCACCGTCAAGGATCTTCTTCACCTCGGCATCATCCCAGGAATAGATCAAGGGGCCACGGGCGCCGCCGCGCGCCACGTTGACTGCGCAAATCGCCAGGCCAGCACCGAGCTTCGCGGCCAGTTCAGCGGCGAGTTGGACCGCGTGTTCCGAATGGTCTGTACCATCGGTGGAGCAAAGAATTTTCTTGGTCATGTTGAACTCCTCGAGGGCGAGAGCAGCTGCCCCCGCATTGCGCTGTCAGTTAGCGGCCCAAGCAGGACAAAAACATTGACCTCTGTCAAAGTTTAGAGGCGACAGCGCAGTATCTGACCACAACCTTAAATACATAAAAGACTGTATGGGTAGGTTGTAAAGAGCAAGCCATCAATTTACGCGATGGTAATTATGGACATCGCTCAACTGATCATTCAAGTGGTTGCGGGCGGAATCGGCGGTAATGTCTCCAGCGCGGCCCTGAAAGACAAGAACCTCGGATTTCTCGGCGACAGCATTGCCGGCTTTGTTGGTGGAGGTATTAGCAGTCAAGCGCTGAAAAAAATTCTGGCCGGCGGCGCCGTGGCCGGCCGGCTGGATATGGCCGCCATTATCCAACAGATCGCCGGCGGTGGCATAGGTGGCGCAATCCTCATGGCGATGATCAGCACGTTCAAGACCACGACCAGGGGTTAGGGCCCGGCAAGATTGGAGCCCGCCAACCGTTGGCAAACCGTCACGTGCGGGCTTTCTAACGTTGCGGCGATTGTCTGGCGAAGCGGGCAGTCGATCGCCGCCAGCCGACTACCGCAAGATGCTCGTCATTTTGCCACGGGCGAAACTCTGCACGTTCGTGTCAGCCTGCTCGCCCGTTGCGCTAGGGGTTCTCCACAGCGAAGGTATCGCAGTCCCTCACGTCCTTCGCCGCAAGACCCGCCTTGAACCAGCGAACGCGCTGGGCGGAAGAACCATGGGTAAAGGAGTCTTCGACAACATAGCCCTGGGAGCGTTTCTGCAAGCGGTCATCGCCAATCTGCGCCGCTGCATTGAGGGCTTCCTCGATGTCGCCCTCCTCCAGGATGTGGGCCGTGGCATCGGCTTCCCTGGCCCAGATGCCGGCCAGGCAATCGGCCTGGAGTTCCATTCTCACTGACAGAGCATTGCTTTCCACTTCGGACGCCCGTGACCGGGCCTGCATGACCCGGTCGGCGATGCCAAGCTGATTTTGAACGTGGTGGCCGACCTCGTGG
>JAGRLX010000297.1 GCA_020441605.1 Alphaproteobacteria bacterium
GGGAAGTCGGGTCTCAGGTCAGAACGCTTTCGCAAGGGGAAGTGGCGGAGAGGAAGTCCGCCGAACTCACAGTATATTCCTATGATATTAATCAAAAAAACAACAATATAACAGATTCATACCACTTTTTCTACCACAGGATGCTGCGATTGGTGCCCCTTGGCCTAGTTCGAATACAGGTCTCGCTGCATCCGACGATAGGCATCTCGCACGACTGGCAGTCCGCCGAGCTTCGCCTTCCCCTCGCCAACGCTACCGAATCTTGCGGCTAGATACGAGACAAGCTTTCCTGACGCGAGTTCGGCTTCGCCGTTGGTTTGGTAAGCCGACAGGATCGACAGAAGTAGTGTTCGCATGGCCTCGTTGGTTCCGTCCAGCCGGGAAGTCCTGACCCGCTCCGCACGCTGTTCACGCGTTTTCGGGTCACTTGTGAACATCACGTAGCTCAACACGTCGAATAGATCGCTATTCGGAGCGTCGATAAGCTGGCGGATGTCTTCCAGCCGGTCCTGATCGTAGCCACGGTCGGCGAGTTGTCCGAGGAAATGCTCGCGGTTGTCCGGGTCGCTCCAAATTGCTCGAAGCTGATCTTCGTCGCCGACAATGCCCGTCAGATCGCCAAACAGGCGCTCAAGAAATTCTGTCGCAGACAAGGGTTTTCCGTCCGGTCCCCAATACGTCGTCGTGGCGAGGTAGACGATCTTCCGCGCCTTGCCGTCCGAAAGCTTCACAACGATCTTGGGTATCGGGGGCGGCGGTTCTCCTGGCCCGTCCGGGCCATCCGGTCCCGACCCCGGCGGTTCTGGTGGATCAGTCGGCGGATCGCGCGGGTCACCCGGCGGCTCTGGCGCCAAAGGCTCCCCGTCCCATTCCGGATCGTTGAAGTTCTCGTGCGCTTTCACGAAGTCCCAGATCGTGAAGAAGTCCTTCCCGTCGAAGGTCCGCGTTCCCCGGCCAATGATTTGCTTGAACTCGATCATGGAGCGGATCGGGCGCATCAGCACGATGTGGCGGACGTTCCGGGCGTCTACTCCGGTGGAGAGCTTGTGCGACGTGGTCAGGATCGTCGGGACGGTCTTCGAGTTGTCCTGGAAGGTCCGCAGCCATTGCTCCCCCACGGCACCATCGTTTGCCGTCACACGGTGGCAGTAGTTCGGGTCCCGGCTCGCCTTCACTTGGTTGATCTGGTCACGGACCAGAGCTGCATGGTCCTGTGTCGCGCAGAAGACCAACGTCTTCTGTCGCTGATCGATCTGGCCCATGAACTCCTTCACCCGGCTCAACTCCCGTTCGGGAATGATGATCCGCGTGTTGAAGTCGCCCTCGGTGTAGGTCTTCTCTTCGTCGATCTCCCCAGCGATCACCTCGTCCGATCCGTCATAGACGTATTCGTCGATGGTGCTGGCCATCTGGCGGACCTTGAACGGGGTCAGGAAGCCATCGTCGATACCGTCGCGCAGGGCGTAGGTGTAGACCGGCTCGCCGAAATAGGCGTAGGTGTCAGCATTGTGCCTCCGCTTGGGTGTGGCGGTCAGGCCGAGCTGGACGGCAGGCTCGAAATGCTCCAGCAGCCGCCGCCATTCGCTTTCGTCATTGGCCCCGCCCCGGTGGCACGTCGATCACGATGAAGTCGAAGATGTCGGGCGGATACTGCATGTAGACTGGCTCGCGCTCGCCGGTCATGAAGGTCTGGAAGATCGTGAAGAACAGGCTCGCATTCTTCGGAGGCTTGCCCCGGTTCTTGCGGATCGTGCCGGGGTCGATCCGAGTGACGGCATCGCTGGGGAAGGCCGAAAAGGCATTGTAGGCCTGATCGGCGAGGATGTTGCGGTCGGCAAGGAACAAGATGCGCGGGCGGCGGGTCGGCTCGCCCGACAGGTTCCAGCTGGACTGGAACAGCTTCCATGCGATCTGGAACGCGATTGAGGTCTTGCCGGTGCCGGTAGCGAGTGTCAGCAGGATGCGGCGGTCGCCGTTGGCAATCGCCTCCAATGCCGCTGTGATGGCCTTGTGCTGGTAGTAGCGCAGTTCCCACTTGCCGCCGTCTGTCTCGAACTCAACCGCGCCGAAGCGGTCGCGCCAGAGGTTTTGCTCGGCGAAGACCCGGTGCCAAAGCTCTTCGGGCGTCGGGAACGGCAGGGTCATGTCGCCTTCGGGCACGGTGCCGAGCGGCGGGGCCATGTCGATCTGGTACCACGTCAGACCGTTCGAGGCGAAGGCGAAGCGCGCGCCGAGACGGGCGGCATAGTCCTTGGCCTGCCCGATGCCCTCGCTATGGCTCAGGCCCGCGCGCTTGGCCTCTAGAACTGCCAGCTTGTGGCCGTTGTGGATGAGGACATAGTCGCAGGCCAGCCCCTTACCGCGCGTCCCGCCTGATTGGATGCGCCCCGGGCAGATGACTTCACGACGCACTTTCGAGCCATTCTTGCCCCAGCCCGCCGCCGCGAGGACGGGGTCTATGCGCTCGGCGCGGGTATCAGCTTCGGTTTCGTCGTGAATACTCATCTTCTTTACTCGTTACATCATGTTAATTCGCCCGCGAAGGCTTTGTGCAAAAGGGACTGGCGGAGGTCATCAAGGTCGTGGAGCTTCTTTTTAGCCAATTCGGCCAAAGAGCTGCACGAAGTATGCGCTTCGTCGATCACACTTGCTATGCGCCTTTGTGCCTCCAGCGGCGGAAGCTCGAAACGATATGCGAACATGTGGTTTCGGTTTACTTTTGGCATCCCCGCGCGATCTGAACCCGAAATTGCATACTCTGTGAAATTGTTCCCCAATAGGAGATGAAACAGGAAATCCCTGTCCAGCCTAGCTGGCTTGGGCGTCAACGGATAAACATCCGCACTGCACAGCCCTTGAAAATCTGGTCTGGCCGCCTTTCTTAGATAGGGCCTGATCTTGCTGTAAAGGACGGTCTTTTCGTCAAAGAGATACTTCCCCGATTTCAACTTCTCTTCCCGTGCTGTTTTCACGTCAACGAGTTCATCCGTTCCCGTTATCATGTTTCCCGCGCCGAGATGGAGCATGTCGGCATATTCATCCTCGCGCGGATCAACCAGACTAGAATTGATTTCGGCAACATCTGAGAGAATAACTTCCTCACGATCCGACCCCGAGTAAGCAAGCTCATCTGCCTTGATACTCTCAAACAACTCCTGCGCGTTTTGGAGGTTGGCCTCGGCGTGGGCGCGGGCGCAGGCGAGACCCTCGAAGGCCTCGTCCAGAACCGCAACAATCCGCTGTTGTTCTTCGAGCGGTGGGAGCGGGACTGGAAACTCAGCAAGCTGCTTGAACTTGAGGTTGTTGATGTTTGCGCCGTCCGATAGCCCGTCAATGAATGACCAATAAACGTCGCTTCTCAGAAGCCATTGGAGGTATCTAGGTAGGATTATTGGACGCGGAACAAGAAGCCCCATGAAACCGCCAAAGGCAAAATCCATCTCGTCTTCAATTAATGCTGTTTTGCCGAGGTGCTTCTTGCTTCCGCTTGCAGTGCAGATAAGGAGCGATCCAGGGACAACCTTCTTGGCTTTCGGTACTTCGATGGCGGGGTCAATGTACCTGATCTCGGCGAGGTCAAGCTCACCCTTTGCCAAGTCCACATTGTTGGCGCGAAGTACTGGCGTTCCGCCCGTTTCGACCTCATCGCCCTTCTTGTATGTCAATCCGCGCTTAAACTCGCAGATTTCTCCGAGGGGTAGAGTTTCCCATTTTTCCGCAGGTAAATCCTTCACAGCATCCCCCGAATGTCTTCGAGGATTTGCGCCGTCTCGGCATCCCGAGCCAGCATGTCGGCGATGATCTCTTCGGGGCTGCGCAGCGCCTCGGCCTCGGGCGCGTTGGGGTTCTTGACCGACAGATCGTAAGTGTCCTCGTTCAGATCGGTGCGATTCACGATCCAGCTTTTCGGCCCGTTCTGGCGGGTGCGTTGCAGCTCTACGAATTCCGCCAAGTCGTCGTCGTTCAGCGGATTGGTCTTGCCAAGGCTGCGGCCTGGATCGAGCTGGTAATACCAGATGTCCCGCGTTGGCGCGCCTTTCTCGAAGAACAGCACAACGGTCTTCACGCCCGCGCCCTGGAAGGTGCCTTGCGGGCAATCGAGGATGGTGTGCAACTCCGCCGCCTCCAGCAATTCCTTGCGCAGCGCGATAGAGGCGTTGTCGGTGTTGCTGAGGAATGTATTCTTGATGACCACGGCGGCGCGCCCGCCAGCCTTCAGCTTGCGAATGAAGTGTTGCAGGAACAGGTAGGCCGTCTCACCCGTGCGGATCGGGAAGTTTTGCTGCACCTCGCGCCGCTCGCCGCCGCCGAAGGGTGGATTGGCAAGGATGATGTCGTGGCGGTCCTTTTCCTGAATATCCATCACGTTCTCATTGAGCGTGTTGGAGTGGATCAGGTTCGGGGCTTCGATCCCGTGCAGGACCATGTTCATGATCCCGATGATATATGCGAGGCCCTTCTTCTCCTGCCCGAAGAAGGTTCTGGTTTGCAGCGTCTCGAAGTCCGAGGCAGAGAGGTTGTCGGTGCGCAGATAGTCGTAGGCCTCGCAGAGAAAGCCCGCCGAACCGCACGCCCCGTCATAGATCGTCTCGCCGATCTTCGGGGCCGTCACCCGGATCATCGCCCGGATCAGCGGGCGCGGTGTGTAATATTCGCCGCCATTGCGGCCCGCGTTACCCATGCGCCGGATGCGGGTCTCGTAGAGTTGCGAGAGTTCGTGCCGCTGGTCCTGCGTGTTGAAGGACAGGCCGTCGACCATCTCCAGCACGTCACGCAGGATGTATCCCGAGCGGAACTTGTTGCGCAACTCGGTGAATACTTCACCGATCTTATACTGGATTGTCCTCGGGCCGTCCGCCGACCGGCGAAAGTCTGCGAGGTAGGGGAACAGGTCCTGATCGACAAAGCGGATCAGATCGTCGCCGGTGCGAGCGGCGTTGTAGTCAAATTCGCCGTTGACCTTGGGCGCGGCCCATTCCTGCCAGCGAAAGCGGCCCTCGATGATCGGGAGATAGTCTTCGCCGTTGAGTTCCGCTCGGTCCTGACGCTCGGTCTCCAGGTCGTCCAGGTATTTCAGGAACAGGACCCATGAAGTCTGCTCCACATAGTCAAGCTCGTTCGCGATGCCGTCTTCAGCCCTTAGGTCGCGTTCGATCTTGTTGAAGGCATTTTCGTACATGTTACCGCTCGTTTTTCCCGCTCGCGGACATTGCCAAATTGCCACCGGCCCGGGCAACCGATTTCAACGCAGGGCACCCACTTCAATCGCGTCGCTCATTTTCTTTATCAACTCGCCCTGCCGCTCTATCGAAACCGGAAGGTATGAGTTGATCGTTGTGGCCAAATGCTCGTGCCCAAGGTTCATGGACCACGACTTGCGTTGCTCCATCGATTCACAGACCTTGTCGCCGAGCATCGCCAGCGTCTTGCGCAGGCTATGTGCATTGAACGCCCGCATCCCCGCCGCCACGAAGGCGCCCTTCACCACCGTGTTGATCGGCTGACCGTTGCCGTAGCACTCAGCAGATAGGCCCAACGCGGCGAACTGGCCGTTGCGGGTGCCAACCATCTGCTTGGGAAAGAGGGCGTCAGAGGGTCCACGAAGGCAGTCTTGGCGCAGGTATGTCACCCAGGCTTCGAAGCAAGCGTGATACATCGGGTCGACCGGGAAGAACCACGTCATGATGGTCTTGCCGTTCTTCGTGTGAACCTCGCGCCCGTCCTGCATCACGCATCGGTCGACCAGGTCGACATGCTTCAGGCGCAGGGAGGCAATGGCGCTGTCCCGCGCGCCGGTCAGCATCGCAAAGGCAAAGATGGCCTTGTTGCGCCTTTCGACCTCGGTTGCTTCGGGCATCTGGCGGAAGGCATGGGCGCATTGCTCGGGCGAGGGATAGAACACGGGCCGGGGCGAATGGGCCGCGCGGGCCTCGCGGGCGTTGTTGTTGAAATAGGCGGCATCCTCGTAGGTCAGCTTCGATTTGTAGCCCTTCTGCGTGGCGAGCCAAAAGATGAAGCCCTTGACCAGCCTCAGAGTCGCATCCCGCGTAGTGACACCCAGCGGCTTGCTGGTGCGGGCGTTCCTGCGGGTTTCCAGATGCTTCTTGAACCGACCCGCCCAATCTCGGTGGAAGCTCTTGAAGGGTTTGAAGCCGATGGCCTCTTCGAACTCCACCAGAGCCGCCGCGACCTTGTCGAGTGTGGTTTCGTCGTGGCCCTTGGCGTCCTTGAGATAGGTCAGATATTCGCGCTTGATGCGCTCGTTTGCTTCGATGCGTTTGCGCATGGTTGTCCGTACTCCTTGAAGGGATAATTTCAACGGCGGTCGGCGGGTTCTCTTAGTCTTGCGGGACGATTGTGCCGTCGATCCTGCAAAGACGGCCCCAGGCAGGCAGATCGGCCCGCCCGATGAACCGGCGGCAGTCGGCTTCGCAGTCCTCGCAGAAGGCCGTCAGGAAGCCCCGGTATGGCGTCAGCGGATTGTATGTCACCAGACCGAAGGCGGGCTTCCGGGGCGCCTTGCAGCGAAAACAGAAGAACTCTCCCGGTTGCAGGGGGTGGGCGCTGTCAGCCAGCTTGCGCGCTTCAAAGGCTTTCGCATCCGCGCCCAGGATCAGGTAAGGGCGGCAGTCGGTCATGATCGGCAAGCCCTGCTTACGCCATGCGCGGATCGTCTGCGCCGTCACATCGGCGACTTCGGTCAGTTCCTTGACTGTGTAGGTCCGATGCGCCTTCACCCGCGTCATGTGCTTGCGGCGGGCCATCAGGCGCGGCCCTCGTCGGCAGGGTCGATGCGCTGCGCTTCGGCCCAGGCGTTCAGGTCGGCGCCGCGATAGACGATCTTTCGACCCAGCT
>JAGRLX010000298.1 GCA_020441605.1 Alphaproteobacteria bacterium
GTGATGAAGTCGCGCAGATATTCGTAGCCGTTCTTCTTGGTGATGTCGGTGGTGAGCGGCTTTCCTGTCGCACCCTTGCGCAGCACGCCATGGCAGCCGGCGCAACGCTGGAAGTAGATCTCGTTCGCCTTGGCGAATTCCTCGGGCGTCAGCACCGGATCGCCCGGCTTGGTGCCCGGCTGTTCGACCTGGACATCCTTCATGACGTCGAGGCTCGGCTGATACTGGCCGGCTGGCGATGTGTCATGCTTCTTCAGCTCTTCCGGCTTCGGAGCTTCCTCGGCGAACGACGTGGCGGTGAACGCCGTACCGAACGCCAGCGCCACTGCGAATGCGGCGGTGAGTGATACTTGCCTCAGCAAGCGGCCTTTGGACATTGGATTCTCCCTTCTGTGTCAGGTTCCGGCAAACGATGGAGAGTTCCACCCCCACTCTCCTTGACTTTCATCAAGACCAGACAGCAACCTGACGGGCGGCGCGTTGATCAAAGTCAAGGATGACATGCGCAAAGCAGGGGAAGAGCGGCATATGCAGCCTTTTGCCAGAGCCTTCGCCGGACTCCTTGCTGCGCTGTTCCTGGTGCTTCTCCTGCACCAGGCCCGCGCGGCCAGCGAAATGAACCAACCGCCAGACGCGGAGACCATACAGGCTTTCGCCGCCGCCGCGCTCAATGTGGCGGAAGGCGGTGTCAGGCTCGAACCGGCGGATGGGATGGGACAACGCATCGTCAGCAATGGCGAACTGGTTGGCTATCTGGGGTCGACCTGGGACATCGCCAAGACCGCGGGATATTCCGCCCGTCCCATCGATATCCTGGTCGTCGTGGATCTGCAGGCGGTGATTCGCGGTACCTTGCTGGCCCAGCAACAGGAGCCGGTGCTCACGCTCGGGATCACGCCCGAGCAGATCAAGGCCTTCACCGACGGTTTTGCGGGATATGACCTCAAGGCCGTGATCCAGCCTGGCGAGAAGGCCACGGGTGTTCCCGACGCGATTGCCGGTGCTACGATCTCGAGCGGAGTCATCCGCAGCGGCGTCATCCGCACCGCCCGCAGCCTGGCGGCGCACCATGGCCTGCTAAGTTCCGATGCGGCGCGCCAGCTCGACATGCGGCCAGGAGCGCCACAGGGCTGGAAGGCCCTGGTGGCCTCGGGTGCCGTTGGGGAACTGCGCGTTCTGGCGGGAGATGCCGACAAGGCGATCGGTGTCACCGGCACGGCCGCACCCGACAGCCCGTTCATCGACCTCTATGCCGCTGTGATTGATCCACCGGAGATCGCCACCAGCCTGCTTGGCGAGGGCGCCTACTCGGAACTGGCCGGAGCCATGCAACCGGGCGACCACGGCCTGTTCATCGGCGGCAATGGGCTCTATTCCTTCAAGGGCACGTCCTGGCGTAAGAGCGGCACGTTTGAGCGCATCGAGATCGCCCAGGGCAGCCGGACGATCCCCCTCACCCGCGAGCAGCACCGCGTGGTGCCATCTCTTATGGCCGAGGGCGCTCCCGAATTGCGTGAAATGGCTGTGTTCATCCTGCCGGCCGCCAGTGGCTTCGACCCCGCGGCCGATTTCCGCCTGTCGCTCATCGCCAGCCGCGAGAATTCAGCGGGCGAACTTCAGAGCGGACAGTTCACCCTCACCTACCGGCTGCCCGAACGCTACCTGCAACCCGTCGCGACGCCTGCGCCGCCGCCCGCCGAAATGCCCCTGTGGGAACAAAACTGGCGCGGGCGCATCCTTGCGATCGGCATCGTGGTGGCCATGCTGCTGGCACTCTACGTCATCCTCATCTTCCAGAACCAGATCGCCGCTCGGCCGCCGCTCTATCGCGCGGTTCGTATAACCTATCTTCTCACCACCACGATCGTTCTCGGCGCCTTTCTCGGCGCCCAGTTGTCGGTGGTCCACGTACTGACCTTCACCCAGGCGATCCGTAGCCAATTCAACTGGGAGACTTTCCTGCTCGATCCGGTGATCTTCGTCATCTGGGGGTGGGTCGCTGTGGCCCTGCTGTTCTGGGGCCGTGTCTATTGCGGCTGGCTCTGCCCCTTTGGCGCCTTGCAGGAATTGTTGAACAAACTGGCTCAACGACTCGGCGTCCGCCAGTTCGCCGTTCCTTTCATGCTTCACGAGCGGCTCTGGCCGATCAAGTACATCATCTTCCTCGGGCTGTTCGCCATTTCGCTGGCATCGATGACCGCGGCCTTCAAGGCGGCGGAAGTGGAGCCGTTCAAGACCGCGATCAGCTTTCATTTCGTCCGCGCCTGGCCCTTCGCCCTCTACGCCCTCGGCCTTCTTGTCGCGGGTCTCTTCATCGAACGCTTCTACTGCCGTTATCTCTGTCCGCTGGGAGCCGCCCTGGCGATACCGGCAAGACTTCGCATGTTCGAGTGGCTGAAGCGGCGTCCGCAATGCGGCCGCGAATGCCGCATCTGCTCGACAAAATGCCCGGTTCAGGCCATCCACCCGGAGGGCCACATCAACCCCAACGAATGCGTCTACTGCCTCAATTGCCAGACGCTCTACCACAACGAGCACATCTGCCCGCCGCTCAAGGCGCGAGCCGCGCGGCGCGGCACCTTTGCTCCGACCGAGAAGGCCTCGACATGAGACTGCGGCGGCGCCAATTTCTGATACTCGCCTCTGCCACGGCGATGCCGCTGGGGCTTCCGGCACGGGCCGCCGGGGGGCAAGACCTGGTATGGCGCGGCACAGCGCTCGGGGCCGATGCGGAAATCCGCCTGACCGGCATCGCTCCCGAGGTTGCCACCTCACTGCTTAAACGCGTGGCCGCGGAAACTGAGCGCCTCGAAGGGATCTTCAGCCTCTACCGCCCCGAGTCGGAACTCTCCCGGCTCAACCGCGACGGGGTATTGCTTCGACCATCACAGGATTTTCGCCTCCTGCTCGAGGCCAGCCTCGACTATTGGCGCAGGACCGGCGGCGCCTTCAATCCGGCGTTGCAGCCGGTGTGGCGCTTCCTGGCGGAGCACTTTGCCGTCACGCAGGATCCGCCGGAAGGCAAGGCCATCCAGCGGCTACTCCGGCTGTGCGATCCCGGCCTTATCGACCTTTCGCCGGATCGGATCGTGCTGACTCACGGGATGGCACTCTCTTTCAACGGCATTGCGCAAGGCTATGTTACCGATCGCGCGGCGCAGTTGCTCAGGGCCGAAGGACTTTCGGACATCCTGATCAATCTGGGTGAAATCCGCGCCCTGCCCGGCAAGTCGTGGCGGGTGGCCGTTTCAGGCGGTCCGCAGATGCTCGATCTGTCAGGGCGGGCGTTGGCCCAGTCGGCCGGCCGCGGAACCATCTTCTCAGCCGATGGGCGCTGGCATCACCTCATTGACGCCCGCACCGGCACAAGCGCCAATCACGTCAGGGCCGTGACCGTGATCGCAGAAACGGCGACGGCGGCCGACGCACTATCGACGGCCTTCTTCACGGCACCACCCTTGGCGCGTCCGGGCCTCGCGGCCGCATTCCCGGGAGTCGAAGTGATCTGGGAGCGTGCGTCCGATGAACAGCGATCCTGACCGGCAAGTGCCATTTCTCTCCTACGGTTTCCGCCCGTTCTTTCTCTTCGCCGGACTCTACGCGGTACTGGCCATCGCGGCCTGGACCGGCTGGCTCGCGCTGCACGATATGCCCGGGGTGTGGATCACGCCCACCTTTGCGGGACCGCCACAACAATGGCACGCCCACGAAATGATCTTCGGCTTCGGCATGGCGGTCGTTTCCGGCTTCATGCTGACGGCAGTCCCGAGTTGGACCGGTGCCCGGCGCATCGCCGGCACGCCTTTGCTTCTGCTCGCCTTGCTGTGGCTTGCAGGGCGCGCCGCCATATGGTTTTCGGCCTTCCTGCCGCCAATTGTGGTTGCCATCGCCGATCTTGCCCATTTGCCGGTCCTTGCCGTCATGGTGCTCGGCGGGCTGATGGTGCGGCCGGCGCCGCGCAATCTGGTGTTCTTCGTCTTCCTCGCCCTGCTCACCGTGGCGAACGTGATGATCCATGCGGAATGGTGGGACTTCACCTCCGACACAGCCTCGCCGGCACTCGATGCCGCCGTGCTGCTGCTGGCCCTGATGGTGGCCATCATCGGCGGCCGGGTCGTCCCCGCCTTTACCCGCAATGTACTGGTGATGCGCGGACCGTCCACGGCGCTTCCCCGCTCCTTCGCCTGGCTGGACCGGGTCAGCCTCGCCTCGCTTGCGATTCTGGCGGGGCTTGCGGCAGCCCAGATCGAGGGGCCCCCCACGGCACTGGTTGCGGGGGTGGCCGCGGCTGGTCATCTCGGCCGGCTCTCGTTCTGGCGCGGCATGGCGACCGGCGGCGCGCCGATCCTTTGGAGCCTCCATCTGGCCTATCTGTTCCTTGGTCTCGGCCTCGCGGCCCTCGCCCTGGCCCATGCGACCGGCATGCTGGCGGTGTCGGCGGCGTTGCATCTCCTCGCCATCGGCGCGATCGGCGGGATGACCCTGGCGATGATGACACGCGCCGCCCTCGGGCATACCGGCAGGCCGTTGCGGGTCGTGCGGCCCATCGCAGGTGCCTACGCACTGGTGGCGCTGGCGGCCCTCGTCCGCGCCCTGGGCGTCGACCTGTTGCCCGGCCACTACATGGCCGTCATCTATGTCGCCGGCATCCTGTGGGTTGCGGGCTTCGGCATCTTCAGCGCCGTATATGCTCCCATCCTGGTTGGTCCTCCCCTTCCCAAGAACCCGCCCTCCGCTTGACATTGGTCAAGGCCACGGAGCGGCCAGTCCGGTCTATTGCCGGCAACACGGAGGAGGATTGAATGTTGAAGTCACGTCTGGCCGCAATCACGGCAATGACCCTTGGCACGATCCTGGTGGCCGGTGGAGCCCAAGCCGGCGACGCCGCCAAGGGGCAGAAGGTTTTTCTGAAATGCAAGGCCTGCCATGAGGTCGCCACCGAGAAGAACAAGGTTGGTCCTCATCTCAAGGGGCTCTTCGGCCGCGCCGCCGGATCGGTCGAAGGATACGCCTATTCTGACGCGATGAAATCCTCGGGAATCGTCTGGGGTGAAGACACCCTCAAGACCTATCTCGCCGACCCGAAGGGCGTCGTTCCCAACACCAAGATGGTTTTTGCCGGACTGAAGAAGGAGGAGGACATCGAGAACATCATTTCGTATCTGGAGGACGCTACCAAGTAGCCTCCTTTTTGCCCTCAATTTAAGACCAAACCACTGGCGCAGGCGGTTCAGTCCGGTTGCGCCTTTTTTTCTGTTTCCTCCGTCCACAGACGTTCTTGTCACCTTGACTTTCGTCAAGGAGCGCCAGGCCCTTCGCTGGTCAATGTCGAGATGGTCTTAACCGCGAAGGGGAGGATTCCATGACCGACGAAAACAAGACCGCCGCTTCCGCGCCACCGGTCGAACACGTTCCCGCGATGCAGCGCCTGCTCGACAATCCATTCCTGCTGCTGTTCTTCGGCGTGGCCGTGCCCGCCGCAATCTATCTGGTCTGGGGGCTCATGGAGATCTCCCAGATTCCAATCGCAAAATAGGGGGCACCCATGGGCATACACCCACCCGAAACACGCATCTGGTGGAACGAACCAATCGCCAGGGGCGAGTTGGTCTGGATCGCCGTTGCCTTCATCTGGGGCATCATCATGTTCTTCATGATGATCTACTGGCACCTCGAGGGACGGCAGAACCTGTCGCCGGAGGTTTATCGCATCGACCCCTCGGTATTCGAATCGCGCACTGAAGAGTTTACCGAGAAGTTCAAGGTCCGCGAGGAAGGCGATACCGGCATCCCGGTCGTCAAGCCGGCGCCCGGCTCGGATGCCTACATGCTGGCCAGGTTGTGGCAGTTCTATCCGGTGCTCGAGCTTGAAAAGGGCCAGAGCTACCGGCTGCACCTGTCGTCGCTGGACTGGCAGCACGGTTTCTCGCTGCAACCCAACAATATCAACATCCAGGTGCATCCCGGACTCGAGCATATCGTCACGATTACACCGACCGAGTCGGGCGAATTCAACGTGGTCTGCAACGAGTTCTGCGGGCCGGGGCATCACACCATGATCGGCCGCATCCATGTGGTCGAGCCGGGCCAGGCGCCTGCTGCGACGCCGGAAACCCAAGGTCAAGGAGGCTGACATGGCAACAGCAGTTGCACAATCCGGGGCAATCGCTGCCATCGCGGCGAAGTTCCGCACCTGCCCGGCAACGGGCCTCAAGGTCGATCTGGCGGCCGAACGGCTGATCAAGGCCAATGCCGTCGCTGCCGTAGTCTTTCTCGCCATTGGCGGCGTCTTCGGACTGCTGGTGGCGCTCACCCGCTGGCCGGCGGTCCATCTTCTGGGCGCCGACTGGTTCTATCTTGTCCTCACCGCCCACGGGCTTGACGTCCTGCTGGTGTGGATCATCTTCTTCGAAATGGCGGTGCTCTATTTCGCGTCAGCCGTCATCCTGTCCAGCAGGCTGGCCGCGCCCAGATGGGCCTGGACCGGCTTCGTGCTGATGCTGGTCGGCGCATTGCTCGCCAACATCACGGTGCTGCAGGGCGACTCGAGCGTCATGTTCACATCCTATGTGCCGATGAAGGCTCACCCGAATTTTTACCTGAGCCTCATCCTCTTCGCCGTCGGGGCGCTGATCGGCTGCTTCGTGTTCCTCGGAACACTGGTGGTGGCAAAGGAGGAAAAGACCTATGAGGGCTCGATCCCGCTGGTCACCTTTGGCGCGCTTACGGCCTGCATCATCGCGGTCTTCACCATTGCGTCGGGCGCCATCATCCTGATCCCGACGTGGCTCTGGTCGCTCGGCTACATCAGCCACATCGATACCCTGATGTACAAGCTGGTGTGGTGGGGCATGGGCCATTCATCGCAGCAGATCAATGTCTCGGCCCATGTGGCCATCTGGTATCTGATCGCGGCGGTGACGGTCGGCGCCAAGCCGCTCTCCGAAAAGGTGAGCCGCACCGCGTTCCTGATGTACATCCTGTTCCTGCAGCTTGCCTCCGCCCACCATCTTCTGGTGGAGCCCGGTCTCAGCTCCGAGTGGAAGATCGTCAATACGTCCTACATGATGTATCTGGCGGTCATGGGCTCGATGATCCATGGCATGACCGTGCCAGGCGCCATCGAGGCCGCCCAACGCAAGAACGGCTTCACCAAGGGTGTGTTCGGCTGGCTGCGCAATGCGCCATGGAGCAATCCGGCCTTCGCCGGCATGTTCCTGTCGCTGGTGCTGTTCGGCTTCCTGGGTGGCATCTCGGGCGTGGTGCTGGGCACCGAGCAGCTCAACATCATGATGCACAACACGCTCTATGTGCCTGGCCACTTCCATGCGACGGTGGTCACCGGAACGACGCTTGCCTTCATGGCCGTGACCTATCTCGTGGTCCCGCTCATCTTCCAGCGCCAGATCATCTGGCCGACTCTGGCCAAGTGGCAGGTCTACATCTTCGCCATCGGTGCGGCGGGCATCTCGCTGTTCATGATGGGGGCAGGCACCTTGGGCGTCTCGCGGCGCCATTGGGACATCACCTTCTCCGATGCCCCGATGAGCTTCGGCTATCCCGATGCGGCCTTCCTGATGATGGGTCTCAACGGCCTCTCGGCGATCCTTGCGGCTGTCGGCGGCGCCCTCTACGTGGTGATCGTCGTGGCCAGCATCCTCTTCGGCAAGAAGGTCGATGCCTCCAACGTCGGGGCCTCGCTCGGACCGATGCCGAAGAAGGTGGTGCATGACTCGGTTGCCACCTATGGCAACGCGGGCTCGTGGCATCTGCCCGGCACCTACGTGCTGGTCGGTATCTTCTTCACCGCCTTCGTGCTCTACTACTTCGTGAACTGGAAATATCTCTCCGAACTCTGGCCGATGCAGTGAGGAGCTGACACCATGACCAGCGCCGCCATTTCGCTTACCAAGGACGTGATCTCCATCTTCAAGCTGAGGATTGGCGTGACCATCATGATGAGCGCGATCGGCGGCGTTGCCGTCACGCCGGGTCCCCTCCCCGACATGTGGCGGATTGCGCTTCTCGGCCTGGCGGTGTTCATGGCATCGGCCAGCGCCGGGGCCTTCAACCAATGGGCCGAGGCCGATCTCGACCGCCAGATGAAGCGCACGGCCGGCCGTGCCTTCGCCAGCGGCCGCTTCAAGGCCGACGGCTTCTGGCTGGCGATCATTTTGGGGCTGTTGGCCGCGGCGGTCATTCTGGCTGCTGCGGTCAGCAACCTGTGGGCCGCCTTCCACACCTTCATGGGGGCTTTCGTCTACGGCATCGTCTACACCGTCTGGCTCAAGCGGCGCAGCTGGACCAATATCGTGGTCGGCGGTGCTGCAGGAAGCTTCGCGGTCCTGGCCGGCGCGGCCGCGGTCAACCCCGCCATTCCCATCGAACCCCTGCTGCTGACCATCGTCATCTTCCTGTGGACACCGCCGCATTTCTGGAGCCTCGCCATTGCCGCCCACGACACCTATGCGACGGCCAAGGTGCCGATGCTGCCGGTGGTCGCCGGAGACAGTCTCACGGCCAAGGTGATCCTGGCGCATACCGCATTGCTCGTCGGGCTGTCGCTGGTACCCGCCTTCTACGCCATGGGTCCCATCTATCTCGCCGGAGCCGCCAGCGGCGGAGCGCTGTTCGTCTGGACCAGCCTGAGGCTCGTTCAGGCGCCGGGGCGCAAGCGCGCCATCCACAATTTCCTCGCCTCCTTGCTGCAACTGGTACTGCTCCTGTCGGGCACGGTCGCAGACCGGCTGGTCGGAGCCTTTTGATGATCCGCAAATTCCTTTCGAGCGTTGCGGTTGCCCTCGGGCTCCTTGCCTGTGGCACTGCTTTCGCGGATGAGCGCGAGGACAAGGCCATAACCACCTCGCTCGAGGTGATCGGCCGAACAATGCCTGACCTGAGTTTCCAGGGGGTGGACGGCAAGACGCTGTCGCTCACGCAACTGCGCGGCAAGCCGGTGTTGCTCACGCTCATCTATACCGGTTGTGCCGATGTCTGCCCGGCCGTCATCGAAAGCCTGGCACCGGCCGTGGCGGTCGGCGAGGACGCCCTGGGCAAGGGCAGTTTCAACGTCGTCACCATCGGCTTCGACACCCGCAACGACACGCCGGTCCGGATGCGTTCCTTCGCCCGCGACCATAATGCCGGCGGCGACAACTGGTTCTTCCTTGCGTCCGACCAGAAAACCATGGACCGCCTCTCGGAGGCCGTGGGCTTCAGCTACTTCTCCTACGCTGGCGGGTTCGACCACATGGCCCAGGTCACGGTGATCGACAAAACCGGCAAGATCTACCGTCAGGTCTATGGCAGCAGCTTCGACCCGCCACAGATCGTCGATCCGCTGAAGGATCTGATCTTCGGCCGCGAGAAGCCATTCTTCACCTTCGAAGGCCTGGCCGATCGGGTGAAACTGTTCTGCACCGTGTATAATCCAAATACCGGCCGATATTATTTCAATTATTCGCTCTTCGCGTCGATCGTCATCGGGGCCGCCAGCCTTGGACTGGTGCTCGTGGTGCTGATCCGCGAGACGCGCAAATCCATGCGTTCCCACGAGGCCTGATCAGCATGGAAATCGTGAAACGCCCGATCAGATGGCTCTTCGATTCGCTCGAGAGAGCCCTTTCCGGAGTCTTTCCGCCGGCGTGGAACCCCCTGCTCAATCTCGGCGCTCTCGGCTTCTTCTTCTATTGGATCATCACGGTCAGCGGCATCTACGTGTATATCTTCTTCGACACCGGCATCACCCAGGCCTATGGTTCGGTGGAATACATGACCAATGACCAGTGGTATGCGGCCGGGGTCATGCGCAGCCTCCATCGCTACGCCTCGGACGGCCTCATCGTGGTCATGCTGGTGCACATCCTGCGGGAATTCGCGCTCGATCACGCCCGCGGCGTTCGCTGGTTCAGCTGGATGACGGGCGTACCGGTTCTGATCATGGTCTATGCGGCCGGGATCAGCGGCTACTGGCTGGTGTGGGACAAGCTCGCGCAATACGTGGCCATCGTCTCGACCGAGTGGCTCGACATGCTGCCGTTCTTCGGCCAGCCCATCGCGCGCAATTTCCTGTCGCCCGACGCGTTGGAAAGCCGTTTCTTCACGCTGATGATCTTCATGCACATCGCGGTCCCGCTGATTGCCCTGTTCGTGCTGTGGCTGCATCTCCAGCGGGTCAGCAAGCCGCGCATCAACCCGCCCCTCGGGCTCGTCATCGGAACCGGCCTGTCGCTGCTGGTGCTCTCGTTCATCTATCCCGCCACCAGCCAGGGCCCGGCCAATCTGGCGGAGGTGCCGGGACGCATCGGCCTCGACTGGTTCTATCTTCCGGCCTACCCGCTGATCGACACGCTTCCCGGCCAGGTGACCTGGTCGGCGGCCCTCGCCTTCCTGGTGATCATGGTCGGCATACCATGGATGCCGCCGCTGAAACGGATGAAACCCGCAACCGTCAATCTCGACAATTGCAACGGCTGCAGCCGCTGCGCCGAAGACTGCCCCTATACCGCCATCACCATGCAGCAGCGCAGCGATGGTCTGCCTTTCGAGGGCGAAGCTGTTGTTGACCCCTCACTCTGCGTCTCATGTGGGATTTGCGCCGGGTCCTGTCCGACGTCCACGCCGTTCCGCCGCATGTCCGATCTGGTGCCGGGCATCGACCTGCCCGACAGGTCCATCGCCGCCATCCGGGCCGAGGTGGACCGTGAGGGGCAGCGGCTCACCGGGCCTGGCCGCATCATGGTCTTCGGCTGCATCAACGGGGCAAGGCTGGAAGGGCTCCAGACCGACTCCAGAGGCGTCATCTCGATCAATTGCACCGGCCACCTGCCACCGGCCTTCATCGACTATATTCTGAGCCGCAACCTCGCCGATGGCGTGGTTGTCGCCGGCTGTGCAGAGAACGCCTGCTACAACCGCCTGGGCGGAACCTGGACTGCCCAGCGCATCGCCCGTGTGCGAGATCCGCAGTTGCGCAGCCGGGTGCCGCGCGAGCGGCTTCGCACAATCTGGGCCGGCCGCAATGGTCTGTCTCATCTTGTCAATGACTTGGAGGGCTTTGCGGAGACATTGCGTCAAATGCCGGCCGCCCCTCGCCAGCGTGGCCGGCCACGCGACGTGGAACCGGAGCGGCAGGATGCCTGATCTGATCCGATATGGGGCGCAAGCCATCGTCTATGCCGCCATGACTGCGATGATCGGTTATCTATCGGCCTCTCCGAACTACCGCGCTGTCCCAGAAGGCATGGCCCAGATCAAGCTGTCGTTTCGTCATGGGGCCCAGCGCGTCGAGGATTGCCGTAGGCTTACCCCGGAGGAGATCGCCAAGCTTCCTGCCAAGGAAAGGCGTCCGAATACATGCTCGCGCGAGCGGATCCCGATCACCGTGGAGTTCGATCTCGATGGCACCCAGCGCTATGCGGCGGTGCTGCAACCCTCCGGTCTGTCACGCGACGGGCCGGCGGAAACCTACCGGAAATTCCTCGTGCCCGCCGGCCCCCACCGGCTGGTCCTCCGACTTCGCGACAGCAAGCGCGCCGAAGGGTTCGACTACGAGAAAACCCTGGATGTCGACCTGGCGCCGCTGCAGAATCTGGCAATCGACTTCAAGGCAGATC
The DNA here is from genome assembly GCA_020441605.1 of Alphaproteobacteria bacterium. The sequence continues at coordinate 11,616 of JAGRLX010000298.1, forward strand.
AGGGAGGTTTCCTGCTCAGGTAGGAATTACAGCATGGCACTTATCGAATGGCGAAGGGAATTCGAGACCGGGGTTCCGGATGTGGACCACGAACACAAGGAACTCGTCGATCTCATCAACGCGTTGCACGAGGAGATCGCGACCGGTGCCGGCAGCGACAGGATTCATGGGTTTCTGGGCGAGGTCTTTGCCCGCATCGCGGCCCATTTCGCCCTCGAAGAGTCGATCATGCGCAAGCATCGTTATGATGAATATGCCGCCCACAAGGCCGAGCACGAGGCCCTGCTGGACGAGATTCGCGACATCATGGACAACGCCACCGAGGATCAGAGCGGCGCCTACCGGGACGCGCTATCGGACACGGTCCGCGACTGGTTCGTCAACCATTTCAAGTCGAAAGACGCGCGTCTTCACAAACAACTTGGAGTCTGACGGGGTCAGGTTTCGGGCTGCCGGCTTTCTTCCGCATAGGTGCGCAGCTTGTCTACGTCGTCGATGTGAGCGGTGTTCTGGTCGATGTTGACGCCGATCTGGCGCAGCCTGACAAAGGCCCGCGACAGGCTTTCCGGCTGCATACCGAGCCTCCCCGCGATCAGCGCCTTGTCATAGGGAAGATTGATCCGGCAGCCGCCCGCTTCCGCCTTGCACAGGGACAGGAGAAATTCGGCCACCCGCTGGGCGCCGGTATGAGCCTTCAACTGCTCGATCTGCTGCACCAGCATGTGGAGGTGTTTGGATGTCGTGGCCAGCATGGCGAGCCCCACGTCCGGATTTTCCCGGATGAGGCGAAGGAGGTTGCCACTCTGGAGCTTCAGGATGCGTCCATCGGTGACCGCTTCTCCGCTGGCCGGAAATCGCCCGCCGACGAAGGCTGCGGCCTCGGCAAAGCTCTGGCCACGGGTGAACACCGCGACCACGGCTTCGCCACCGGAGGGAGTCAGTCGATAGACCTTGACCCAGCCTTCGAGCACGACGAACAGCGACGTGACCGGGTCGCCCTGCACGAAGAGCAGTTCACCGCGGTTCATCGTCTTGACCGTGGCACCGGTCATCACGGCATCGAAAACTGGCGGCGGCAGGCTGGCCAATACCGGGGCTGCCTGCACGGCGGCCAAGTCGGCGGGTTCCAAACGCAGAGACATGATGGTGTCAGGTCCCCCCTTTTTTCTCGTGTTGTCCCACCCCGGTGCCTAATCTTTAGGCGAAATCTCCGGCGATACCAATCGCAATCGGCGAATGCGGCGTGTCTGTGAACACCGGAGTGATCAAGCGACCAGCGGAAGTCCTGAACGGAGTCACGCTGTCCTCACGTCGTTAATGTGGTGGATAGCCGCTTCGGTTTCGCCTCGGGTCAGCAACCCCATGCGCATGTCGACCCGCCAAGTCTCGCCCCCAGGCAGGCTCACGACATTGCCCTTCTTCTTTTCGGCCGTGTAGCCCTCCACTTCCGAGGTCGATGGAAAGGCCATGCCGATGGCGTCCTGGTCGGGCGTCCGGCAGATCCACCGGATGCATTTCGCCGTCTGCTCGGGGCGGTAGCGGATGTAGTCGGCGGTGCCGTCCGGCCGCCGCAGCAAGGCATGGGCGAAGCCATCGGGCCCGGCCACCATGTCGACGGTAAAGGCCACTTCTGGGTCGAAACCGAGTTCAGGCGAAAGCTTGTGGTGGATCACTGGATTGACGGCGAGTTCCGCCAGAAATTCGGGATATCCCGGCTTGGGCGTGATATGGGCCGGGATGGAACGGCGAACCCGCACCGCTTCGGGGGTATAGGGCGCAGTATAAAAGAGCTCGCCATTGTCGGCCGGGCGGAAATTGGCATGGGCCAGGTACATCAGGTCCATTGGCGTCTTCTTGAGATTGTCGACGCGGAGCGACACGTCCAGCAAGGCTGCAGACTCGGCCATGACGATCTCGGCGGTGGCCAGGTAATGGGAGCCGAAGGCGATGGCATATTCATAGGATCCCGCAACCGTCACCGTGCCTGCGGCCTCGTCCATCACCAACCAGGCCTTCTGGAAGGGAGCGTTGGGAAGTTCTCCGTGCAGCGGATGGCGGTCCTCGGGACCAGGCGCGCCCATGCCGGTGATGCCGCAATGGATGAAGAAGGCGCCATAGGTCTCGAGGTAGGCCGTGGTGCTCACCGGCGCGTCGAACATCGACTTCATGGTCAGGTCGCGGCCATCGAAGACGGCGCGCCAGATCTGCTGGCCCCGGAACGGCAGCACGATGATTTCGCCCCGCCGGTTCTTGACCCTCAAGGCTTCGACGCCGCTGTCATAGCGGAACGTGGAGACATCGAAACCCGGCATGCTGCAGAGGTGGCGTTCCCTTTCAGCGAACAGGGCCTTGGGCAGTTCAATACGGATCGACATCTTGAGGTCTCTCATGCTGCTGCAACGAAGTGGTGAACCGCATCAAGACCACAAAGAGGCGCGGTTCACAACTCCCGTTCACCCCGCCAAACGCTGGCTGTGGGCAGCAGCATTTCACCCCGGACCAGGGAGATCCGGGGTGATGCAGGCATTCAGGGAGACAAGGCGCAGAGGCTCACCGCGCTGAGGGGTGATCAGCCCTTGACCGTATTGAGGTATTCGACGCAGCGGTCGACCGGTTCGACATCGGCGAACTTCGCGTCGATGTCATAGAGATTCCAGGCCACGGCGCCCGGAACACGGTCGCCGATCGCCTCGCGCACGGCGATCGTACGGAAGCCTTCGGCGAGGCCGTCGCAGATCGTGGTGCGCACGCAGGCCGTCGCCGTCACACCGGTCACCAGGATAGTATCGACGCCGCAAGAGCGCAGGTATCCGGCAAGCGGCGTGCCGCTGAAGGAGCTGGCGCGCTTCTTCAGCATCACATATTCGCCTTCGATCGGCGCGATGCGCGAATCAATGGCCCACAGGTGCTCGTCCTTCAGGTCGACGGCCTCGATGGGGATCTTGTGGTGCCAGAGGCCCATGTCGGTATGCGGGTCCTGGCGGTTCGGCGACTGGTAGGCCGTGGTCACATGCACTACTACGTGGCCGTTGTCGCGGCAGGCGCGCAGGAGCTTCTGCATTGCCGGGATGATCTCCTCGTCGACCTTCTCGCAAGTGAAGGGGTTGCCCGGCCTGGTCCAGGCATTGGCAAGGTCGACGCTGATCAGGGCCGGCTTCTTGCCGAAACCGATGCGCCGCTGGAAGCCGCGCTCCTTGTAGATACGGGTGCTTTCGTCGAAAGCCTGCTGCAGGATCTTGTCCAGGTCTGTGGTATTCAGCGTCATGGCTGGTGCTCCTCTTTCGCACGCATTGAATGCCCAGATGTGTACAAACTCCATTGTGAAGTCAAAATTTGTTGATGCAGATTTTGCATGAATTGCTATGATGCTGTTTGCTCACCGAATTTGGAGACATCATGGCTCCGTTGAATTCCCGTGATCTGCAGGCCTTCATGGCCATTGCCGAGGAACTGAGTTTCCGCCGGGCGGCCGAGCGAATCTTCATCGACCAATCGGCGCTCAGCCGGCGGGTACAGAATCTCGAAGACAGCCTCGGCTATCAGCTCATCTTCCGCACCACGCGCGAGGTTGTGCTGACCGAGGCCGGCCGGGTATTCTACGAAGAAATCGCCCCCGCCATGCTGACCCTGGCCCGGGCTGCGGATGTGGCCCGGGTGGCGGCCCAGGGCAAGACCGGCCGCCTTCGGCTTGCCTATATGGCCTTTGCGGCCGCCGACGTCATGCCCACCACCATCAAGGATTTTGCGACGTCGTTCCCCGATGTGAGCCTGGAACTCAAATATCTCCGGACCCAGGCCCAGAAGCTGGCGATTTCCCGCGGCGAGATCGACGCGGGCTTCATGCTCGGGCCGTTCCAGAATCCGCAATTCGACCAGATCACCGTTGCCTCGGAACCGCTGGTGGCGCTCATTCCCATGAACCACCCGCTGGCGAGTCGCCATGACGTGCAGCTTGCGGATCTCGCGGCCTGTCCGCTGATCCTCGGCAGCCATGACCAATGGGATTTCTTCCGCCTGCTGATCGGCGATCTGTTCAGTTCGGCCGGGCTTTCGATCTCCGTCGCCTATGAGCCGTCCAATACGCTGGGCATCCTCGGCCTCGTCGCCAGCGGCTTAGGCGTTTCCCTTTATTCGGGCAGCATCATGCGGTTTCGGCCCGAGGGCGTCGTCTACCGGCCAATTGTCGATTGCACCAGCCGCATCGAAACGATCCTGTGCTGGAACCGGGCAAATCAAAGCCCTGCCCTGCGCAATTTCGTGAGCCGGGTCCGCAACCGGCAAAAATTGCATGACGTGATGACTTGACACCCTCAATGACTGCATCCGAGTATGCAACATACATTTAATAGGAGGCCGGGATGATCCGTGTAGGCGTGGACGTGGGAGGAACCTTCACCGACATCGTATTGGAAAAGAGCGGTGGGCGCGGTGGACAATCGATCTTCGTGCACAAAGTGTCCTCAACCCCTGCCGATCAATCGATCGGCGTTGTCAAGGGTGTGGTGGAAATTGCCAAGATCGCCGGCATTTCTCCCGCCGACATCGACATGGTGTTCCACGGCACCACGGT
>JAGRLX010000032.1 GCA_020441605.1 Alphaproteobacteria bacterium
GTTCCGGAGAGGCAAGGGTCAACCTTCTTTTCCATGATCAGCTTATTGACTGCGGAAGCCTGCTCGTCGTTGGCGAGATGGGACCCCTGAAAGCGCTTTTGCATCATCCAGTGGTAGCGAAGGTCCATCGTCACATTATAGCCTGACGTTCCGGCGCAGATGACAACCATCCCACCGGTGTCACAAACAAAATCGGAAGTGGGCAGCGTTGCCTCACCTGGGTGCTCAAAGACAATCTTTGGGCTACGCCGTTCGCCGAGTGCATCCCAGAAAGCCTTTCCAAAGGCTCGCGCTCCGTTCGCCCAGGCCTTCCATTCCGGCTTCGTCGTGTCCGGCATGGGGCCCCAGTGATCGAAATTCTTTCGATTGATCACGCCGACCGCGCCCTTGTCCAAACAGAACTGGCGCTTTTCTTCATCTGAAATGACAGCGACCGGCCTGCCGCCAAGAGCGCTGGTAATTTGCAAGGCCATAGCGCCAAGCCCACCGGCCGCACCCCACACCAGGACTGGGTCACCCTTTTCAATTGTATTGGGGCTCCAGCCCATGAGCATGCGATATGCAGTAGATGCGCAAAGCATGTAGCAGGCCGCTTCTTCCCAAGTCAGGTGCTTCGGCTTCGGTTGGCACTGATGCGACTGAGCCCGGGCGAATTGGCAGTAGGAACCATAATTGGTCTGGTATCCCCAAATTCTTGTTGAGGGGGCCAGCATGGGGTCTTTTCCTGAGAGGACCCACGGATCGTCGGGCTCCCACCAGCCCGAATGTACAACGACCTGGTCGCCGACCTTCACGTTCTCAACTTCGGACCCGATTGCCCAAACTATTCCAGAGGCGTCGCTGCCACCCGCGTGGAAGTCTTCGGGTTCACCCTTCTTCTGACGGTCGGCGATGACGTCCACCGGATAACCGAGAGCCGCCCAAACATTGTTGTAGTTGATCCCCGTGGCCATTACGTACACGAGGACATCTTTCGACCCTATCTTGGGCACCGGCAGCACCTCGCGCTGCCAGGCCGTTCGCGGCTCGCCGAACCGATTCTGGCGTACCGCGAATGCGTGCATGAGGGCCGGCGTTACGCCCGCTGGCGGCATCTCACCAAGTGGGTAGAGTTCTTCTGCTTTTGACATGATTGGATATCCTCCGGCTAGTGTGAGACGCCTGCAATTGGGCTGTCTTTAAACATTAAGTTCTCCCAATCCAAAATCTAGGCGCGAAGCCGCTCGTTCTTTGGGTCATAAACGGGCTCGGCTAGAACGGTACAAGCGTACCGGCTCCCCAGCATCTCAATTTCGAGCGTGGTGCCAGGGCTTGCCAACGATGGATCGACGTAAGCAAACGCCAGGTTCTGTCCGGTGGCGTGGCCGTAACAGCCCGACGTCACGACACCAGCAATCTTTTCGCCCTGGTAAATGGGCTCTGAACCCAGAACATCCCGATCAGAGACGTCAAGCCTCAAATAGGCAAGCTGCCACTTTGACCCTTGTTGCTTGCGCGCGAGCAGGGCAGCGCGCCCGGCAAACTCTCCTTTGCCAAATGCAATGAAGCGCTCCATGTCCGCTTCGATCAGCGTCAACTCGTTGCTCAGCTCCCAGCCGAAGCCTCGATACGCTTTTTCCATGCGCAGACTGTTCAGTGCGTACATGCCAAAGTCGGCCACGCCTAGTGGCGCGCCAGCTGCCATGACTGCGTCATAGACTTTCAGCATCTGGTCGATTGGGGGGTATAGTTCCCATCCAAGTTCGCCCGCATACGAGACTCTGAGGGCAAGCGTCGCGACGCCTGCAATATCGATCTCGCGAGCTGACATCCACGGAAAGGTCGCGTTGGAAAGGTCTGCTTTCGTTGTTGTCGAGAGCAATTCTCGTGCCTTGGGCCCTGTTACCACGAGGCAACCATAAGACTCCGTCACATCCTTGATTTGAACGGCCTCTCCGGCGCTCTGGGCCTTGTTCAACTGATCAAAGTCGCGCGACTGCATTGAACCTGCTGACAAGAGAAGATACCGGTCGTCAGCCAGTCGCGTAACCGTCATCTCGGCTTCTGTTACGCCGGTATTGCCAAGCAGGTGGCAAAGGGAGACACCACCTGGTTTACGCGGCAACTTGTTAGCCAACGTCCGGTCCAAGAAGGCCGTGGCCTGCGGGCCAGACACTTCGATCTTCGTAAAGCTGGTGAGGTCCAAAACCCCCACGTTCTCACGCACGGCATGACATTCTTTCGCGACATAAAGGAAGGCATTGCTACGGCTGAAACTCAGCTGCTCATCGACACCGCGCGGGGCAAACCACTTCGGCCGCTCCCACCCCATGCTTTCGCCGAACACCGCACCTTTGGTCGCAAGCCGTTCATGCACAGGTGACGCGCGCAGGCCTCTTCCCTCATGGAATTCATACCCTGGAGGATGCAAGTCAAACATCTTCTTGGAAGCTTCGACCGTTCGCGCCTTGATCCAGTCATTGGTGTAGACAGGCCCATACCTCCGGGGATCCAGGAAATGCATGCTGATGTCGGCTGCGCCGTGAACCATCCATTGCGCAAGGTACTTCCCGCAGCCCGGTCCCTCCGAGATCCCGATGGCCGAGCCGGCGGCCAGCCAGAGATTGCGGTGGCCGGCAATCGGCCCGACCATGGGATAGAGATCGGGCGCATGAGCGATGAATCCAGAGATCACGCGCCGGACACCCACCGTATTGAACAACGGCAAGCGCTCGGCCATCAATTCGAGCCAGGGGGAAATGCGGTCCAGATCAGGGGGAAGAAGCTCCTGGTCAAAGGACCATGGTACACCGTCATCGTATGCAGTCTGCAGGTCGCCGTTCTCATATGGGCCACCCAGTAAACCCTTCTGTTCCTGCCGCATATAGGAGCAGGAACCCGGATCGCGGACGACCGGCAACTCGGTGGTCCGGTCGAGCAACTCGGCGACCGGATCCGTTACCAGATATTGATGAACAACATTGACGAATGGCAGGCGCAAGCCAAGCCAGTCGCCGACCTGATTGGAAAAGAACCCTGTCGCCAAGACTAATTGCTCGCAACTGATGTTGCCGCGTTCTGTCTCTATTTTCCACTCGTCCCCCGAACGGACGATATTGGTTGCACGTGTGTTACGATAGATCGTGACACCGCCGCGCCGGGCAGCAATTGCGAGTGCATTGTTCGCGCTCGAAGGATCGGTGTGCCCGTCGTGCGGTGTATAACTGCCGCCGACAACATCGTGCAATTCCAGGAAGGGATGAATTTTCCGGATTTCGTCTAATCCGACGACATGGCACTCGAAGCCAACTTGCTTCGCAATCGATGACACGTGACTGTGCCAATCCAGCTCTTCCTTGTGCCGGGCGAGGCGAATGCCACCGCTGGTGTGCCATCCTGTCGCCTGGCCGGTCTCCGACTCCAGAGTCTTGTAGAGCCTTATCCCGTAATCGTGAATTCGCGCCATGTTGAGGCTGCCGGTGAAGTGCGGGCATTGACCGGCGGCGTGCCAGGTCGTGCCAGAACTCAGCTCGCCCTTCTCGATAAGGACAACGTCAGACCAGCCCTCTTTTACGAGGTGGTAGGCCGTGCTGACTCCAAAGATTCCACCTCCGATGATGACCACCCGGGCGTGGGACTTCACTTGTGTTTCGCTCGTGTTCATCTGGGATGTCCTTGTGAGGCCCTCAGTTAGGCTTTGCGGGTCTTTGCGCCGTCGCTCATCTTCCGGCGTGACTCCTCGGTCGCGAGAAGAATCTCATCGGATAGAGCCGCGATCGCTTGAGTGGCTCGCTCCGGGGTTGCATAACCGTTGTGAATCAATTGTTTCAACATCGCGACAGAACGTCCGTCCACATGGGCTGCATATTCCTCTGCAATCCCCTGTGCCGTCGAAAGAGCTTCGCCCGCCGCGCAGACTTGGCCCACGAGGCCACACGCAAGGGCAGTTGATGCGTCGATGCGATCTCCGAACACCAGCATCTCGCGCGCGCGGGCCATTCCGATGGCGCGCGGCGCCCGCAGTGTGCCACCGCCTGTTGGCAAGGCGCCCACACGGATCTCCGGAAATCCGAAAACGGACTCGGAGCTTGCGATGCGGCGGTCACACCCCAGCGCCAATTCCAACCCGCCACCCAGGCAATATCCCTCGATTGCAGCAATTGTTGCGCAGGGCGCTTCGTCTACTGCTGTCATGGCACGCTGAAACAATCGGGTGTGCCGAACTTTTTCTCCCAGATCGTAGTCAATAAGGGCCTTCAAGTCCGATCCGGCACAGAAGGCTTTGGTGCCTTGGGATGCAATGATGCAGACGGGCAAATTCAAAGACGGAACGAGATCAAATGCCGCGATGATTGCTTCAAGGGCCGGATTGTCCAGGCTGTTGCGGCGGGCCTCCCGCTCTATCATGAGGATGCCAACCATGCCGTGTTGCGACAGTCGGATTCCGTCTCTGGCGAGAAGGACCTCGCCCGGCCGCTCATCGGTCATAGGGGAATACCTTCATTGCGTTTTCCCACAGCAACTTGCGTTTCGGACCTTCGCGCAATTGTAGTGCATCGACCTGGGCCAGGGCCTCGGGATGCTTCAGAAGTGGAAAGTCGGAACCCCAAAGTACCTTGTCCTGCCCCCACGTGTTGATGAACTTCACCATCTCAGGCTTCCAGACTTTCGGAGAATAGGCCGAAGTGCCAAGATAGACATTCGGATGCTTGGATGCGATTGCGATCGCCTCTTCGACCCACGGCCAACCGGTATGGGTGCAGACAATCGTCAGCTCCGGAAAATACAACGCGATGCGATCCAGGCGGGCAGGCCGACCATTCTCAATCGGCATGAAGTCGAGCGTGTGCCCCATCGAGAACACAGCGGGAATGCCGAGTTCAACGCACTTCACGTAGTATGGAAAGTAGAATGCATGGTCAGGCCCAAGATCGAAGCCGTGCGGGTGAACGTGCAAACCGACAAAGCCGTACTCCTTCACGGCCTTCTCAAGCTGCTTCACGCCTTTCAGCGCGTCGAAAGGATTGACCCCAAAAAGACCGTAAGCTCTCCCCGGCAGTTGGCTGGTAACGGCATAAACTTCTTCAGGCGTAACGCGAAGGTAGGGTCGTTGGTCGCGATAGCTCCAGCCATAGAACGCGGCGATATGAACTTTGCCGAGGCCCACTTCATCCGCGTAGGTCTTGAATTCCTCGACTGTATAGCCTTTGAGTGAGTCGAGCCGGCCAACGTTCTTGAAGACCTCGGACTCTTCCGGATCGTCGGCAAAGTGTTTCACGCCTTCTGGCGTAAACAGGTGACCCAGGATATCGATAGGCTTGGACATTTCGTTCTTCCTTGATTGTCTTCACGACTTGAATTGCTGGCGCTGGTCCACCCAGCGTCTTGCTTTGTGCTCACCGCGTGGGATTGAACTGTCCGGGACTTCGCGAACCTGAAAACTTATACCGATGACCTCGCGCAGCTTGGCTTCCATGCGCTCACGAACTTGCTTTGAGCTATCGGTTTCGAGTGCTTCCTTCGGTGCAAAGTCAATTCGTGCCACCTCACCGCGGCCGGCTTCCGTCGTAAGGACGACTCGGTAGTCTCGAACCTCGGGAAAGCGAAACACCGTCTCGTCCAGAGCCTGCGGCCACACATTGATGCCCTTGATCTTTTTCACGTCATCCAGCCGCACGACAGTTCCAATCTCGATGCCTGAGAAAGTTCTGCCGCACTGGCAGCGTCGCGGCGCGCGATAGATCGCTGTATCCTTTGTCCGGCAGCGGATCATGGGCACCATCTCCCGGTAAAGGCTGGTGAGGACGATCTCGCCACGTTCACCATCGGCCACCTGCCGGCCGGTTTCAGGATCGATCACTTCCAACAGAATATGGGAGTCGATGTTATGCAGGGTGCCCGGTTGATCCGAGGTCCCCACGCCATGTTCGCAAGTGAACATGTGGTCAGTCGCCATTTGCGAGAGGCCATAACGGTCATATGCGACAGCCCCAAAACGCTGTTCGAGTCTTTTGAACCAGGCGTTGCTCGCAGCCTCGGCGCCCGTGAGCAAGACCCGAAGACCAAGTTCTGAGCAGGCTTCACCGGCAGCCTCTGCCAAATGCCCCATGTAAGAGGTCGTGCCAATGATCGCGTGAGGCTGGAACCGCCTCATGAACTCGATGCGCTGTCCGGTGTCATACATTCCGATGGGAAATACCGACAGGCCATAGTCCACCGCGGCGTGATACTCGCAGCGTCCACCGGCCAGCAGCGAAACATGCATCGGCATGACAATGCGATCACCCGGTTTCAGGCCGGCCCAGCGGAAGTAGAACTTGTTTACTTCACCGTGTTGCTGCACATCGGCGCGGGACTGCAAATGCACTTCTACGCCCTGGCCAGTTGTACCGCTGGTGAGAACTGGAACGAGGCCGTCCTGTGTTTCCAGAATTTCCGAATGCCTCAGCCCGTAGGGAGGGACGGCAGTCTGATCGGCAATGAAATCCGGCTTTTCGATTGTCGGAACTTCGCTGGCAAATGTCTCGAAAGAGTTTATCGCCTCGATCCGGAAGTCCGGGTTCTTGCGGCGCCAGTGTTCGCGGAAGAACTCGCTCTTCGCCCACGTCCTCTCCAACAAATGCCGGAGCTTCTTCCACTGCAGCGCGCGAAGCGCCTCGGGATCGGCCACCTCGAGATCGCGATCAATGTAACGGCGTTCAAATGTGTCGGACACGTGGAACTCTCCCCTGATACGCAGTGTGACGGTCAGACCATGGTCAAGCCGCCGCTGACGCTCAGCACCTGGCCGGTGATGTAGTCTGCATCATCAGAGACGAAGAATGAGATGGCGGCAGCCTGCTCTTCGGGTTTCGCCATGCGACGGAACGGAATGACTTTGAGCCGGCGAGTGACCAACTCGGGATCTTGATCCGCTTCGAGCGGCGTGTCAGTGGGACCAGGGGCCGTGCAGTTGACGTTGATCTTGTACCGTGCCCATTCACGTGCGAGGCTCTTGGCAAAAGCGATGACGCCACCCTTGAGACCGGCATAGACAGCTTCGCCTGAAGTGCCTACCCTGCCAGCGTCCGACGTCACGAAGAGAATCTTGCCGCCGCCTTGTTCAATCATGATGGGGCCAATTGCGTGGCTCATATAAACAACAGGCATGAAATTGACTGAGACCAACTTTTGCCAATAACCGCTCTGTTCTTCAACGAAACGTGAGCTTGCGGTCCAGCCGATCATGTTCACGAAGGCGTCAACGCGGCCGAAATCAGACTTGACCTGCGTGACAACTGCCCGGCAACGCTCTTCGGAAGTGGCATCGATCTGGTATGCGACGGCGTCGAGGCCTTCTTCGCGGATTATTGCCGCCAGTTTGTCGATGTTCAGATCAAGGGCGGCGACGCGAAAGCCGTCTGCGACCAAACGACGGACCGTCGGGACCCCCATTCCGCCCGCGGCACCCGTAACGATTGCTATTTTGCGCATGTCCATGATCCCTGTTGCCTGGGCCTGACGATGGCAACGAAATCCGGCCGCAACAAATCAATAGAAATGCAGATTGATAAGAAAAATCCATCAATTGAGACCTGCAGTCCTCTGTAACAGAGTGTGGCAGAATTCTCTTTCGCTTCCGTTGCATATCTCCAGAGCTAATCGAGCAGTGGCCCGGAGACTGTTCAAATGTCTCCGCGCCAGAGTTGCACAACGTGCCTCACGTTCGTTGTCAGAATAAGATGAGTTGCTGGCAGCGCGATACATCCGGCCGAACACTTGGACATCTTCCAATTCGTGCATTTGGCACTCCAAGGCGTCTCCCAGCGGTCCGTTCGCAATTCGCATCGAGGCTTCATTCTCTGTGATATATTAGATTTGCCGATGAATTAATCATACAATCTTGTTTGACCTGATCGGGCTCTCAATCTGTAGTGCGTGGCCACATTCTGAAGCGTGCGTGTGGCTGTCAGTCGCTGGGCGCGCCGCAGCGCTGATGGATTGAGTTGTGAGAAGCGTGAAATCAACAACAATGCAAGGGAGAACGCCGATGATCAGGTTTGCTATGGCGATGTGTGCAATGATCCTTTTTGGAGCAGCTGCGAACGCCGACTACGTCAAAGTGTCGGATGATCTGACGATCCATTATGAGAAAGCAGGGACAGGACCGCGAACGATTTTGTTGGTTCCCGGTTGGACAATGAACACAACTGTGTTTGCGAAACAGTTGGATCACTTCGCCGACTCAAAAGATTATACTGTCATCACCTTTGATCCGCGGAGCCAGGGTCTTTCAACGCAAACAGCGGAAGGCAACTATTACGAGCAGTTCGGGAGGGATCTCGACGGCTTCATCAAGAAGCTCGACTTGAAAGATATTGTGCTGGCAGGTTGGTCGAATGGCGGATTTCAGGCGCTATCCTATTTGCACCAATTCGGAAGTGACCGGCTGGTCGGGTTCATCATGCTCGATGCAGCACCATCGGGTCGCGCCGCTGACAACAAAAATCACTGGGCTTGGTACGCCAAGGACGACGCAGACGGTTTCTGTGAATTTTTCACCCAAGGGTCGATCGTCAATCGCCAGGAAATGAACCTTGGGTTTGCCGAGTGGATGGTCACGAAGACGACGCCCGAATATCTTGATTGGATTATTGGCGTCTCGAATATGACGAGCGACGGTGTGGCCGCCTTGACCAACGCAAACAGCTTCTATCAGGAATACCAGAAGGATCTGACGAACCTCGAGGGCAAAATGCCGTTGCTCTATGTTGTTCGCAAGGACTGGGAAGGTGTGGCCACGGCTTGGGCGAAGGCCAACACACCCTCGGCGACCGTCGCGATCATGGACAAGCATCTGTCCTTCTGGGAAACGCCTGAACAATTCAACGGACCTTTGGACGCGTTTCTCAAGACGATCGGAAAGTAGCATCTAGCTTGCCGCCTCCGGGCTTGCATGGCTCGGGGGCGGCATCCGCAAGAGAGGAAGATGATGCGAGTTCCCTGGTTACCTGTCGCCGAGGTACTCCTATTCGCTCACCCGCATCAATAACATGATCGATAGGGCGCTGACGACCGAGCGCCGGAGCATGTCGCCGCGCGATTATCTCGGGGCTTCCCGCATCGGCGAACCATGTTCGAGAAGGCTGGTCTACGAGTTCACCAACACGCCGCCGGACGAGGACAAGGATTTCGACGGCCATGTGCTTCGCATCTTCGAAGCAGGTCATGTGTTCGAAGCGCTGTCGATCCGCTGGCTGCGGGCAGCGGGGTTCGACCTGCGCACCACCAGGAGGGATGGCGGGCAGTTCGGCTTTTCCGCTGCCGGCGGAAAATTCCGCGGCCATATCGATGGCGTGATCGCCGATGGGCCTGACATCGGCATCGTCTGGCCGGCATTGTGGGAACACAAGGCACTCAATGCCAAATCCTGGAATTATCTCGTCGAGCACGGACTGATGGACTCGAAGCCCATCTACTATGCACAAGTGCAGATCTACATGGCCTATCTCGAGGTGCCGGTGACGTTGTTCACTGCCCTCAACAAGGACACGCAGGAGCTCTTCCACGAGACCGTGGCCTTCGATGCGGCCTGCGCCCAGGCGCTCTCCGACAAGGCGGTGGCGATCATCCGGGCCGCTAAGGCGCAGGAGTTGCCGCCACGCATTGCCCCCGATGCCTCCTTCTACCTCTTCCAATTCTGCCCCTTCATCAAACGCTGCTGGGAGTGCCCTGCATGAGCTTCACGCCGTCGGCCATGCAGGCGCAGGCCATCGCCACCATCAAGGACTGGTTCGAGAATCGTACGGGCGAACAGCAGGTCTTCAAGGTGTTCGGCTACGCCGGGTCCGGCAAGTCGACGCTGGTGAAGCATGCCATGGGCGAGCTCGGTCTCGCCGACGGCAGCGACGTTCTCTATGCGGCTATCACTGGCAAGGCGGCGCTGGTGATGACGCGGAAGGGAACACCCGCGTCCACCATCCATTCCTTGATCTATCGCGTGTCGGAGGCGACCCCGGCCGAGATCGAGCGCATCAAGGAGGAGATTGCCGGCCTCAAGGCCAGTTTGCCCGGCATGGCAGTTGCCGAGCGGCTCTTCGCGGAATCGCAGCTCACCTCATTGCAGCTCCGGCTCTCCGACAGCCACAAGCCGCGCTTCATACTCAATGAGCAGTCGGCACTGCGGGACGCCAAGCTGCTCGTCCTCGACGAGGTGTCCATGGTGGGAGACGAGATGGCGCGCGACCTCCTGGCCTTCGGCAAGCCCGTGCTGGTGCTGGGCGATCCGGGACAGCTGCCGCCGGTCAAGGGCGAGGGCGCCTTCACCCGCGACACCCCCGAGGTGATGCTGACCGAGATCCACCGTCAGGCGGGCGAGAGCGCCATCCTGAGGCTCGCGACCCTGGCACGCGAAGGCAGGCCTATCCCCTATGGCGAGCATGACCGGTACGTCTGGAAAATGCGGCGCGCCGATGTGGCGCCGGAACAGATGCTCAAGGGCGGTCAGGTGATCTGCGGCAAGAACGCGACCCGCATCCAGCTCAATCTCGCCATGAAGGGTGCGGCAGGGTTCAATGGCTTCTATCCTGGTGGTCAAGGCGAAAAGCTCATTTGCCTCAAGAACCGTAATGATCTTGGCCTCGTCAACGGCATGTTCCTCGATCTCGAGAACATCGAGGACGCGGACGAGCTTTCGTTCACCGCTGCGGTGAGGACCGAGGATGGCCAGAGGATCGGCGGCGAGCGCGAGCGGTTCCGCATCTACAAGGGGCATTTCGACGAGCATGTGGCACCTGATCCCGAGCGCGAACGGCGCGACCACTGGAAAAAGAAGACGCTGATCGAGGCGGTCTGGGGCTGGGCCATCACCTGCCACAAGTCGCAGGGCTCGCAATGGCCCAATATCATCGTGTTTGACGATGGACTTGGCCGCACCGCAGAAGACCGGGCGCGCTGGCTCTACACCGCCATCACCCGGGCCGAGCAGGGCCTCGTGCTGCTCGATTGAGGTCAAATCATGATCGACCTCAATGATGCCCCCGCACAACTCGTCCCTGCGCTTCACTTTGATCTCGACGCGATCGTTGCACGGCTGCGCGATGGCGCAGGAAGCTGGGTGCCGCAGGCGTTCCCGAATGGCCGGAAGGACGGTGATGAATGGCGGCTTGCCAATATCAAGGGTGCCGCACCCCGCAAGAACGGCTCCTGCATCATTGCGCTGAAAGGTGCGCGGGCCGGGGATTGGTATGATCATGATGGCGGGGAGGGCGGTGGGCCGCTCAATGCCCTGGAACATGCAACCGGGCTTTCCGGCCGCGCACTCTATGCCCATGCTGCGGAGCTCACTGGCTGGACGCCAGAGTCGCCGGCACGTTGCGAGCCCCCGGCGCCGCCCTCGAAGGAGAAGGACAGCGCCCGCGAGATCGACATCATCATGGCACGGCTGGAGCCAGTCCCGGGCTCACTCGCCGAAACCTATCTCCGGGGCCGATCACTTGCCGTGCCGGATTGTTCCGACCTCAAGTTCCACCCCGATCTCGTGCACTGGGAGTCGAAGGCGGGCTTTCCGGCGCTTGTAGGTCTTGTGCGCAATGCCAGGAACGAGGTCGTTGCCCTGCAGCGCATCTATCTCGGCATCGACGGTGCCGCGAAGGCGGCGGTGACCAATCCGAAGAAGATGCTGGGCAAGGTCGCCGGTGGCGCCGTTCGGTTGGGCGCAATCGGCACGGATGGCCGTTTGACTCTTTGCGAGGGAATCGAGACCGGGCTTGCCGTGATGACGGCTGTGCCCGGCCTTGCTGTATGGGCGACACTCTCGACCAGCCACCTCGAGCAGGTCGTCCTTCCGCCCGAGGCCCGCGAAATCCTCATCCTCGCGGACAATGACTCCTCCGGCGCGGGCAGCCGCGCTGCCGAAGCGACCGCCAGCAAGTGCAGGATCGAAGGCCGCAAGGTGGCGATCGGCATGCCACCGGAGCCCGACACCGACTTCAACGACCTTCTGAGACATGAAGGTCCGGATGCGGTTGCGGCGCTCGTCCGCGCTGCCCTCGGCAATTTGACTGAAGTAGCAGCAGCGGAACCCGACATCGGCCGGCATCTGCCGCATGGCTTCACACTACCGTCGGCACCACTGCCGCGGCACCGCTCCGATGAAGGCGATCTCTCGCGCGCCGGCAACAAGGCGTGGTCGCTCATTCTTGCCTCGAACCGAAAGCCATGGCTGTTCCGCACCGGCGGGCTCCTGTCATGGGTGGTGCCCGATGATCGAGGCCAGCTCATCGCCACTCCCGTCACCGACGAACGCCTGCGCTACATGCTGGCGCGGCTTGGCGTGTGGCAGAAGCTCAACCGTAACAGCGAACTCGTGCCGGCACCCCCACCCACCGGGCTCGTCAAGTCACTGCTCGCCACCCCCGATCCGGCACTTCCGGTTCTGGCCGGGATCGTCAACACCCCGGTATTCGGCAGCGACGGAACGCTGTTGACCGCACCCGGCTATCACGAGGAAGCAAGGCTTCTCTATCATCCGGCGCCCGGCTTTGTGCTTCCGGCCATTCCGGAGCGTCCTTCGGCTGAAGACATCGCCCGGGCCAGGACGCTGCTTCTCGACGACCTGCTGGGTGACTTCCCGTTCGTGAGCGAGGCCGAGCGCGCCCACGCCTTGTCGCTCCTGCTGCTGGGCTTTGTCCGCGCCATGATCGATGGGCCGACACCGCTGCATGTGATCGAGAAACCGACACCCGGCACCGGCGCCACGCTGATGGTCGATGCCATCGCCACGGTGCTGACCGGCATCGGCGCGCCGGTCATGACCGAGGGCCGCGATGACGAGGAGTGGCGCAAGCGCCTCACCGCGAAACTGCGGCAGATCCCGTCGCTGGTGCTCATCGACAATTTGCGTCATCCGCTCGACTCCTCGGCGGTGGCTGCAGCGCTGACCGCACCCCATTGGGAGGATCGCATCCTCGGCGCCTCCGAGATGACCAGGCTGCCGATCCGCTGCGTCTGGATCGCCACTGGCAACAATCCGGAGTTCTCCAACGAGATGGCACGCCGCATCGTCCGCATCCGGCTCGATGCCCATGTCGATCAGCCCTGGCGCCGCGATGGGTTCCGCCATCCGGATCTCATGATCTGGGTGAGAGCCAATCGCGCCAGGCTGGTGGCCGCCTGCCTCATCCTCATCCAGGCCTGGATTGCTGCCGGAAAGCCCAAGGCCACGCGGGTGATCGGCAGCTATGAAAACTGGTCACGCATCATGGGTGGCGTGCTCGAGGTTGCGGGCATCGCAGGCTTCCTCGGCAATCTCGACGAGATGCTGGCGGCGGCCGATGGCGAGGGTGCGGTCTGGCGGAGCTTCATCGGTGCCTGGTGGGATCGATACGGCACGGCCGAGGTCGGCACCGGCGATCTCTTCGAAGTGGCGCAAGCCTGCGAACCACCCCTGCCGCTCGGCTCAGGCGGCGATCGTTCGCAGCGCACGCGGCTTGGCAAGGCGCTGGGGCGATTGCGCGACCGCGTGTTCGACATTGAAGGGCGCAAGCTTCGGGTCGATGCCAAGGGGACGTATCAGGGTGTGCGGCGCTGGCAACTTGCCTTCGAGGGGCGCGAAGCCCCCAATCTCGTGGACGTTTTGGTGAACGTCGTGGACGTTGGTGGACGTGTGAATTCCAACGTCCACGAGGATAACTTTCGGAAAGATAATGACAATTCCGATTCCCGTGGACGTCGTGGACGTTTTACTCACCCCCACGCACACGCGCGCGCGCGCGCGTACATGACTGGGGAGGAAGCCGAAAAACGTCCACAACGTCCACAACGTCCCCAATCCTCTGGAAATTCAAGCGGTTCGGATGGTGGACGTGGTGGTGGACGTTCAGGCGAAAGTCCAACGTCCACCGAAAACGTCCCCGATTGGCTGAAGGGGGTGCCGTGATGATCGCACAACGGCTTCCTCATCTGCTGACTGGAGAGGCTGCGACCGGGCCTCCGCTGCGAACCTGCCATTCCCAATCACTCGTCACTCACGTTTCATGGAGACTCTTATGATGTCCATCAGCCTGATCGCCGCAACGATGGAGGCAAACATTCCACCTGCCTTCAGGCAGTCTATGCGGCAGCAGCCTCGCACAGCCATCCTCGCGCTCGATCTCGGCACGACCACCGGCTGGGCGCTGTGCTGCACCGACGGCGCCATTGTCTCCGGCACGATGTCATTCCGCCCGAGCCGCTACGAAGGCGGTGGTATGCGATACTTGCGCTTCCGTTCCTGGCTGAATGAAATCGCAAACCGTGTGGGCGAGATCGGTACGGTGCATTTCGAGGAAGTGCGCCGTCACGTGAGTACCGATAGCTCGCACATCTATGGGGGTTTCGGCGCCGCGTTTCGTGCAGCCGATGGCGAGAACATGCGCTGGTCAGAACTTTGGCCGCGCTGTTCAAGCGCGACAGGCGTTATCTTGTCATTGTCTTCGGGCATGGGCCGTAAATCCACGTGGGGACGATGCGTCCAGTTTTATCACCCAAGCTGCTCGAATTGGACCCCTAAGATTCTGGCCGATCACATGTTCGCTTTCCGGAAAGACTGCGCTGCCTTCAGGATCCGGCAGGCACTGCTATCTTCCGCTTAATCGCAACAGAGACACATGACCCTCAGTTTCGCTCCCGAGGTGATCGAGCTATGGCCGCTCGACCGCCTGCGTCCCTATGCCGCCAACGCCAAGATGCATGGCGAAGACCAGGTCGCGAAGATCGCCGC
>JAGRLX010000299.1 GCA_020441605.1 Alphaproteobacteria bacterium
TTGAAGGGCTTGATGATGGCTTCGATTTTTTTCATGTCGGAAGACTGCCTCGCGTTGATGGCAGGATAGTAAGCACGGACTGTGCCAGTTTTGGACACAAACAAAATCAATGACTTGCACAGCGTGCCTGGAAATTACGCAGATGCGTTCGATGAAAAACAAGGCAATATGCAAAATAATTAGGCAGGCATGCGCGGTGCCATCAAAGAGTTGGATATCCCTGTGGTTCCGGCGCACTTGTGGTGACATCGGGTCGACCGTTCTCGCGCCCGTGGCTTGACGGCTTGGCTCACGTATTGTTGTCATGGCTTCAGATCCTTCAACGAGAGACAGAAGGCAGGAAAGCACACATGGCAAAGACAACGGCGATTCGCGCGATGCAATGGGCGCTGACGGGAACGCTATTGGGCTTGCCGATTGGTACGGCGGCGGATGCCGCTGAAATACTGCCGGGTGAAGCAATGCCGGTCGGCTCGCGATTCTGCTACGGGCTTTCCGACACGGTTGGAACGCCGCTCAGGCGTCTACTGGTCGAACTGTACAAGGAGCAGGTCAATCCTGGCGATCCGCCGGTCCTATGGGCGAGCATCTTTGTCGAGAAGGACGGAGAAACACATCCCGGCTTCAATGTGGACGGCTGCTCGGCCCGCCTGCCACGAGAAGCCGAACGCCGCGACCAACTCGTCTGCGGCTATGCCTGCGACGCCGGCACTCTTCTAATCGGTGCAGCGGAGAACGGACTGACGATTACGCCCCGGCGGCTGGTGTTGCGCAGCTGTGCCATCGGCAGTGGGGACGTTGGCGGCTTCATGCTCGATGAAGCCGAACTCGGCGGTAGCTTGAGTCTCGCTCCGATCGGAGATGCCGGCTGCAGGGCGGCGATGGAGCCCATGGAACGGATCATCGCAGCGGCAGAGGAGGGGGTGGAATAGCCGTGCACGAACTGCTCACCCCGGCCCAAATGTACCGTGCTGATGCATTGGCGATCGCCGCAGGCATGCCCTCGCTCAGCCTGATGGAGACCGCAGGCCGCGGCGTGGCCGAGGAAATCACCAGGCGTTACGGGTCGCGGCAAACGCTCGTCCTGTGCGGCCCCGGCAACAACGGCGGCGACGGCTTTGTCTGCGCCCGCTACCTGAAACAATGGGGATGGCCGGTGCGGCTGGCACTCGCCGGGGAACTGGCTGGTCTGAAAAGCGACGCCGCCGCGATGGCGTTGAGGTGGGACGGCACAATTGAGCCCAGCATAACGATCGGCAGCGCCGGACTGATCGTCGATGCTTTGTATGGCGCCGGACTCTCGAAGGATTTTCCGCAGGCCTTGGCCGACGTCATCAATGGCGCCGGCGTTCCCGTTGTGGCAGTCGACGTACCGTCGGGACTGGATGGCGCCACCGGGCAGCCGCGCGGCGCGTCGGTCCGGGCCGATCTGACGGTGACATTCTTCCGCAAGAAACCCGCCCATCTGTTGATGCCGGGGCGCGAACTCTGTGGCGAGACAGTGGTCGCGGATATTGGGATACCTGAATCAGTCTTGCAGGAGATCAACCCAAAAGCTTGGAGTAATTGCGAAATTGCACGACCTGTGATTGCGATGGGCGGTCACAAATATGGCCGTGGCCATGCCGTCGTCGTGTCTGGCGGGCCACTCGGCACCGGTGCGGCGCGCTTGGCCGCCCAAGCCGCCCTCAGGGTTGGCGCAGGATTGGTGACGTTGTCAGGGAGGCGGGACGCCCTTGCCGTACATGCCGCCCATGTCACCGCCATCATGCTCGCCGACGCCGACCTGCGCGACCTGCTGGCCGACCGGCGGAAGAACGCCGTCTGCATCGGCCCGGCGGCCGGAGTCGGCGATGAAACCCGCGGGCAGGTTGAGACGGTGTTGATGAGCGGGGCGGCGGCGGTTCTTGATGCCGATGCCCTGACCTCTTTCGGCGATGATGCGAAGCGCCTCTTTCGGCTGATTGCCATGGTTCCAGAAAGACCCGTGGTGATAACCCCCCATGAAGGGGAATTCGGACGCCTGTTCAAGGATTTGCCGAAAGAATCAGAATCAAAGCTTGAACGTACCAGGAGGGCCTCCGCCCAGTCTGGCGCCATTGTTGTGCTCAAGGGACCAGACACCGTGATCGCCCATCCAGATGGTCGCGCGAGGATCAACGCCAATGCGCCGCCATGGCTTGCCACCGCTGGCGCCGGCGATGTGCTGGCGGGGCTGGTAACGGGCTTGCTGGCCCAGCGTATGGACGCCTTCGACGCGGCCTCGGCGGCAGTCTGGCTTCACGGAGAGTGGGCAACGCGCATGGGTGCGGAAGGCTTCACCGCCGAGCGCTTGCTCGAAGGAAGTGCCTCGGCCGATCAATGAGTCAAAGGCCCGGCTGCCCCTCGTGGCCTTGCCCGGCGCGGTCAGTTGTTGGAGGACCAGGCCAAGCTTCGAGCAGGAACAGGCCCGCCGCGACGAGGGCGACACCACCCCATTGGAGAAGCGACAGCCGTTCGCCGAGCAGCAGTGCGGCAAAGACGACGCTCACCACCGGTTCCGTGAAACTGAGCAGCGAGGCTCGCCCGGCACCGATGATCCCAGCCGCGATCAGCCAAGTGAAATAGGCGACCGAAAAGGCGATGCCGGCGCCGGCTGCAGCACTCCAACCGATCGTGGTCTGCGGCCAGGCCATTGAGCCGGTCGCCAGGGTTATGGCAACGAACATTCCGAGTCCCGTCAGCGAGACGTGGAAACATACCGCAACGCCGCTGAGGTCGCGATTGGCGCGGACCATGGTGATGACCATGACCGTGGCCAGCAGTCCCGCCAACCCCGCAAAGACCAATCCGGTCCAATCCAGGACAGCGAGATCAACGGCCAGGACCAGCGCGAGGCCGATGAAGGCCATGCCCGACCACGCCAACTGCTGCAGCGTCAGCGACTCGCCACCCGACCACCGGAAATAGTAGACAACCAGGAACGGGTGGAAAAACAGGATGAGGATGGCGAGGCTGACATCGATCCGGATTATGGCGCTGGCAACGGAGTAGTTCATCAGCGCGCTGCAGACTCCGGCGGCGGCAACCATCGCGAGCATCGGCCTGGCCACGCGGAAACCCTCCCGCCGGATCAGGAGGATCGATCCAAAGATCGCGGTACCCATCACCGTCCGGATGATCAGCAGCGTCTGCGGATTGCTCCCGTCTGACAGGCCGATCTTCATGCCGACGGGCATGAAGCCAACGGCGACCGCTGAGATCGCCAGAAGCAAGAGCGCCAACACGTAGCCCTGCTGGCCAATCGTTACCGGACTTTTGGCCATCCTTCCAATGCCCCCATGGGAGATCCCATGCTGCGTTATCCTATACCATGGCCTGTCCAAGGCAATCGCCGTGATCAGGACCGCCCGACGTCCACTTGCATGCGGCGCGCCTGCGCGCCAAACTGGGCCCTTCCGCAACTCAGTGGTCCGAAGTGAACAAACCTCTCACGTATCTCCTGATCACCGGCACCGCCTTTGGCTTCAATTTTCCGCTCGGCAAGCTGGCTGTTGCGGCCGGTGTCAACCCTGCGCTTTGGGCGATCGTCATCTGTCTCGGCGCCGGTGTGGCGCTGCTGGCGGTGATGGCGCTGGTGGAGAAGAGCCCCGCCGTGCCGGGAATCCCGCGCTTCGCCGCCATTTCCGGCATGATCTCCAATGTTATCCCACTGTTTCTCACCTTTGCCGCGATTCCTCACATCGGCAGTGGTCTTGCTGCCATTCTCGTAGCCTGCTCGCCGGTAACCACCGCGATGCTGTCGATGATCCTCCGGGTAAGGCCGCCAAGTCCGCTGGCACTGTCGGGTGTCGCCGTCGGTTTGGCCGGGGCGATCATGATCATTCTGGCCCGGAATGCGAGTTTCGACACGGGGGAGTCCCATTGGTTGTTTCTGGCTGTCCTGATCCCGGTGTTTCTGGGAGTAGGCAATGTTTATCGCAGCATCGGCTGGCCAAGAGGAGCGGGTCCCATGCGGCTCGGCGCCATGGTCAATCTGTCCGCCGTGCTGCCACTCCTTGTCGTAGCCTACTGGTGGGGCGGCATGGACCTCGCGCCGCTTGTCGGCGTTCCCTGGCTGGTTGCCGCCCAGATCACCGCGTCGACTATCATGTATCTCACCTATTTCAAATTGCAGGATGCCGGCGGGCCGACTTATCTGGCCCAGCTTGGCTATGTTGCCGCCGTTCTGAGCGTAGCGGTCGGCATCGTCTTTCTGGGGGAAACCTACCCGGCGAGCGTGTGGGCTGGCGTCGCGGTGGTGGCTGCAGGTATTGCGCTCACAACCTTGGCACAGTCGCAGGCGGCACGGAACTGACGGTCACCAGTTCGGATCGCGGCCGTCGGTGTCGACGTCCGGAACATAGAGCGAGTCCTTTCGACCCGCATGGAAGGGGTCAACATAGGCCATCTGGATGGCGCGGCCGTAGCCGCCCGCAAGCCTGGCCAATGCGCCGAAGATACCAAGAGACGGAAGCTTGGGCATGGGTAGGCGGGTCCGGCTGGGTGAATGCGTGACGCTTGTGATGATGTCGGTCATGCTGTCCTCCTGTCGATAATGGGAAGGTGCCGCAGCGCCGTCCAAAAGTCCTTGGGAGGACCCTGAAGAGTTCTGAAAAATGCTGAAATGACCTTGCGATCCCTCCTTGATTGGTTTGAAGCTGTCCGGAAAGGAATGGTTTGCGGCACTATGGACACTCGATTCCGTCTGTATCTCTCGAAGCGGATTGAGTCCGTCCGACGAATGATGTCACCAGCTACGGACTGGTGCTGAAAGGCATGATGCATTTCAGGACCTACCCTGTCGCCGGCCTGGACACGGCCGTGGCGAGCGGTGAACTTCTGAAAAAGGTCCCGTCCGTGTCTTGACCGAAGGTCCCCTGGTTGCGGCGGGCGATGGACGCCCCCAGCTTTTCGATCTAGCCTCCACCTCGTCTGATTGCAGCAGCCGAGGAGCAGGCAATGCATCCCAACAGCGTGAAGGCCGCCGTCATGACGGCACCGGGACAGATGGAGACGCAGTCCTTCCCCTACCCGGAAGCGGGCCATGATGGCATGGTCATCGCCCTCGAGATGTGTGGCATCTGCGGCACCGACAAACATACATGGCGCGGTGAGACTACCCAGTACGGGGGCACCCCGGCCGAGACGTCAACGCCGTTCCCCATAATTCCAGGCCACGAGATCGTCGGCACGGTCGCCGAGATCGGTCGGCACGCCCGCACCAACCTCGAATATTCAGGTCAGGAACTCCGGATCGGCGACCGCGTCGTGATGTGTCCCGACATCCTGTGTGGCCGCTGCTGGTATTGCCGCAATTCCTTCGGCTTCCCGTTGTGCGAGAACATCCGCGGCTACGGCAATCATTTCACCGCCACCGAGGCGCCGCACCTGATGGGCGGCTGGGCTGAACACATCTATGTCCGCCCCGACGCCTTCGTCTACAAGGTCCCCGACAGCCTGGATGCCGAACTCGCCGTCATGACCGAGTTGATGGCGGTAACCTACAATCTCGACAAGGCCAAGTCGTTCTATTCGATGGACGGCGAGGGATTCGGGCCTGGCGCCTCGGTCGCCGTTCAGGGGGTAGGCCCCATGGGTCTGCTCCACGTCTTCAAGGCCCGGGTCATGGGGGCGGGGGACATCATTGCGCTCGACCGGTCCGACTATCGGTTGGGCGTCGCCCTGCGGTTCGGCGCCGATTACGCCATCAACATCACCGGACTGACCGAGGCCGAGATCGTCGGCCGGGTCCGCGACCTGACCGAGGGCCGCGGCGCCGATATCGTGCTCGAATGCACCGGCTATCCCGAAGCTGTGACGCAAGGTGTGCAGATGGTGCGGCGCGGGGGCATGTACATTGTCGCCGGGGTTTTCGCCGATGTCGGCAGCATCGTCCTCAACCCGCACCATATTGCCGCCCGGCAGGTGCGGATGATCGGCATGTGCAACCATCCCTCCACGGGATATGTCGCGAGCATGAAATTGCTCGAGAAATTCCAGGATGTCTTCCCGCTGCGCGAGTTCGTGACCCATCGCTTCAGCATGGCCGAGGCTGCAGCGGCCATGGACCGGGTCCAGGACATCGACAGCTGCATGAAAGTGGTGATAACGACGTGAGGACTGGTGCCGACCGTCAACGTCCGGGCCTCACCAGACGGTGATTTTCTCCACTGGCATCCCCCGAACCCCTCTGCTATAGACCGCGCCCAATGATCACCCGGGGCACTGGCTGTCGCGCGGGCGTGGTGAAATTGGCAGACACGCAGGATTTAGGTTCCTGTGGGGAAACCCGTGGGGGTTCAAGTCCCTCCGCCCGCACCAGCGCTGCCGTGCCCTCCGCAGAAACACTTTGACGAAGACGAGAGCGAGACAAGATGCAGGTTACCGAAACACTGAGCTCCGGCCTGAAGCGCGAATTCAAGGTCGTGATCAATGCCGATGAACTCGACAAGGAGCTGAACGCCAAGCTCGTCGACCTGTCCAAGCGCGCCAATATCAAGGGTTTCCGGCCGGGCAAGGTGCCGGTGCCGCATCTGAAGCGGGTCTATGGCAAGTCGGCAATGGCCGAAGTGGTGCAGAAGACCATCGACGACAGGAGCAAGGAGCTCCTCGAGGAGAAGAAGCTGAAGCCGGCTTATCAGCCGGAAGTAAAGCTGCCCGAGGACGAGGCCGAGGTGAATGCCATCATGGACGGCAAGGGCGATCTCGCCTTTTCGCTGGCCTTCGAAGTGATCCCCGATTTTGAGGTTCAGGACCACAGTGGCCTGGAGCTGGTGCGCCATGTCGCCGAAGTCGCCGAGGATCACATTGACGAAATGGTGAAGCGTTTTGCTTCCCAATCCAAGTCTTTCGAGGAGAAGGACGGCCAGGCCGAGACTGGCGATCGCCTGACCATCAATTTCGTCGGCACGATCGACGGCACCGCCTTCGAAGGTGGCACCGCCGAGGACGTCGCCCTCGAGATCGGATCTGGCCAGTTCATCCCAGGCTTCGAGGATCAGCTGGTGGGCGCCAAGGCCGGCGATGACGTGACCGTGAAGGTGACCTTCCCTGAGACCTATGGCGTCAAGGACCTCGCCGGGAAGCCGGCCGAATTTGCCGTGAAGGTGACCAAGGTCGAGGCGCCCAAGGAAGCGACCATCGACGATGACTTCGCCAAGAAGCTGGGCTTCGAGGACCTGTCGAAGCTGCGCGACATGGTGAAGGAGCGCATGTCTGCCGAGCTTGGCCAGATGACGGCCATGAAGATGAAGCGCGACGTGCTCGATGCGCTGGACAAGCTCTACAGCTTCGAGCTGCCCGAGAAGCTCGTCGACGCCGAATTCAACGGCATCTGGAATGCCCTGACTGGCGAGATGAAGCGCGCCAACAAGAGCTTCGAGGACGAGAAGACGACCGAAGACCAGGCGCGCAATGACTATCGCGCCATCGCGGAACGCCGTGTGCGTCTGGGACTGGTGCTGGGAACCCTCGGCGAAAAGGAGGGCGTGCAGGTCAACGAGCAGGAATTGCAGCAGGCGCTGATGAACCGGATGCGCCAGTTTCCGGGGCAGGAAAAGCAGGTGATGGACTATTACCGCAAGAACCCCGGCGCGCTGGTCGAACTGCGCGGTCCGATCTTCGAGCAGAAGGTCGTCGACCTGATCGTGTCCAAGGCCACGGTGTCGGACAAGACCGTCAGCCGCGACGAGTTGCAGGCCATGGTGCAGGATGAGGATGACGAGATCGTCGGAACTGGCCATGACCACGATCATGAAGGACATGACCACGCCTGATCGGCTCAGGGCTGGTCAATGGAATCGGGAAGGGCGGCAGTCATGCCGCCCTTTTTCCATTGAAGTGGAAGAATGTTGCGGTTACGCCGACAGGCCACCCTCGCACAACCCATTACCCCGTTGAATGCTGGATTGACGCATATGATTGCTGGCCAAGACATCCCCTGGCGAATCCATTAGCCTGCGCCGGAAAGCCTCCTGGAGAAGACGCAGAATGGCGAAGGATGAAACCGTGACCGCGGGCGTGATCGGCTTGGGGTCGATGGGGTTCGGCATGGCGCAGTCGATGCTGCGCAAGGGCATCGCGGTGTCCGGTACCGACCTCGACTCCGGTGCGCTCGAACGGCTTCGGGCTGCTGGTGGCGTGGCCGCGCAATCCGCCGCTGAGGCGGCGCGCGGTGTCGATGCGCTGCTGACGGTGGTCGTGAATGCCGCCCAGACCGAGTCCGTGCTGTTCGGCGAAGGTGCTGCGGCGGCCGCGATGAAACCAGGTGGGGTGATCATTTCCTCCGCCACCATGGCGCCGGATGACGCGCGAAGGCTCGCGGGCCGGGCGGCCGACATGGGCCTCCACTATCTCGATGCCCCGATCAGCGGCGGTGCGGCAAAGGCTGCAACCGGCGAACTCACCATCATGGCGTCTGGCCCGGCGGAGGCCTTTGCTGCGGCGCGCCCGCTGCTGGATGCGATTGCCGCGACGGTCTACGAACTGGGCGATCAGGCGGGCATCGGTGCCGCCTTCAAGATGGTCAACCAGCTGCTGGCTGGCGTGCATATCGCTGCGGCCTGCGAGGCGATCACCTTCGCTGCCAAATTGGGACTCGACCTTGCCACGGTCTACAAGGTGATCACGGCGTCGGCCGGCAATTCGTGGATGTTTGAAAACCGCGTGCCGCATATCCTGGACGGCGATTATGCGCCACGGAGCGCCGTGGACATCTTCACCAAGGATCTGGGCATCGTGAGCGACATGGGCCGCAAGGAGAAGTTTCCCTTGCCGGTTGCCGCAACGGCGCTCCAGATGTTTCTGATGACGGCCGCGGCCGGAATGGGCCGCGACGACGATGCCAGCGTGGCGCGTTTGATCGCCAGAATGACAGGGATCGATTTGCCGCCGTCAGCTTCCTGACCCAGGTCCGGATTCGGCGCAGGCCAGGAGATGGCGCGCGGTGAACAGGTCGAGGTGACCGCCGCCGCAATTCTTGTAGACAGTGATTTGATCGGGGGATGTCCGCCCCGGATGGCGGCCGGTGCACAGATCGAAGAGATCCGCCACCAGGCGGTCGCGGGTGATTATGCCGCGGGCCAGGGGCTCGGCCACATCTCCGGAGCGGTCGCAAAATAGTCGTGTGTCGAGGAATATCTGACCGGCGCGACGGATGGTTTCGTCGTCCGACTCGCGCATGTGCGGCAGATATGCGCCGACCAGATCGACATGGGCGCCAGGCTTGAGCAGGGCCCCCTTGACCATCGGCGTCGTGGCCATGGTCACACAGGAGATGATGTCGGCTTCTGGCAGCGCTGCGTCAACATCCTCCACAGCACGCACCTCGATATCGAGCGCCAGACTTGCGGCCAGGGCCTTCGCACGGGCAGCGTTGCGGTTCCAGATCAATACACGCCGGATCGATGGCCTGACCGCGCAATGGGCCGCGACGACATTGGGCGCGAGCCCACCTGCACCGCAGATCAGCAGGGTCGCGGCATCGTGGCGGGCCAGGCAGTCGGCGCCCAGGGCTGAATCCGCCGCCGTCTTGCGGAATGTCATCTCGGCACCATCAGCTGTGAGAAGCGGGGCACCGGTCTTGCCGCTGAACAGAACCACGAGCCCCTGTATCGAGGGTTCCGGCGGCGCCAGTGATGTGTTGCCGGGAAACACCCCGACCATCTTGACCGCAATGACGTCGTGCTCGGCCCATGACGTAAGGCAAACGAATTTGTTCTGGTCAGAATCTTCGCGGATTTCACGAAAGGTATCAGGAAGCTTTCCCTTTGCGTGCGCGTCACGCAGGGATTGGACGAGTCCGGGATAGTCGAGCAGGCGGCGAACCATATTGGCATTGATGTGATGCATGATCTGATTCCGGTGATACTTGTTGCCTCGACTATATCAGTTCAGTTTGACGCGAAAAATCTCCCGGAAAAGTTGTGATGCGACCGGAGTCCAATCGGGAGGGCGGCCCCAACCTGACATTGGGGAATATTCAGATGGCAGATGATCTCCGCGCCGCCAGGGATGCGATTTGATTTGGCTCAAATCGCAATGTGACTGGCAGTTCGGCGTGGACATTGCGACACAAGGGGAGTATTTCTCTACTGCAGCTGACATGGGAGAAGCGCGCGCAACAAACAAGAAGGAGGATGGCGATGTCTTTAATCAGGCAATGCATGTTTGGTGTCATGGCGATGGCTCTTGGCCTCGCAGGCAGCCAAATGGTTTCAGAGGCCACGGCGAAGGATTTGCCGGGGACTGTGCCCCAGGGAGCCCCGGTGCCCACCGTAAGGTCACCAGACATGATGTCGCCCGCCGGCCTCAAGGTCTTCTATCGCAAATTTGGCAAGTACCGTGTTTCGGTGGATGCCGCAGGCAGCAACAACGCATCCCATCTCGTAACGGTGAGGAAGCCCTTTGCTGACGCCAAGGTCGAGAAGGCCTTTCTTCTTGCATCGTCCTATCAGAATGTCGGAATAAGCGGCGGTGACATCAGACTCGACGGCAGTCCGGTCACCTGGTTCAGTGCCGTTTCAAATGACATACCGCCCAGCTACCCCGGCTGGTTCTACAGCGTGCTTGGTGATGTCACCGATATCGTCAAGCCGAAAGTCGATGCCGCCGGCGTCGGCAACATCAACTTCATCCTGAAGGAAGTGCAGAAGAACAGTAACATCGACGGTGAAATTCTTGTTGTGGTGTTCAGCACGCCGAGCGTGGTGCAGGAGCGGACGATCGCTCTGATGTTCGGTGCCCAGCAACTGGCCGGCGACGCGTTCCAGATCGACTTGGTGAATCCGATAGATCCGGCAGCGCCCGGCGCAAAAATGGATATGGGCCTTGGCATTTCCTACAGCTACTGCTGTGCGCAATACAGCGTCATCGATGTGAACGGCCAGCGCCTGTCGACGGCTGCGGGCAGTCAGGATGACGGCGGTGGATTCAACGGTGGCTTGATCACCGTCGGTGGTTTGGGGGACAGCAATGCCAATCCGCCCGATCCCTTCGCCACGCCGACATCGGTGCGCAGCGACGACGAAGCCTACAATCTGCTGCCTTTCATCAACAAGACGATGACCACCGTTCTGGTAAACTCTCGCAACCCGTCGAACGACGACAACATATTCTTCGCCTGGTTCGACATGAGCGGGGAAGGCGACGTCAACAAGGACACCGATGGCGACGGCTTGCTCGACAAGTGGGAGACCAGCGGTTACGACCATGACAACGATGGCGTCATCGACGTGCCGCTGCATCTGCTTGGCGCCGATCCGATGCACAAGGACATCTACATCGCCTACGCCTGGATGCGCGCCTCCCGCACCGAGACGACATCGCACCAACCGACAAGCGATGTGCTCAGTGCAATCCGTCAGGCGTTTACACGGGCGCCGGTCACCAATCCGGATGGATTGACGGGAATCCGCGTCCACTTCAAGAACCTGGGCGGTGTGCCGCATGATTCCAATCTCGATCCGGTTTGGACCGAGTTCGACAACATCATGAATCCGCGGGTGAGCCCGGCAGAACGCAAGATCTATCACCGGCTCCTGAATGCCCATGCCTACAGCAACACGTCGAGCAGTGGGCTGTCGCGCGGCATTCCGGCCAGTGATTTCATCGAGACCCTCGGCCGCTGGCCGACCAATCCTGGAACCATGAAGCAACGCGCCGGCACCATCATGCATGAGCTTGGCCATAATCTCGGCCTGCGTCACGGCGGTGTGGACCATGAGAACTACAAGCCCAACCACCTCAGCATCATGAGCTACCTGAACCAGGTGAAGTGGCTTCTGCGGCGCGGTGTGGCCTGGCTTGACTACGAGCGCTTCGTCCTGCGCAACCTGGACGAAAGCAATCTGAGCGAGCCGGTGGCCCTGGGCCGGGTTGGCGGCGATGCGCCGATCTCCATCTACGGCGTGCGCTGGTACAGCAGCGGCGTTCTGTTGGAGAAGGCCACTGGGTCCCATGCCAATGTCGACTGGAACAACAATGGCGTTGCCACCAACACCGGCGTGGCCGTCGATCTCAACAATTCGGGCGGCAACAGTGTTCTCCGCGCCCGTTTCAACGAATGGGAGAACATCATCTATGACGGCGGCGATATCGGGCCGGGCCTGGCGCCTGACAAGAGCAACATGCTCGCCTCGCCGGAAGATCTCGACGAACTGACCTACGAAAAGTTCCTCGAGATGGAAAAGGCCGTCAAGGGCGAATGACGCAATGCGCGGGCTTCGGCATGGGTTGGTCTGTGCCGGAGCCCTTTTTGTCCTTGGAGTTCCGTTGACGGCATTTGATGCCTCCGCCCAAGATGACGGAATGACCTGGGAGGAATACCAGGCCTCCACCCCTGCGGCGCCATCCAATCTTCGGCTCCTGAGAGACGCCGATAATCACGTCTACCTCTTCTGGGATCTGCCGCCGGTCCCACCCACCGGCCTCAAAACGGCTTATGATCCGGTCATCGCGGGTTTCAGGGTTTTCAGGATCGCCGGCCAGACAGATGCCGCTGAGATTGGCACCAGCAGGTCGACTGTCTTCTTGCTCGACGCTGGTTCCATGATCCCCGGTACGCGCCTTGCGGTGGCAACCGTCCAGCGCTCCGGCCACGCCAGCGAGTTGTCGGCGGAACTTGTCGTGCCCGCGCGCTGAGCAGGAGGCCTTAACCTTCGTGCCGTTCCCCCTTCCATCTGCCCGGCTGGTCACCTATCTAGAGATCGTAATTTTCAACTGATTCACCGGGAAAGCTCCATGCGCGATCCGATTGACACGCTTACCACAGGCGCCTTCTGGCCCTCCGTCATTCAGCAGGAATCACGGGGTGAGCGGGTCTACGACCTGCCGTCGCGCCTGTTGCGTGAACGGATCATATTCATCACCGGCCCCATCGACGATACCGTGGCGGCCTCGATCTGCATGCAGCTGCTGTTCCTCGAGGCCGAGAATCCGAAGAAGGAAATCTCAATGTATATCAACAGCCCGGGTGGTGTCGTCACCTCGGGATTGTCGATCTACGACACCATGCAATTCATCCGTTGCCCGGTTTCGACCACGGTGATGGGCCAAGCCGCCTCCATGGGGTCGCTGCTTCTGGCCGCCGGCGAGAAGAACATGCGCTTCGCGCTGCCCAATTCGCGCATCATGGTGCACCAGCCGTCTGGCGGTTACCAAGGGCAGGTGACGGACATCCTGATCCATGCCCGCGAAGTGGAGGGGCTCAAGCGCCGCCTCAACGAAATCTATGTCCATCATACGGGGCGCAACTACAAGGAAATCGAGGACGCGCTGGAGCGCGACAACTTCTTCACCGCCGAGATGGCGC
The DNA here is from genome assembly GCA_020441605.1 of Alphaproteobacteria bacterium. The sequence goes on from JAGRLX010000299.1 coordinate 13,331, forward strand.
GGGAGTTTGGCCTGATTGATCGGGTCCTCGAAAAACGGGTGATGCCAGCCGAGGAGAAGTAAGGCCGGTGCAAGGTGTGGAGCGGCGAGATTGCAATCAGGAGTGGTGGCAATCAATTCTTGATTAACCATACTGCCCCATGTTGAATAGCAGTGGCGCGCGTGGCTGGGGCCAAAATTTGGATTGAACTGCGGCGCCCGTGGTGAAATCCCATTAAGGACTGCTGACGTAGTCTATCGGCAGACGTCCAAGGAGAGCACATGAGTAAAGCAAGCGGAAGCGACAACAAGAACACCTTGTACTGTTCCTTCTGCGGCAAGAGCCAGCATGAGGTGCGCAAG
>JAGRLX010000300.1 GCA_020441605.1 Alphaproteobacteria bacterium
CGACACGGCGATGGTCTTGCCGGCCGCCATGGCCGACATGGATGATATGCCGAGCATCAGGGCTCCGGCCGCGATGGTCAAAAACTTGCGGGTCATTGTTGGGTCCTCCTCCATGCCACAACGGCCCCGTGGGACGCCTCCCTGAGCCAGCTGTTGAAGTCTGTGCGCACGGGGTCCTGGGCCATGGACGTGTGTTGTTTTATTAAGGCGTCCTAAAAAAATGTTGCGACAATTTCGTCGGTGAGTCAAACTGAAAATGGTTAGTTGGGCATTGTGCGATGCAAAAGGCAATGCTGCGGCTGCAAAGGGACGCGATGCGTGAGAAAGCCGACATTGATGCCATGCGCCGGCAGAACAGGTTGCTGGTTCTGGGCGCTCTGCGACAGCATAGTGTCATGGCGCGGATCGAGATTGGCCGTCTGACGGGATTGTCGGCTGCGACGATCACATCCATCACCGCAAATCTCATTTCCGAAGGCATCCTTGAGGAGCTAAATGGGCGAATGGAACCCAGTTCGCCTCAGCGTAGGGGGCGGCCGCTTGTGCAGATCGGCATCAATCCCAAGGCTGCCCATGTGGTCGCCGTCAAGATATCGATCAGCGGAATGGAACTTGCGCTCGCCGACGCCAGGGGTGTCATCCTCAGCCGACACGCGAGTCGCATTGCCACCTATGATGCCATGCCGCGGTCCTTCGGTACCGCGGTTGCAGGGGAAATCGCAACGTTCTTGTCCCGCTCTCGGGTCGCAAGCCGACGAGTGGCGCGGATCAATGTTGCCGTCCAGGGTGTGGCGGACTCGCAAGCGGGCACCGTCATATGGAGTCCTGCCTTTAGAAATCGGAACATTGCGGTTGTCGAGCCGATTCAGCACATGCTCGGCATTCCGTGCTCTGTTGGCAATGACGCAAACATGATCGCCGAGGGCATGATCGGCATGGATCAGGAGCGTTATGGTGGTACGACGGCCATGGTTTTCCTCGGTTACGGCGTTGGCATGGGGCTGGTAATCGATGGGCAGGTGTATCATGGACCTACTGGCGCTGCGGCAGAGTTTGGCCATATGAATCACCTTCCAAACGGTGCTTTGTGCCGTTGCGGCAGGCGAGGCTGCGTCGAGGCCTATGCAGCCGACTATGGCATTCTGCGGTTGGCCAAGGGGGAGGCCGACACTGTGCCCCCTACCTTCGATGCCGTGTCGGAGGAGGACCTGTTGACCCTTGAGGCGAGGGCGAGAGCCGGCGACCAACATGCGTCTACCGTCTATGCAAGGGCCGGCGAGGCGATTGGCTTTGGTCTTGCCCGGCTCATCGCGCTACTCAATCCCGGACGCATTGTCTTGGCAGGACCGGGAACCCGCGCCATGGATCTCATTGAGCCGCATATCAAAACTGCTATCGATGACGGTGTGGTCGACGAACTGCGCCGCAATGTGGAAATTGAAGCGGCCCCCATCGGCACCGACATGATCACCAAGGGGACCATTGACAGCGCGCTTCGGCAGGTTGACCGCGAGGTTTTCGCCCAGGGGGCGATGACGAAGTTCCAACTACAACTCGAGGAGGCCGGATGAACAAGTTCCAGCAGGCCGTCTGCCTCCTCGCCATTGCCGCCGTGCCAGCGGGTGCCGAAGAGCCGCCATGGTCCGAAACCCATGTCGGCAAGACATTGTCCTTTACCGATGCTCTGGCGCTTTCTCAGCACAATCTGCAGGCGCTTCTGGACCGTGGCCAATCGCTCTTTGTCGCCAAGTTTACTGTAATTGATGGTGCTGGCCGGCCAAGAGCCACTCAGGCCATCGTGCCTACCAAACGCAAGCGTGGCCAAAATGCCGCTTTCCAGCGCACCGGTGGACCGGATGCGACGGCCTGCGCCAGCTGCCACAATGACCCTGTTCCAGGTGCCGCAGGCGATGTCGTCGCGAATGTGTTCGTCTCGGAGGGCTTCGAGAGCGCGGATTTCGACACCGTCGATCCGCAGTTCTCCAATGAGCGCAACACCAACAGCATGATGGGCGACGGTCTCGTCGAACTTCTGGCGCGCGAAATGACAGCCGATCTTCAGGCCGCGCGCCGCGCTGCACTGAAGCAGGCTCGCGACACTGGTAGGGACGTCTATGCCAAGCTCGCGACCAAGGGCGTAAGCTTCGGCTTCATCACGGCAAAGCCTGATGGCATCCTCGACATTTCCAAACTCGACGGCATCGACACGGACCTCGTGGTCCGGCCATTCAGTCAGAAGGGCGTCTTCACTTCTCTCCGTCAGTTCACTGTCAATGCAATGAACCATCATCACGGTATGGAGGCGGACGAACGTTTCGGCATCCGCTGGACGGGAAGCGATGATTTCGACGAGGATGGCACGTCGCATGAGTTAGGGGCCGGCGACATCTCCGCTGTCACATTGTGGCAAGCTACGCTGGCACCGCCCTCGGTGCGCGCCGATATCTCGGCCGAGTGGAAAGCGGCGGCGGCTACAGGCGAGCGGGCGTTCGCGACGATGGGGTGCACCGATTGCCATCGACCGGCGCTGCCGCTCAACTCGTTGGTCTTCACCGACCCAGGACCGTTCGATGCGGCGGGCACCGTGCGCAGCGCCGACGTCGCGACTCCAATTACTGTCGATTTGGGCCAGCAGCACTGGGCCTCAAGGCTGAAGCGGAATGAGAAGGGTGAATGGCTGGTGCCGCTGTTCGGAGATCTCAAACGGCATGTTATCGTCGATGAAGGTATATCCACGCTGGGCAACGAGATCATGGGTCAGCGTTTCGTCGAGCGCGACGTGTTCATGACTGCCGAGCTCTGGGGTATCGGCTCGACAGCGCCCTATGGGCATCGTGGCGACATCACTACCCTCGACGGGGTTATCCGCGCGCATGGCGGGGCGGGACGGGCATCGCGCGACGCCTATGTCGCGGCCGATGATGCCACGCGCTCTGCTCTCATCGCATTTCTGAAGACGCTGGTGATCGAGAAATGAAGCCGCTCATGATCTCGTTCTTGTTGGTTCTGCCTGCGATGGCGCACGCCGATGAGATGCCACTGAAGCCGACGAATGACACTCCCGGGATGCATGAGGAACACCTCAGCGCCGGCGTTGAACATGTCTATGATGGGCCCTGGGAATATTTCGTCGGCGGTGGCGGAGCCGCCTTCGACTGCAATGGCGACCGCAAGCCCGACATGCTGCTCGCCGGCGGCAAGAACCCCGCGCAGCTCTATGTGAACGAAAGCGATGTGGGTGGTGCACTAAAATTCCGCGCGGTTGCGCTGGAGCTTGGCAAGGACGTCCGTGGTGTGACCGGAGCCTATCCACTCGACGTCGACGGTGACGGCCACATGGATGTGGCATTGCTGCGGGTCGGGCAGAATATCTTGCTCAAGGGCAATGGCGATTGCAGCTTCACCGCCGCCAACCGGCCATGGTCGTTCGATGGCGGCAGCGAATGGACGACGGCCTTTGCCGCCCGCTGGGAGGAGGGTAGGTCGTTTCCCACCATGGCCTTCGGCAATTACGTCGACCGCAAGGCCCCCGGTGCGCCCTGGGGCACTTGCCATGACAATTTCCTGTTTCGCCCCCAGGCTGGCGAGAGGCCGCTTTTTGGCGAGCCAGTGAAGCTGGCGCCTGGGTTCTGTTCCCTCTCGTTGTTGTTCACCGATTGGAACAATTCGGGAGAGCCGAGCCTGCGCATCACCAATGACCGGCAATACTATCGCGGGGGCGAAGAGCAGCTTTGGAAGGTACCGCCGGGACAGGCACCAAGGCTTTACACCAGTTCTGACGGATGGCGCCGCGTTGTCATCTTCGGCATGGGCATTGCGGAGGGCGATCTTGATTCAGATGGCGTGCCCGAATACGCGCTCACCTCCATGAGTGACACCAAGTTGCAGGTTCTCGACAGTGACGCCGACGAAAAGAGCCCGGTCTACCGTGACATTGCCTTCGAGCGGGGCGCCACGGCTCATCGTCCCTATACGGGTAGCGACCTGAAGCCGTCGACCGGATGGCATTCGGAATTCGCCGATTTCAACAATGACTCGCTGCTCGATCTTTTCATTGCCAAGGGAAATGTTGAGGCGATGCCCGATTTTGCCTCAAACGATCCCGACAACTTGCTGCTCGGACAGTGGGATGGACGCTTTGCAGAAGCTGGCCTCGAAGCGGGCATCGCTCTTCCTACCAAGGGGCGGGGTGCCCTCATCTCGGATTTCAATCTCGATGGTAACCTCGACCTTGCAGTGATCAACCGCAGCGGACCTACCAGCCTGTTCCGTAACATGGGTGCCATGACTGAGGGTCGCGCCATTCCCATGGGCAACTGGCTTCAGATCGAACTGCATCAGAAGAATGGCAACCGCAACGCCGTCGGCGCGATGGTCAATGTCAAGATTGGAACACGTTCGGTGAACCGGTGGGTCAGTGTGGGCGGTGGCCACGCTTCGGGTCATGCAGGCTGGATTCACGTAGGGCTGGGTAATTCCGAACGGGCCGAAATCCGGGTGAAATGGCCTGATGGCGACTGGAGCCATCCCTACCGCGTATTTGCCAACCAGTTCGTTATCATTGACCGCGAAAACCCGGTCGCCAGCTACTGGTTCGCCGAGTGAAGCCAGAAAGGCCTCGATCGCTCCGGGTCCTGCCTTTGACCCTCATGCACATATGGGGCTTGTCCGCCGCCCATCGAAATCAAGACCAATCAGGTTAGGGCCTTGATCACTCTTTCCAGCACCGCAATGTCATGGTGGGGCTGATAGATTGGGGGTGGTCCCCGGTCGAGATGCAACAGGGTGGCGACCGCGATTCGCGCCGAGCGTACCGCGTATTCCATCGTGAAGGCCGCTTCATCCGGAATTTCGGCAAACTGTCCGATGAAGGCGAAGTTCGTCGATCCATCCGGTACGGCCTTGGGGCGGTCAGTGTGGTTTCTCACCATCCAGATGCTCCCGGCGTAGGGCAGGAGGCTGGGGATGCAATTCGACGATGCGAGGATCCTGTCTGCGTGTTGGTCGAGGCCGAGATGATGCAGAGTCTCTTCGAGGATCTCGCGGCCGTTGCACGCTGTCATTGCCTTGTCAACGAAATCGCCTTGCCGGGCGGGGTAAAGCGCGAAGCCCCACCAGGTCAACACTTCGCTGGGCTGACCGATGAACTCCGGTTGGTGGAACAGGGCAAAGGTGATCAACCAGCTCGAGTCCTTCAGGGTCAGAAGGCCGCCACGGCCAGGCTCGCTGCCGGTGAGTTTGGTCACCTGGTCGAAGAATGTGGTGTCCCGGGTGGTCACCGTGAAAGTGAACCATTGGGTGTCGGGGACGCGTGCCTCGCCGAAGAATGCTTCGGGATTGCCGAACACGGGGCGACCGAGGGCCAATTTCCTCCACAGCGACCAGTAGTCGTCCCGCAGATTTGGCGCTGGTGGCTCGGACATTGATCCGACCGCGAGGTCGGCAACCTGTGAACCATTGGTGACAAGGACGAGGTCATCGGCCCCGACCTCGACTTTCCGCGCGCTGCCGTTGCAGTGGTATTCCAGCCAGTTCGCGCTGATTTCGCTGGGCGTGGAACGGAATTCCACGTCAGTCACGCTCGCACCGGTGATGAATACGACGCCCTGCTTCTTCAACCAATTGGAGATCGGCACGATGATTGCGTCAAACTGATTGTAGCGGGTCCGCAGGATCGTCTTCATCGTCGAGAGATCAGGAAAGATATGCAAGAAGCGGTACATGAAGCGCCGGAATTCAATGGCGCTATGCTGTGGCAGGGCGTTCATCAGCGACGTCCACAAAACCCAGAACTCGGTGGTGAAGAAATCCTCCGAAAAGAAATCGGAGACCGCTTTGCCATCCAGCAAGTGTTCTGGCGTCAGGGCAAGCCGGAGGAGGTCCAGGCGGTTGCGGGCGCTCAGACCGAAGTGCGGGGATTTGACGACCTGGCCAGCACGATCGATGATACGCACTCGATCGTCATAACCATGGCGCTCATTGAATTCGAGTATTTCATCCTTGATCGAGCGGTGGGGATCGCTGGCCGAGGGAACGAGCGAGAATAGTTCGAAAGCGCAGCGGTACTGCCCTTCGAACACCCGCCCGGTCGGCAAGACATACCCCTGTTGTGGATTTCCGGATATTGCCATGGCGCCACCGAGACAGGTCGCGGCCTCGTAGACGGTAATGTTGTTGGCTAGCAGCCCGCCGTCCTTGATCAGATAGGTGGCGGCTGCCAGCGAGGCGATGCCGCTTCCCACAATATGGGCTTTCCTTCCCGATCCTGGTGCCATTTCCGCCAACCTCACGATTCCCAACAGTTGTACTGATCCCGGTGCCAAACTTTGCGCCGACGAGAAGTGTCGAGCAATACCCAGGCGCGGGCTTGTCAATCGATATGGTTTCCGGGCAACATTCCGCGGGTTTGCCCAGGAGAGCCGATTATGCCGAGACACGACAGAGGTGAATTCGACGCTATACCCATCCTCGATGTGTCAGCATTCCGCGATGGCGATGAGGCAAGCCTCACGTCGATCGCCGCTGAGCTTCGCAGGCATCTCGAGAACGTGGGCTTCCTTTACATTCGCGGTCATGACGTGCCACGCGCGAGCATTGAACAGGTTCGTGATGCCAGCAAGCGGTTCCACGGCCTGCCGCTGGACGAGAAGCTCAGGTTGAAGCTCGACCGGAACTTCCGCGGCTATATCCCGATCAATACGTCGACGATCGTGACGTCGTCGGTCGCGAAGGTGACCAAGCCTAATCAGAGCGAGTCTCTGATGATCATGCACGAGGTGGCTGCCGATGCGCCGGAGGCACTGGCCGGCTGGCCGCTGCAGGGGCCGAACCAATGGCCGGATGAGGCGTTGCTGCCGGGATTTCGTGCAGCTGTGGAGGCCTATGTGAACCACATGACACGGCTCGGCAGGCAGATGATGGAAGCCATTACCTTGGCGCTCGGAATGCCGACGGGCGCGCTTGCACCCCACTTTACAAGACCTACGACCTTTCTTCGTCTTCTCCACTATCCAACGCAGCGTGAGGAGGACGGCTTGTTCGGCTCCGCGCCCCATACAGACTACGGCTTCATCACGCTGCTGGCGCAGGACGATGTCGGTGGGCTGGAGGTGAAGAACAAGGCCGGCGATTGGATTGCGGCCCCACCCATTGCCGACAGCTTCATCATGAATGTCGGCGACATCCTGGCGCGCTGGTCGAATGACGTATTCGTGTCGACGCCACATCGAGTCATTAATCGCTCGGGCCGGGAGCGCTATTCGCAGCCGTTCTTCTTTGACCCTGCGATGGATTCGCTGATCGAGGTCATGCCGAGCTGCGTGCCGGTGGGTCAGGCGGCACGTTACGAGCCAGTGCTCTACGGAGACTACCTGATGGAACGCATCGACAAGAACTATCAATCGCGTGTCGCTCCTGCAGCGGTGGGGCGGCCCGACATGCCTGGTGGCGCGCAGGCGTAGCGGAGCAATGAAACGAG
>JAGRLX010000301.1 GCA_020441605.1 Alphaproteobacteria bacterium
AAAATCAATGACTTATACTGGAGAAGGTTGGACGTCAGACCCATCCCCTCCGCCAGTTGCCCGCCGCAGAAAACTCTCCGTTCGTGGATAAACGTCGAAAATCCCCAATAACTGTGGGGTTCGGCAGGAAACCTCTGCATTGCGAGACCGGCCCAAAGCTCCGAAATTCGTTCTCTCTCCGCCAAATTCTCCGAACCTCTGGACTGCATGGTTTTAGTACGGAGTTTGCAAGCCGTTGATTTAACGTAGTGTTTTGTTTTGTTCGCCTCCGTACTTTTCGCATTTCGCGTTGGTCTGCGCGAGTTGCTGGAATCCAATTGCCCCATTGATTGGACAAGAGATTTTCATTCTCCATGCACGGAGTGAGCCTGCCCCCGATTTCGGACCACGGCACTGGCTTGCTTCCAGGCCGCTTCATTATTTTGACGCGCCTGCGCCACGTAAGAAAGTCAAGCACTCTGCGGGAGCTTCCGTCATGTTCAGCGGGCGCCAGGATGCCCCTCGGCATACTGATTCAGTGGGCCGGACTACATGGCATTCACCAACAGCCCGATCTTTTGCTCGCCGTTTGCGGCTCCAGCTTACCGTTACGACCTCGATGCAGAGGGTTCTCTTCACGAATCTCGGGCTGTTTCAAAAACCACTCGCTGCGGATGATTGACGGAGGTTAGATATTCGACCGGTCTCTCACGCGTATCATTGGCGGTGGCGCGAAAAATCAGGGCGGGCGAGTCTGCTTGCAGGCCGAGGAGTTCGGCTTCTTGCGCTGTGGCAGCCGAAACGCTTATCGTGCCAACACCGCTGCCCATTTCGATGCCATAGCGCTCCTTGAGCAGGGCGTAGAGCGATTGCTTGCCAAACAGGTCTTCGGCGGCGAGGCCCGGAACACGCGTGGCGGGAATGTGAGTGGTCTCCACGCAGAAAGGCAGTTCATTCACGGTTCGCAGCCGGCGGATGACGATGAGGGGGTCGCCGGCCCGGATGAGCAGTCGTTCGGCGACGCGCGGCAACGCCTCGTGGCGCTCGAAGAACAGAAGACGGTTGCCCGGGATGCCGCCACACTGGCGCACGATCTCGGAGATGCCGTGCGAGAACATCTGGCCGGTGATCGGCCGTTTGATGACGGGCACCGGGATGAATGTGCCCGCCGTGCTGCGCCGCTCCAGAAGACCTCGCGCCACCAGCCTGTCGATTGCCTTGCGCATCGTCATGCGGCTGATGCCAAACCGCTCCGAGAGTTCACGCTCGGAGGGGATGCGGTCGCCGGCGGCGAGATCAGGCCCCTCGATCATCTCGATGATGAACTGCTGCGCGCGCTCGTACACGCGCTCGGCTGGTGCCGTCGATTCCAGTGCGGTCATGTTTCCCAGATCCTCGTCAATCTCGCACCTGCGAATGTTCTTGGTCTAGCGGCAGCATCGCGTGGCAATCACCAGATGTATAGGCAGTGCAGGCAAATGTCAGCAAGCTGAACGACGCGTGGCATTATACCAATTCGGTAGTGGTTCCTCGCAATTTGCTGCGCTGCATGGCTCGTTCTCGTCTTTCTCGGGCTTGTTTTCGCTTCCGTCTTGACAAATTGATTATATACCAAGATTATTATTGGTATATATATAACCTGATGAGGAATTGGCATGGCCACGGATGTCGACAAGAACGCGATTGTGAGAGCGCTGGCAGAATCGTCGCGGGTAATGAGGGATGCGGCCAAGCTTGGGCAATCGCTCGCCGGCGGGATCGACAAGGTCTATCTTGTCGGCTGCGGTGCCCCCAACCGCATCATGCTCGGGCTTGAGTACTGGCTGCAACACTACAGCCCCACATTGGAAGTCCGGCGCTATTTCCCGGCAGAGTTCGTCACGCAAAATCCGGCGCGTTTCGACGACCGCACGTTGGTGCTCCTGGGATCAAAGTCCGGCACGACTCCGGAAACCGTGCAAGCCGCCGAATTCGTGAAGGGCAGGCCGTGTGTCACGGTTGCCGTCACCCAGACAGCCGACCTGCCGCTCGCCAAGGCCGTTCAGAACCCGCTCCTGATGGGCGTGACCGAGCAGTCACACACCGGCATGTTCATGATCATGCAAGCCTTCATCGGCGGGCTCATGGCGGGGAAAGACAAGTGGCCCCTGTTCGACAAACTGATGAAGTCGCTTGAAGCGCTGCCAGAAGCGATGGCCGACACGCAGATCTCAGTCGAAAGGCGTGCCGCCGAAGAGGCGCGGCTTCTGAAAGACGACCGCATCCTCTATCACGTCGCCTCCGGCCCGATGTTCAACACGGCCTATGTCATCGGCGTCTGCGTGTTGATGGAGATGCAATGGATGCATTCGGTGCCGCTCGAGGCGGCGGAGTTCTTCCATGGTCCGTTCGAGATCGTCGACCAGAACACACCACTCGTCCTGATGCTGGGCGAAGATCCGAGCCGCCCGCTGATGGATCGCGTGGTGCGCTTCTGCAAGAAGTACACCGAGCGGCTGTTCATCTATGACTCGAAGGACTTCGAAATGAAAGGCATCGACCCGGCCATCCGGCCGATCATGGCGCCCTATATCGTCGAGGCCGCGCTCTACCGCGTCGCGGTGCGACTGGCGGTCTGGCACAACCAGCCGCTCTCCACCCGCCGCTACATGTGGAAGACGGAATACTGATCCATGGTGCGGGTGCTGGGCATCGGCGACAATACCGTCGACATCTACGTCGATCAGGGTGTGCAGTTTCCCGGCGGCAATGCAGTCAACATCGCCGTACTCACCAAACGCATTGGCGCCGATGCCGCCTATCTCGGCTGCATCGGCAACGATTTCCTGGGTGAGATGATCCATGATGCCCTGGTTGCCGAGGGAATCGACATCAGCCATCTGCGCCGGATTGACGGGCCAAATTCCTGGTCGCGCATCCGCCACACCAACAATGACCGCTGGTTCGACGGCAATCATCCAAGCGGCCGCGACGACTATCAACTGAAGCCCGTCGATTACGACTTCATCGCCACCTTCGATCTCGCGCATTCGAGCGTGTACAGCCGCTTGGAAGGCGAATTGCCGCGCATCAAGGCGGCAGCGCGGGCGCTCTCTTTCGACTACTCTTCGGAATACACGCCTGGCTATATCGCTTCGACCGCCCCGCACATCGACATCGCCTTCCTCTCCGCGGCAGGGGATGACGATGAGGCCTGCCGAGCGCTTGCCCGTCAGGTCGCGAGCCATGGACCGAAGCTTGTTGTCATTACGCGCGGTGCGCTGGGCGCACTCTGTTTCGACGGTGCTGCTTTCACGGCACAAGGCATTGTCAAGACCTCGGTAGCCGACACGCTCGGAGCAGGCGATGGATTCATCGCTGGTTTCCTGATCGCTCATCTCGCCATGAGGCCTGTGGCCGACGCACTGGGGGAGGGCGCGGCCTACGCGGCCAGGGTCTGCGCCTATCGCGGCGCCTTCGGTTACGAAACACCGATCCGGCCAGGTCAGCCGGGCCTCGTCATCCAATCAAAAGAAGCCGGCACGGCCAAAGCCTGAAACCCAACTGGAGGATCTGCAATGCAACACTTCAAACTGACGACACTCATCGCTGCATCGGCCATGAGTCTGGCTGCTATGTCTCTCTCGGCAATGGCGGAGGTGACGGTGAGCTTCCTGCACAAGTGGCCGGAGCCCGAAAACATGGCCTACTTCGACAAGGCGGTGAAGGAATTCGAGGCGAGCCATCCGGACATCAAGATCAAGATGGAAGCGGTCGCCGACGAACCCTATAAGGACAAGATCCGCGTGTTGATGGCTTCCGAACAGGTGCCAGACGTCTACTTCTCCTGGTCTGGCGAGTTCGGCAAGAAATTCGCCCGCGGCGGCCGCGCGCTCGACATCACTGACGCCGTCTACAACAGCGACTGGAAGGACCGGTTCTCGGAAGCGTCCATGGGGCCGTTCAAGTACCAGGGCAAGCTTTACGGCGTTCCGATCAACGTCGACGGCAAGTATATGCTCTACAATAAGAAAATTCTTTCCGACAATGGCATTGCCGAGCCGAAAACCTATCAGGAGTTTCTTGATGCCTGCAAGAAGCTGAAGGATGCCGGCATTGTTCCGATTGCTTTCGGCAATCAATACCCGTGGGCTGCTTCCCACTACATCGGCGATCTTCTGGCAAAGCTGGTGCCAAACGACACGCGCCTTGCGGACTATGAGCTCACCAGCAAGCCCGAAGCGCTCTACACTGATCCCGGTTATGTTCAGGCCTTAACCGAATTCAAGCGCCTGAATGACGAGGGTTACTTCAATCGTGGTTCCAATGCGTTGACCCACTCGATCGCCCGCGGCAGCTTCCTTGCCGGCCGCAATGCCATGATCTACATGGAACTCGTGGAGTTCAATCAACTCAAGGGCTCTCAGGCCGAGAAGGATGGCTGGGACTTCTTCAAGTTGCCAGGCTTTGCGGATGGCAAGGGTGACGGCAACCTTCTCACCGGCGCGCCGGACGGCTTCATGATTTCCTCGAAGACCGAGCATCCGGCCGAAGCCATCGAGTTCCTGAAGTTCCTCACCTCTGCGGAACAGGGCAAGGAGTATGTAAAGGTCACCGGCATGACCAGCGCCGTGAAGGGTTCGATCACCGCTGAGAACGCCGATGCCATGACACTGAAGGGACTCGACGTTCTGAACGCGGCGTCCGGCCTGGCACTGTGGCTCGATACCGACATGGATGCCCGCTCCACCGAAGTGCTGCTCGCGGGAAGTCAGGCAATCCTCAATGGCACCGAGACGCCCGAGCAGGTGATGGCCAAGGTCCGTGAAACGGCGCTCGCTGTTCAGAAAGAGCGCGCCGCGCAATAACCGGAAATGGTAGGGTGTGGGACATGACAGTCTCCCGGCAACGTCTCATACCCTACCTCTTCATCGCGCCGTCACTCATCCTGTTGGCCGTCTTTGTTTACGGCCCGGCGGCCGAAAACATTTATTACAGCCTCTACTCCTGGAGTTCGATGAGCGCCACCCGGCGCTTTGTCGGGTTTGCCAACTATGCGGAGCTGTTCAGCAACCCCATTTTCTGGACCTCACTCGTCAATAATGTGATCTACGCCGTTGTGTCGGTGTTCTTCCAGGTATTCGTCGCCCTGGCGCTGGCCGCAGTTCTCCAGGCTGGTGTCTTTAGCCCGCTTCTGCGAAACATCTTTCGCACGACGCTCTTTTTGCCTTCAATCCTCCCTGTGACCGTTGTCGGTCTCCTCTGGCAGCTGATCTACCAGCCAACCATCGGCCTGGTGGATCAGCTGCTCTTTTCAACTGGGTTGGATAGCTTGTCCCGCATCTGGCTGGGCGAAGAGCAGACAGCGCTCATCTCCATTGTCATGGTGTCACAATGGCAATGGACAGGTTACATGATGGCCCTGTTCATGGTGGCGATTCAGGCCATTCCGCGCGACCTCTACGAAGCCTTGTCGATGGAGGGCGCCAGCCGGATTCAGCAGTTCCGCTACATCACCGTGCCGGGCGTGCGCGAATCGACGCTCATCCTGACGGTGATCACCATTTTCGGAGCTTTCAAGGTGTTCGATATTGTCTGGGTGATGACGGCAGGTGGCCCAAATCACGCCAGCGAAGTGCTGGGCACACACATGTACCGGTCGGCGTTTCGGGACGATGTCGCAGGCTACGCGTCGGCCGTTGCGACCGTGATCTTTGTCATCACGCTGGCCATTGGCGCCATTCAGATCAAGCTTCAGCGGGACCAGTGACGATGGCCCCATCGCGCGCCAAGTCGAGGATCAGTGAGGGGCTGCTGCTCGCATTGTTCTGGCTGATGACCGGCGCTTCGGTCTATCCACTCATTTGGCTCTTCCTGAGTTCACTCAAGACCTCTCCCGAGATGTTCGGCTCCACCTGGGCGTTGCCGGAGGAGTGGCGCTGGGACAACTATCTCGCGGCCTGGAACTTCGGCATCTCGCAGTATCTCATTTCCAGTGTCATCGTAACGGTTGTGACCACGGTGCTCGTCGTGATGTTGGCTGCTGCGGCATCCTTCGCTCTCGTGGCGCTCAAGTTTCCTGGCAAGGCGGTGATCTACACGCTGATCCTCGGAGGCTCCATCCTTCCGCCGGAGGTCAGCCTTTTCCCGCTGTTCAAGACGCTCAATGCGCTCGGCATCTACAACACCTACTGGGCACTCATCATTCCCTATGTGGCCTTTGGCTTGCCGTTCACAACGTTCCTCATCCGGGCCTACATGGTGAAGATCCCGATCGAACTCAGTGAGGCGGCCGTAATGGACGGAGCAGGGCCCCTGTGGACGTTCTGGCACGTGTATCTGCCGCTCAGCCGGCCCATCCTGGCGTCGGCGGCCCTGATCGAAGCCATGCGCGTCTGGAACGAGTTCATCTTCGCTCTCACGTTTGTGGAAAGCGAAAGTGTGAAGACCATCACCATCGGCATGATGGGCTTTGCCAACGCACTGCGCGACAACTGGGCGGTGCTGATGGCAGGGCTGGTCATCTCGGTGGTCCCCATCCTGATCACGTTTCTGGTGATGCAGAAGCAATTCATCGGCGGCCTCACGCAGGGTGCCGTGAAATGAGGGCCGTCCATGAGTGAACTTCATGTCAAAGGCTTGAGCAAATCCTTTGGCCCCGTCCGGGTCTTGCAGGATATCAATCTTGAGGTGCGTGACCAGGAGTTTGTCGTACTGGTCGGCCCCTCGGGCTGTGGAAAATCCACTCTGCTGCGGCTTATGGCAGGACTTGAAGACATCACAGTCGGCGAGCTTCTGATCGACGGGCAAAGCATGAATGACGTGCCGCCAGCGATGCGCGGACTGGCCATGGTGTTCCAGTCCTATGCGCTCT
>JAGRLX010000302.1:0-990 GCA_020441605.1 Alphaproteobacteria bacterium
AGGGCCTTGGCCGAGGCGCCCATCCACTGGTTGGTGTTCCGGACGGTCTCCATCAGGTCGTACGTCAGCATATAGCGCAAGATCGGGTCTCCGAAGTTTTGACCGGCGGCCGGAGATTCCGACACGTCGGACTATTCGTCGCTTTGCCTCCCGAAAGCGGCGACGTTATTCTGCACGGCAGCAAGTTAGGGGGGAATCCTTAAGATGACAACCAGCGAGGGCGACGCACCCGCCGCCGGCGGCGAACACCTTGAACGGCTTACGGAAAATCTTGCCAAGGTGGAACAGTTGTCGCGGCGGCTGATCGAGGTGATGACCTCGAAGAGCGGAAACAATCCCGGGCTGAACGCGCCGAATCACCAGCTTTTCGCCAATGCGGCGGCGGCCTACTGGGCCGAGGCGATCAACAACCCTGCGAAGATCCTCGAACAGCAGATCGCCTATTGGGGGAAAACCGTCACCCATTTCGCCGAGGCGCAGCAGGCGCTGGCGCGGGGCAAGCTGCAGGCGCCCGCCGATCCGGGGCCAAGCGATCCGCGATTCCGCAATCCGCTGTGGGATACCCATCCCTATTTCAACTTCATCAAGCAACAGTATCTGATCAATGCGCAGGCGATTCAGGAGGCGGTGGAGGCGGTCACCGATCTGGATCCGAAGGACAAGAAGCGGCTGAGCTATTTCGCGCGCCAGATCGTCGATCTGATGGCGCCGACCAATTTCCTGGGCACCAACCCGGACGCGCTGGAAAAGGCGGTGGCAACCGAGGGCGAGTCGCTGGTCGCGGGGCTCGAGAACCTGGTGAAGGATCTCGAGGCCAACAACGGCGAGCTGGTGGTGCGGCTGGCGGATGAGAGGGCCTTCAGGCTGGGCGAGAACATCGCCACCTCGAAAGGGCAGGTGGTCTATCGCAACCGGATGATCGAGCTGATCCAGTACGAACCCGCCACCGAGCAGGTGCACGACATCCCGATCGTGATCTTCCCGCCCTGG
>JAGRLX010000302.1:1016-3553 GCA_020441605.1 Alphaproteobacteria bacterium
AAGTTCTATATCCTCGACCTGAAGGCGCAGAACAGTCTTATCAAGTGGATCACCGAGCAGGGCTATACGCTGTTTGTGGTGAGCTGGGTGAATCCGGGGCTGGAATATGCCGATACCGGGATGGGCGACTATGTGGAGGAGGGCTATTTCGCCGCCTTCCGCGAGATCAAGGCGATCTGCGGCGTGAAGCAGGTGAACGTGGTCGGCTACTGCATCGCCGGGACGACGCTGGCGATGGTGCTGTCGCTGATGCGCCAGATGGGCGACAAGTCGGTGAAATCGGCGACCTTCTTCACCGCTTTGACCGACTTTGCCGAACAGGGCGAGTTCACCCCCTTCCTCAGCGACGATTTCGTCGACAGCATCGAGGCGGAGGTGGCCGAGAAGGGTATCCTGCGCTCCTATATCATGGCGCGCACCTTCTCGTACCTGCGGTCCAACGACCTGGTCTATGGCCCGGCGATCCGCAGCTACATGCTGGGCGAGACGCCGCCGGCCTTCGATCTGCTCTACTGGAACGGCGACGGCACCAACCTGCCGGGGAAGATGGCGGTCGAGTATCTGCGCGGGCTTTGCCAGAACAACGAGTTCGCCAGGGGCGGTTACGATCTGCTGGGCCACAAGGTGAAGATTTCCGAGGTGGACGTGCCGGTCTGCTCGATCTCCTGCGAGACCGACCATATCGCCGCCTGGCGGGACTGCTATCGCGGGGTGCAGCAGATGGGGTCGAAGAACAAGACCTTCATCGTAACCCAGTCGGGCCATATCGCCGGGATCGTCAACCCGCCGAGCAAGAACAAGTATGGCCATTACACCAACGAGGATCTGAGCCTGCCGGCCGACCAGTGGATGGCCACGGCCGCGTTCCACGAAGGCTCGTGGTGGCCGCGCTGGGAAGCCTGGCTGAAGGCGCGCTCGGGCAAGATGGTCCCGGCTCGCCTCCCGGGCGATTCGGCGCATCCCGCACTCGCCCCGGCGCCCGGAACCTATGTGGCAGCCAAGCCAAATGCCTGATTTGGCGCCGGAATAAAATTTTTCTGCACTGCAGCATAAGCCCACTTGAAATGCTGCGGCGCAGCGAGCATATTTGGTCCAGATGAGATGAGGCGGGGAGGTCCCGCCTGGAAACAGAGGACTGAACCAATGGCCAAGACCCAAGACTTCACCGCCGCCATGAAAGATTTCATGGGCGCCTTCCCGGTTGACACCAAATCCTTCGAGGATGCTTTCAAAACCACCGCGACCCTGAACGAGAAACTCTCGGGCGTGGCTCTGGAAGCCGCCGAGAAATCGGCCGAGATCTCCAGCAAGTGGACCAAGTCGACCCTGTCGAAACTGGCTGAGCTGTCGAAAGCCAAAGCCGAGCCGGCCGATTACGCCAAGGCGATCACCGATTTCGCTTCGGCATCGGCTGAAGTGGCTGCCGAGAACATGGCCGCCTTCGCCGAGATCGCCAAGAAAGTGCAGATGGACACCGTCGAGCTGATGATGGCTGCCGGCAAGGACATCACCGAAGACGCCACCGCTGCGGTCAAGAAAGCCACCAGCGAAGTCACCGCCGCTGCCAAGAAGGCCGCTGCGAAGTAAGACGGCGAAAGAACGCTCGATCTGCGCCAATCCTCCCAAACGGCGCAATCGCGGGGGCGGGTCGAAAGACCCGCCCATTTCGTTTGCGAACCGCGCATGCGGCGGCAATGCAGCGCAGGCTTTTCTTTCTCGCGGCGAGCGCGTAGGCTTTTTCTGCACTGCATCATGTCGGGGAGGCCGGATATGGCGGAGAAGGAAAAGCCGCTGCTGATCAAGCGTTACGCCAGCCGCCGGCTTTATAATACCGAGACCAGCGATTACGTGACCCTCGAGGATATCGCAGGATTCATTCGCAAGGGGCGCGAGGTCCAGATCGTCGATCTGAAATCGGGCGACGACCTGACCCGGCAGTATCTCTTGCAGATCATCGCCGAGCACGAAAGCCGGGGCGAGAATGTTCTGCCGGTGAACGTGCTGAACGATCTGGTGCGCAGCTATATGGTGCCGGGGGGCGGGCTGATGCCGCAGTTCCTGCAATCGTCCTTTGCGATGCTGCGCGAGAGCCAGTCGAAGATGATGAAGAACATGAACGCGATCAACCCGATGGCCAAGCTGCCGGGGTTCGAGGCGCTGCAGGCGCAGCAGGAGGCCTTCATGAAGGCGATGACCGCGGGCTGGCCCAGCGGCTCATCGGGCCCCGAGCCGGAGAGCGAGGAAGAGGGCGGCTCCGAGGACCTGGCCGAGATCAGGAAGCAGCTCGCCGAGCTGCAGTCGAAACTGTCCAAGCTGAAGTGACGGACGGGGCATCGCGGCCCCAGTACCGGGCCGGGTGCCGTTTTCCGTTGCGGAGAACGGTCCGACATCCGTCACGGATTTCGGTTCCCTGGCTGGGGCGCCGCGCTGCCGGGGCGGCTTGCACCTGCAGCATGGGCTGACTAGAAGGCCAGCGATACCGATACCGGAGAGGCGTTCATGGGCTTCAAGATGGGGATCGTCGGCCTGCCCAACGT
>JAGRLX010000303.1 GCA_020441605.1 Alphaproteobacteria bacterium
CCGATGGTGAGCGCGCCGTTGAGGGCGAACTTCATGTTGCCGGTGCCCGACGCTTCCATGCCGGCCGTGGAGATCTGCTCCGAGAGATCGGCGGCGGGGACAATCATTTCGGCAAGGCTGACATTGTAGTTCGGAACGAATGCAACCTTCAGAAGATCGCGGGTGTCGGGATCATTGTTCACGACATTGGCCACATCATTGGCAAGCTTGATGATCAGCTTGGCCTGCGCATAGCTCGCTGCCGCCTTGCCGGCAAAGATCTTGACCCGTGGCGCCCACTTGCGATCCGGATGCGCGCGCATGGTGTTATAGAGCGCGATCGTCTCAAGGATGTTCATCAGCTGGCGTTTGTATTCGTGAATGCGCTTCACCTGCACGTCGAACATGGCGGATGGGTCGAGCTTCAGCCCGAGCCGGGCCGAGACGAGGCTCGACAGCTCTTCCTTGTTGCGCCGCTTGATCGCGGCGAAGCGTTCGCGGAAGCTGGCGTCGCCGGCGAGGGGAGCCGCCTTGACCAGCAGAGCGGCATCGTCGAGGACCGCATCGCCAATCGACTCGCGCAGCAGGTCGGCCAGCCCGGGATTGACACCCAGAAGCCAGCGCCGCGGCGTGATGCCATTGGTCTTGTTGTTGATGCGGCCGGGATAGAGACGGTTCAGATCGCGGAACACGCTCTCCTTCATCAGCGACGTGTGCAGGGCCGACACGCCGTTGATGCTGTGGGAGCCCACGAACGCAAGCTGGCCCATGCGGACGCGCCGGCCATTGTGCTCGTCGATGAGCGAAATGGAGGAGAGGAAACCCGGGTCGCAATCGGGCCGCTCCTGGGCCTCGGCAATGATCTTGGCGTTGATCGCATAGACGATCTGCATGTGACGCGGCAGCACATGCTCGAAGAGATGGACAGGCCAGCTTTCCAGCGCTTCGGGAAGCAGGGTGTGGTTGGTGTAGGAGATGGTCGCCGTAGTGATGTCCCATGCCTCGCGCCAGGACAGATGATGGAGATCCATCAGCAGGCGCATCAATTCAGCCACGGCCACGGCGGGGTGGGTATCGTTGAGCTGGACGGATACCTTGTCGGCCAGCGAGCGGATGTCGTTATACTGCTGCATGTGACGGCGGAGAATGTCCTGCAGCGAGGCCGAGGTGAAGAAGAACTCCTGACGGAGGCGCAGTTCCTGGCCGGCCGGGGTCGAATCCGATGGATAGAGAACCCGGGTGATGATCTCGGCCTTGTTGCTCTCGTTCAGGGCCGCGGCATAGTCGCCACTATTAAAGGCATCGAGCCGGATGGGATCGAGGGCGCGGGCCGTCCAGAGCCGCAGGGTGTTCACGCGCTTGCCGCGCCAGCCCACCATCGGCGTGTCGTAGGCGGAGGCCAGGAGCGTTTCGGCCGGCTTCCAGCGGCGGCGCTGGCGGCCGTCAGCCAGAGTGTCGAGGGTGACGCTGCCGCCAAAACCGATCTCGTAGGCCGCTTCCCGGCGGGCGAACTCCCAAGGATTGCCGTGTTGCAGCCAGTCTTCCGGCAGCTCCACCTGCCAGCCATCCACGATCTTCTGGCGGAACAGGCCGTGGTTGTAGCGGATGCCATAGCCATAGGCGGGGATGTCGAGGCTCGCCATGCTCTCCATGAAACAGGCGGCCAGCCGGCCAAGCCCGCCATTGCCCAGGGCCGCGTCGGGCTCGAGCGCCTCGATCAGGTCGAGATCGACGTTCAGCCCCTGCAGCGCCTGCTGAAAGGCGCCAGTCAATTCCAGATTGCTGAGCGCATCGCGAAGCAAACGGCCGATCAGAAACTCCAGCGACAGATAATAGATACGCTTCGACCCCGTCTGATAGGCGCGGCGGGTCGAGTCCATCCAGCGGTCGATGATCCGGTCACGCAGCGCCAGGATGGTGGCATTGAGCCAATCGTGCCGCTTGGCCACGACCGGGTCCTTGCCAATGGAATAGGCGAGCTTTTCCAGGATTTCGGCGCGGATCGTCTCGGCATCTGTGGCGCGTGGCGCTGGCTTGATCATCGTGTCGTCACTTTCGTCCCTGTTGTTCCTCTCCGCTTATAGGTGACGGGCACATGTCGGCGCAATGTCGACGGACAATAAATCAACTCATATGATTTATTCAAGCAATAATGAGGTGCGCACCTGAATTCATGCTCCGCCGCCGTTCACCAGGTTTGGGTTCGCCAGCATCGCCGAGGAACAGAAGGGCGGCTCCTCAAAATCGAAAGGTAAAAAGGCCACGATCTTCATAGGTTTGGGCCGCTTCCTCGATGAAGCGAGCGATGCGCTCGGCCTTGTAGGCGCCCCGCATCAGGGCAGCGGCCTCGGTCAGCTGCTGTTTCGATTTCGCCCGGCCCGGACGCAGCAATTCGTAGATCTGCATGATCACGTCCTGGGGCACATCGACGAGCTCGGCGGCGCGTTCGAAATTGAGCGCCAGGGTGGGTCGGCCGGCGGCGCGCGCCACACCGGCCTGAAGCTGCAATGCGTCCGGCGTGATGGCGAGATCGTCCATGGTAACCTCGCCCGCCAGCACGGCGTCGAGCGTAATCTCGCTCAACGCCTTGCCGCGCCGCCCGGTGATCGATTCGGAACGGGTCTCGGCAAGTGGATAATCGGAAATCCCGACCTTCATGATTTGGCCCCCGAGAAGGTGACCGCGATTTCCTCTGGGGCAGCACCCTCCGCGGTCAGGCCGGTCTCGATGGCATAGATCAATGCCACCCGGGCATGGTAACGCGAACCCATGGCCTCGCCACGCTGCGGCACCACCACCGGTTCCGGCATTTCGCCCAAGGCATAGGCCGCCGCATTGGCGCCGAGGCCGCGATAGTGTTCGAGCCGGGTGATCGGCGCGTTGGAGAAGAGTTCGAGGTTATTGTGCGGCAGGCGGTCGCGCTGGTGGATGACGGCGGTACCCTTGGCCTGTATGCCGATGCCGACACCGGAGCCGGCAAGACGGGCCGCCGAAAGGCCAAGAAACGAGGTATCGGCGGTGTGGTGGAAGCGGACCACGCGCGGCCTCAGGCCGCGGGCGGCGACGGCTTCGATCATCACTGCGAGGACTTCCGACAGACGATGCCCGCCGGTGGTCTGGTAGAGCTTCAACCCGAAGGCGGGACTGATGCCGATCACCACATCCTGCGGGTCGTGGCCTGGCTCTGCCGCGCCAAGGCTCCTGTAACGGATACGCCGGGCTTCGTCCTTCTCGTGCATCGCCTCCGAACGCAGGACTTCCTTCTGGTCGAGCACATCGCGGATCGAATTGAGTTCCTGGCGCCGGGACTCGCTGAGCCGGTAGCCGGTGCCCGGCCCCAGATAGTCATTGGGATCGTTGACGGCACTAACGATGCGGCCGTTGCGGATCATGGCCGACGTCTGCAGATAATCACCCGAGAGACGGAGCTTCACCACGTTCAGCAAGTTCTCCGCCTCGTCGCGGAAGCCGCGCCGGGCCAGGGCCTTGATGACGTCGATCACGGTAATGGCGCGATCCTTGATCGCCTCGCTGATG
>JAGRLX010000304.1 GCA_020441605.1 Alphaproteobacteria bacterium
CTCGTCGTTGTAGTCGGCCATGAGTGCATTGTATTCATCGAGGATCGCCTTCTTGGCGGCCACCCCTTCCATCACATTGCCCATGACATCGAGCGAGGGATCGAGCTGCGGCTCCTGCGGGAGGTAGCCGCAGGTGGCGCCATCGGCGAGCCAGGCCTCGCCGTTCCACTCCTTGTCGAGGCCCGCCATGATGCGCAGCAAGGTGGACTTGCCCGAGCCGTTGGGCCCAAGCACGCCGATCTTGGCATCCGGGTAGAAGGACAGATGGATGTTGTCGAGGACCTTCTTGCCGCCGGCATAGGATTTCGACAGGCCTTGCATGTGATAGATGAATTGGCGCGCCATCGGCGTGATCCGTCCTTGCGAATTGGGGGGATGTGTCGCCGGCGCTTCTAGCGGAGGCAGCCTCCGCGGGCAAGCCGTCAGGCCCGCCTGAACACCACGCCGTGCAACTGGCTGCGGGCGGTGAAACCGAGCTGCTCATAGAGCCGTATGGCCGCCGTGTTGGCGATGAAGGCATGCAGCATCGGCGTTTCGCCACGCGCCATGATCCGGGCGGCGACAACGCGCGACAGGAGCGCGGCATAGCCCCTGCCCCGCCAGTCCGGGTGGGTGCAGACGCCGCTGACCTCGGTGAAGCCATCGACCTTGAAGCGCTCGCCAGCCATGGCGACAAGCTTGCCACCCTTGCGGATGCCGACAAAATCGCCCAGCGAATGGGTGCGGGCGATGAATGGGCCAGGCCTGGTCAGCGCGGCGAGATCGATCATCTCGGGAGCATCCCCGTCGCCAAGATCGACGACTTCATCAGAATGGTCGGGCGCGGTGACGTTTGTCGCCACCATCTGCAGGCCGAGGAATGGCGTGGCCGAGAGGCGCCCGGTCGCCGCAAAGGGCTGGTCCGCCTTGCGAACAAGGAACACGCTGCCATCCGCCGGCACCAGGGTCGCAAGCTCGTCCAGCGCCTCCGGCGTGTCATCGGCCAGGGCCGCCCAGGGTGAAATGTCGGGAAGATAGCGCCGAGCGCGATCCGAACCCAGCGCGATGCCGGCCTGGCGGCCGGTGAGCGCCGACCACACGGGATTGTCGAGAACATGCGCCATATGTCTACTCCTTCCTTGGCTTGGCGGCCCGCTGGTCCAGGGGCCGCAGGGTCAGCGCATCTTCGATGGCAGCCAGTTGATCGAGGAGCGGACCATCGAGACCATCGCAGATTTCCGCCACCGCCTGCGTCACCAACGGCCAGAGTTCGCGCTTGGCGTGGTCGACCAGCTTCCGTCCCTGTGCGGTTAGCGCCACGCGTTTGACGCGCTGGTCGGTTTCTGACTTGAGTGGCCTGACCAGACCGCGGACCTCGAGCTGCGCCAGAGCGCGGGTAACACCGGGCTGGGCAATGCCAAGCGACTGGGCAAGTTCGCCCACCGCAACCGGTTCGTTCAGGTCGACCGCGAACAACATCGTCCACAGAGCGCCATGGAGTTCAAAGCCACGGGCCGCCGTCAGCCTTTGCACGTCGGCCTGCAAGCGCTCGCCGATCCGCTTGAGGCGGCTTCCGAGCGTCAAATAACCATAGCTGCGGACGAGATCGTCAGGCATGAAAGGCCTCATCGCATTTACATAGCAAGTTATATAACACGATATATAAATATCCGCAAGCGTGGTTCCGCCCGATGGAACACGCAGGTCAGGAGTGGCCGAGACCTTCGTGGCGTACCGGTGGCGAGCGACGCTCTTCTGCCATGAGTTTCTTCTGGTAGCGGCCCTGGATGATATCGACGATCAGCAAGGCCCCGACGACAAAGTAGAAAGTCGACTTGGCCATCGGCTCCACGGGGTAGCCGAAGAAGGCCAGATGAGCGATATGCCCGCCCTCGGCAAGCAGCATGACGCCGACCAGCAACAGGACAAAGAGCCCCAGCACCTCGTACATCCGGTTCTTCTGCAGGAAGCTTGCAACTCGTTCGGCCAGGGCCACCATCAGCATGCCCGACAGCACGATGGCAGTCGCCATGACAATGAAGTTCTTGGTCAAAGCCACCGCCGACAACACCGTGTCAAAGGAAAACACCACGTTCATCACGGTGATCCAGACCAAGGCCCGCATGGCCGAGACATGCTTCGGTCCACTGCCCTTCGCATGCTCCAGGTCTTGCACCACCAGCATGTGGAAGATCTCTTTCATCGCCGTGTGGATGAGGAAGGCCCCGCCACCCAGCACGATCAGGCTGTGGCCGGAAAAATTCGCCGCGAGATAGGGCAAGTCGATGCCGAACAGCGGATCCTGAAACGCCTCGATCAGCTGCAGCACAACGAACAGCAGAACGATGCGCAGGACGATCGCGAGAATCATCCCCAGCCGGCGCACATTTTTCTGTTGGGACGGCGATACCCGCTTGGCTTCGATCGAGATGTAGAGAAGATTGTCGAAGCCCAGAACCGTCTCGAGTGCTGTCAGCACCAGAAGGGTCGTCAGATTCTCGACGCTGAAGAGTTCGGCCATGTGCTGCCCCACACAGATTCGTGATCCGGGGCCTGTTTACCCTGCCTTCCGCCGCATCGCCAGCCACCAAACCAGAAGACCTACGGCAAAGGGTGGGCCGGCGAAAATCGCCACCACCTGCCAGGTGACATAGGTACCATCTTGATTGGTCAGGAACAGCAAGCCACAGCCACCGGAAAACAGCATCGTGAGCATCGCTGCCGCCGCGAAGATCAGACGCAGAGTTGAATGCCGCGGCAACCCGTCGGTCACGCGCCGGTTCTCATGGCGATCCAGCAGAAACCACAGCACGGCGCCGAGGAGGATGAGAACCAGGATGCCGGTTGTGATCATGGCAGTGGCTCCTGTGGCGGATCCTCCACCGCAGCCGGCGACCGCGCCTTTCGCTTCTCCCGGTCCTTGCGCAGGCCATACCGGAACAGGAGCCAGCCGAGACCAAGCGGCAGAAGCCCGAGCGGTATCCACAACGTCAGCAACAGTGGGACATCGGAGAGCATGGACCTGGTGTCGGACACAAGTCCGAACAGGAAGATCAGCGTGCAGCCGCCACCGAAGATCAGCAGCAGCAGGCCAAGAATGATCGCGATGACTTGCATGGTGCGCCCGCTATTGCCTTCCCACGAAAATGGCCGAGAGTACGCCCTTGACTGCGAAGCCGAAGGCGGTGAGCCCCGCCAGCCAGTTCAATGATGGATCGCCCAATCCAAACGAACTCCAGGTCAGCAGCACGATGGCGACCACGATCGCATCGAGAATGGCGAGCGTGACGAACACCCACTTGCCGGGCCGGGCCTTGCCCCAGAGTGCTGCCAGCATGGCAAGATTGAGCGCCAGGACGCCGCCGGGAATGAGCGCCAGCCCACCGCCGCCCAGAAACATCGCGCCGCCACCGCCGCTTCCCAACATCATGAGCGTGCACCCGCCTGCGAAAAGCACCATGATCGCGCTGAGGATGGTGAGGAGGATTTTCATGACCCTATTTCAACCTCGCCTGAGGTGGAAGCCAAATGTTCTGAAAACTGCCCGCGTCGCAGCCAGAAAACCAGCCGCCCATGGCGACCAAGACACAGGAAATTGCGACAATCTCGCAACTGCCACCGCATGCGACGGACAAACGGTCAGGAGTGCACTGGATTGCCATCGTCAGCTTTCCCTGCCCCGCCGTTTCGACGATTGAACAAGACCATAGGTGAGCCAACCGGCAACCGTTACAGCGATGGCCAGTATCGGAACCACAAAGGGCAGAAATCCGCGCATGATGGCAATCGACAGTGGATCACCAGTGGATGGAAACAGGATCTCGGTCACCAGCCAGGCCGAAGCGAGAATCACCGGCACGAGAACGAACATCGCCACAACCCGAAACGCATCCCGTCGCGTGCCCTTGCCTGGCATGACTAGCCAAGCCCCCTGCTCGCCGCCATTCGCTGCCTCGCCGCCGCGTCGCGGTAGAACATGTTGTAGGTCTCGAAGGGAATGATCTGGCCAGCGGGCGTCACGAAATGGATGCAGCTGCGCTTCACCCGGCCGATGCAGAAATTATGCTGGTCCATGAATTCGACGATGGCGATGCGGAAGATGTTCTCATAGCCGAAGCCCTCCGGCACCGGCACCTCCGGCAGACAGCACAGCAATGCGTTGAGCTTTTCCGGATTGTTGCATTCCGCAGTCGAGAGCGAGAAGAAATTGAGCACCTGCCGGTGCAGATCGGGATATTTCTCGAAGGTGATAGCATTGGGCAGGGCCTCCACCAGCATGTCGCGCGGGAAGAAGGAGGTGATCGGCGCGATCTGCCTGCCCTTGCGCAACGCATAACCGATGGCGATTGATTCTGGATTGCACGGCAGGGGAATGATGTCACGGGCCCCGAACGGCGTTCCCGCCGCAATGATCTTGCGGCGGACATCTGAGAGCACGATGCGATCCCTGGCCGGATCAAAATTCTCGTTCCGGCCGGCGTCCTGGATGGGCTGGAAGGTAATGCCGCGCACGCAGTTCCACTGGAGCGCATAATCGATGATTTCACCCAGTTCGCCGTCGTTGACGCCGGCCTTCACCACGACCACCAGTGTCGTCGAAATCGATTCCCGTTCAAGGGCTTCCAACGCTTGCTTGCGAATTCGGGTGAGGTCGGCACCGCGCAGTTCCCTATGCACCGAGGCCTTCAGGGAATCGAACTGCAGATAGACCTCGAAGCCCGGCTTGAAGGCAGCCAATTGCCTGACGAAATCCGGCTCCTGGGCGATCCGGATGCCGTTGGTGTTGAGCATGATGTGGCGGATGGGCCGCCGCTTGGCCGCAGCAATGATCTCGATGATCTGCGGATGTATGGTCGGCTCCCCGCCAGACAATTGCAGGAGATCAGGTTCGCCTTCCGAGGCGACCAGCGCATCCATCATGCGCTCGATTTCGGCCAGCGGCCGATGTGCGGTCTTCGCCGTCGAGCTGTCGGCAAAGCACACGGGGCATGTGAGGTTGCAAGCCTCGTTGACGTCGATCAGGGCGAGGCAGGAGTGCTGCTCATGGTCCGGGCAAAGCCCGCAATCATAGGGACAGCCGTTGTCGGTGCGGGTCTGGGGCTGTAGCGGCCTGTCGCCGGGCTTCAGATAGTCATGGCAGAGCTTGTAATAGGCGGCATCGGTTGAAACGAGCGCCTTCTGCACGCCATGGGACTTGCAGCGCTTGAGATAATAGACGTGGTCGTCCTCGATGATGATCTTCGCCGGCACCAAGGCCATACACACATCGCACATCGATGTCGTCTGGCCATAGAAGACATAGGGCGCCACCTTGCGGATGGGAGCATTCATGACGCAGGCTCTTTCCTTACCAGGAGATCGGCCGTCCATTCCGGTCCGCCAATGCCCATGACCACCGTGGCGATGGCCAGCACTGCCAGCACCGTGACGGGCGGCAAGCCCAGCCCGGCGAAACCAATGACGCCGGCCGACCACAATCCGCCAAGGATCATGAGAATGCGGAGCGGCCAGGCCCCCTGCCCGCGCAGGCCTTCCCGCGCCTGCTCAACGCGGTTGGCAAAGAGCACCGTGAAGAGCCCGGACAACAGAGGCGGCAGCGCCAGGAAGAAGATGGCCAGCCACTTGAAGAACACCAGGATCGCAACGGCATCGATATCCAGCCAGTCCTTGAACAGCGACCACAGCAGGAACACAACCAGCGCCACCAGGGCACCGCTGATGATCTGCAGCCAGCCAATCACCCGGCACCAGAAATCCGCTCGCGTCATGCCCTGACTCCGTCTCCCCGTCGGATCATCACGACAGAATAGACCACGAGTCCGGCGCAAATGAAATGGAAGAGATTGAACGGGCCGGCGACTGTCGCATAGGGTTTGAGGAACTCCCACAGGAAGCGCTGGCCGCCATAGATCAGCACCAGCACATAGAAGCCGTTGCGCATGAAGAACGGGGTTCGCCTTCCGATCAGCACCAGGGCGATGCCGAGGAAGGCGAGCATGGTGAAGGATTCATAGAGTTGCACGGGGTGCCGGCTGAGTCCGTCGCCGAAATCGTGGCCCCATGGCAGCGAGGTGGCCGTACCATGGGTCTGATCGGCGAGACCGGACAGAAGGCAGCCCCACCGCCCGACCGCCACGCTGGTAGCGAAGGCCGGCACGAAGATGATGCCGGTAGAGCCCCGGATGCCCTTGAACGCCTTGAAGATTTCAATGGCGGCGATGGCCCCCGCGAGGGCGCCCACGATACTGCGGCCCAGTCCAGGTTGGCCGGTGAGCCAGAGGTTGAGTGTTCCGGCCCCGAAGCCGCCGATGACCGCCCCTGACACCAACGCCAGCGCGTAGCCGAGGCCGGCCGTCTCGATTCGCTGTGCGGCCGCTTCCAGCCGCCAGCGATGGACGATGACGGTCACCGTCATCGCCATCGCGGCCGCGGCCAGGTCGAAGGCCGTATGAAGGCTCAGGACTTCCACACTTCCTTCAGAGAGATATAGGCGAAGAGCAGGACGCCAGCAGCAAAGACCAGCGAGCCGATCGCGGCTCCGGGCTCAGCCGAGGGCATGCCACCATAGAGAAAGAGCAGCGAGACCGTCATGACCACACCGCCAACCGCCTGGATCCAGAACTGGATCCGCGCCAGGCCGCTCGCAGAAATTGCAGGAAACGCATGGTAGAAAAGGGCAAACAAGGCCGAAGAAACCCAGCCCGCCAACATGATGTGGGCGTGGGCCACGATCTGCTTGTGCTCACCGCTGATCGCCATATGCAGGCCGACGATAATCCCAGCGAGAAAGTAGAGGATAGCCAAGGTAAAGAAGAGGCGCGCTGCACCTTTCATGATCGTTCTCCCAATAAAGCTGTCGCTTCCCCGGCTAGGGAATCATAGCACTATCGGGAGGATCGTCCTAACCGTCAGGATTGCAATTCGAGGGCGTCCTTCACGATTTTTTGCAGATCTTCCCGGCGGTAAGGCTTCATGATGATGAAGCCCTCGCGGAAGCGCGGTTCTTCCTGATGCACCATCGCGCCCTTCGGATAGCCCGAGGTGTGGACGATCTTGAGGTCGGGCCGGATGCCGCGGGCCGCCTGGGCGAGGTCGAAACCGTTCAATCCGCCCGGCATAACCACGTCTGAGAACATGAGGTCGACATCGGGATTCTCCTGAAGCTTGGCCAGGGCCTGCAGTCCGTCTTCCGCTTCCACGATGTCATAGCCGAAGTCTTCGAGGAAGCCGCAGGCCACGGCGCGGACCGCTTCCTGGTCTTCGACCACCAGGATCTTGGGCTTGCGTGGCGCCTCGACGGCGGAGTCCGCTTCGGGGGTCGTCACGTCGGCCGACGGCTCGATTCCCTCGACCTCCGGCCGTGCCTCACCCTCGGCGAACCTGCGCGGCAGATACATCTTGACCGCCGTGCCGTGGCCCACTTCGCTGTAGACGCTGATATGCCCGCCCGACTGCTTGATGAAGCCATAGACCATCGACAATCCGAGCCCGGAACCCTTGCCCTGTTCCTTTGTGGTGAAGAAGGGCTGGAACACCCGCTCGAGCAATTCCGGTGACATGCCCGCCCCGGTATCGGAGACCGCCACCATGACATAGTGACCGGGCGTGACTTCCGGGAAATTCGCCGCATAGGCCTGGTCGAGATAGACGGGCTGAGTCTCGATCGTGAGGTGCCCGCCCTTGGCCATGGCGTCGCGGGCATTGATGGCCAGGTTGAGGATCGAAGATTCGAGTTGCGATGGATCGATGATCGCCTTCGGCGCTCCCTCCATCACTGCAACCTTGAGCTGGATCTGCTCCCCGATGGTGCGTTCGATAAGCGGCGCCATGTCGTGGACCAAGTCGTTCAGCAGAACCTCGCGCGGCTCCAGTTCCTGCTTGCGGGCAAAGGCCAGCATCTGCCGGGTGAGCTGCGATCCCTTGCGTGCCGCGTTTATGGCCTCGGACAGCCGCTTGGTGCTGCGATCATCCGGCAGCTTGCCCTCGAGAAGCTCGAGATTGCCGATGACCACGGTCAGGAGATTGTTGAAATCATGGGCAAGGCCGCCGGTCAGCTGTCCAATGGCTTCCATCTTCTGGGCGCGCTGCAACGACTTTTCCGCCGCCTGCTTCTCGGTCATGTCAACGATCTGGACGATCAGCTGGCCGACCTCGCCGGTTTCATCGCGCACCAGCGCGATCGTCGTCTCACCATGCATCACCGCATCGTCAGGGCGGGTATAGCGTAACTCCTGCCGGACCGACGCGACGCCGCCTTTCAGAAGATCACCCATGCGGGCAAGGAAGGTCTGCCGGTCATCCGAGTGGAGGGTTTCGTCAAAGGCCAGTCCTTCGGCCTCGTTCCGGCCAAGAAATGCCCAAAAGGCTGCGTTGGCGATCGCAACCTCTCCAGTCGGCGAAACCAGCGCCATGCCATGCACGGCCGACTCGAAGGCCCCCTTGAAGCGGTGGTCATCGACCAACGTTACCGGCTGTTCGACATTGATCGACACCGGCTGATCGAGCAAACAGATCGACCGCTCGATCCGCCCCTTGTCGCCGCGATAGGCGTTCATCGACAGCAGCACCTGCGCCGTGGAGCCATCCCGTCGTGTGACGGTCATCAGCTCGCCCCGGCAGATGCCGCTCTGGAAGTACTTCGGGTAGATGTCCTGGACCAGACGGGCCCGCGAGTCCGGCGTCAAAAACTCGTTGAAGGTCTTTCCGGCCACGTCCTCCTGGGTGTAGCCCAGCGCCATTGCCCATTGCTTGTTGACCGAGGTGATCCGTCCGGCCCCATCCATGCAGTGCAGCATGACCGGCAGATTGGCCAGCAGCATCTCGTAGACCTTGCCATTCTGGTCGGGAAAGAAAGCGACATAGCTGTCCTGCCGTACCTGCGGCTTCTCGATCTTCCAGGCGGCGGATGGCACGCGCAGATCGTCCCAGCCAGTGAAAGGCTGATTGAGGCTGGCAGCGTTGACAGGCGGGTTCATGGCAAGGGCCTCTTGGCAAATTCCTTACCATCATGAATAGGCATTCCGCGGTTAATGGACCCTTGCCCAGGTGGAACCACTTGTCTTCATGGCAACAACGCCTCCGCAAGAATAAACCTATGCTTAAGGGTCGCTTAATGGCGCCACATCGTCATGCCGTGTTGGGACGGCCGATGGCTTCAGCCCGGATCACGGCCTCAAGCAGTCCGCTGTCATCGACGGCATCGGGCAGGTGACTCTTGGTCACCGACACCTCTACCTGCGGCGCTTCGGCGCCGAGTTGTTCCACCGCCTTGAGAGCCAGGTCGTGGGCCAGCTTTGAAGCTGCCGCGAGAGCCGTAGGTCCGCTGGTGAACGGCTTAACGCCGCCCGGCCCATGCACCCGGAACAAGCCGCTGCCGTCGCCCTCGACGCTCACCACCACCACCTGTGCCACGACCCCGGTGGCAGCACCCACCGCGTTGGCAACATCGAAGAACGGCGGAAACACGGTCTCACAGCCCAGCCTCCGCCCCACCTCATCATAATAGACCCGCACCGGTCCACCAACCGCGACCACCGGAACCCTTGGCGTGAGCGCCACATCGACCAGCCCATAGCCACCGCTACCGGCGCAAACTGCATCGACCAGTTCGTGGTTCGCGAACGGCTTGCCAAAAGCGGCATCCAGGATCACCCGGCAGGTCAGGCGAACCGTCTCGCTCCACACCTCGCGGCAGAAGCCCTCGATCCGCGCGTCGTCGCCAGGCTTCATGTCGCGGAACCGGACCATCAGCCGCGCTGCAAGCCTTGCGGCAGGCCCCGGCCAATTGTCCTGCAGGCCCAGAACATGGGCGGCATCGGAGGGCGTGAATCCGCTGACCTGGACCACACCCTTGCGCTTGAGCGAGACCAGGGCCCGTTGCGCCGCCGATGACACCGCGATCTTGCGCAACGCCACCGGGCGTTCGCCGATCTGCGCCAGAAGTTCAGCCTCGCGCGGATTGAGTTCCACAGCCGCCGGCGCCGCGGCCGCGCCAAAGGGGCGTAGGGCGAACCGGCCATGGAGCGATCCACCCTCGGTGTCGGCCAAGTCGGCCTCGAGCATGGCGACGACTTCGGGAAAACGCGCGGCGAGAAGTGCGATTGGCGCCACCCGCTGTGGCCCGACCGTCAGCCGTCCGTCGAGACCGACGGTGATCTCGCTGTCGCCGCCGAGGCCAACGGTCTTCACATCGATGGCCTTTACCATCGTCCGCCAGCCGCCGACCTCGGCGCCCTGCTCGGCCACTTGCGGCCGGCCATCGCGGAAAATGCCAAGGTCGGTGGTGGTGCCGCCCATGTCGGACATGATGAAATCCCGGCGACCGCATAGCCACGAGGCCCCCACCAAGCTGGCCGCCGGACCAGACAGCACCGTCTCGATAGGCCGCAGCGCCACTTTCTCGGCCAGGGCCAGCGTGCCATCGCCCTTCACGATCATCAAGGGACAGGAAATGCCGAGATCCGCCATGGACCGGCGCACCGCGGCGATCAGCATCGATATCCGCGAGATCAGCCGGGCGTTGAGCACCGCCGTCAGCGCCCTCCGGGGCGCGTCCAGCGCAGAGGTGAGTTCCGTCGACAGGGTGGCGGGCTTGCCGGTCAATTCCACCGCCAGGTCACGCGCCCGGTGCTCGTGCGAGGGATTGCGGACGGCAAAGGCCGAAGCGATGGCAAAGGCGTCGACCGGCATCGTGGCGATGGCCCGTTCGAGCGCCGCCATGTCCAGCGGCTCGCGTTCGTCGCCATTGTGGTCGTGGCCGCCGGCAATGAGGGCCATTGGCATCCCGGGAAACGCCTTTGCGATGCCGGTACGGTCGGCCATGCCCTGGTCGAATCCGATCAGGATGACGCCCACCGCACTGCCATGGCCCTCGACCACGGCATTGGTCGCAAGCGTCGTCGATACCGAGACCAGCGAAATGGCTTGCGGCTTCAGACCCTGCGGCAGCACGGCAATCGCCGCCGAGATGGCGCCGGTGACCCCGATCGACAGGTCGCCCTTGGTCGTGATCGCCTTGGCGGACGCCACAACCTTGTGGCCTTCCGCTTCGATCACCGCAGCGTCGGTATAGGTGCCGCCAGTGTCGACACCGATCAGATAGGTAGCATGGCTCATGGCGGTCGCTTTGTTCTGTTCCCGTCCCAGCTATTCCGCCGCCCTGGCCCTCGTGGCTGCCTCGGCAACGGCAATCGCCGTCATGTTGACGACACCACGAGACGTGACCGACCCGGTCAGGATATGGGCGGGGCTCGCCGTGCCGAGCAGAATAGGCCCCACCGGCAAGGCATCACCGAAGACCTTGACGATCTGATAGGCGACGTTGGCCGCCGAGAGATCTGGCATGACCAGAAGGTTGGCCTCGCCCCGGAGCGTCGATCCGGGCAGCTTGCGGTTGCGCACCGCCTCGATCAGTGCCGTGTCGGCCTGCATCTCGCCGTCGATCTCGAGATCCGGCGCCCGTCCCCGGATCAGGTCGAGGGCATTGCGCATCTTGACCGAGGACGGCGTATCGAAATCGCCGAAATCGGAATGCGCTACTAGTGCGACCTTGGGCGCGATGCCGAAACGCTGCACATGGCTTGCGCACATCATCACCGTGTCGGCGATGGCGTTGGCATCAGGATCGGCCTGCACATGGGTATCGGTGAGGAAGACGATCCCACGCGAGGTGATCATCAGGCTGAGAGCAGCGAGTTCCTTGACCCCCGGCGCCAGTCCGATGATGTCGCGGATGTGACGGAGCTTGGCGCGATAGCGGCCTTCGAGGCCACACAGCATCGCATCGGCTTCGCCGCGGCGCATGGCAATGGCCGCAATCACGGTTGTCGAGGTGCGCACCAGGGCGCGCGCTGCCTCGGGCGTGACACCACGTCGCCCGGCGATCTCGACATAGGTCGCCACATAGTCACGATAGCGCGGATCGTCCTCCGGGTTGATGAGGTCGAAATCGCGCCCCAGCCGGATTGACAGGCCATAGCGCTTAAGCCGCGTCTCGACCACCGCCGGGCGCCCGATGAGGATCGGCTGCGCGATCCCCTCCTCGATCGCCACCTGAGCGGCGCGCAGCACGCGCTCGTCCTCGCCGTCGGCATAGATGACGCGCTGCGGACTGCGCCGGGCCGCGGCAAAGATCTGCCGCATGATGAAGCCCGACCGGAACACGAAACGCTGAAGGCTTTCGCCATAGGCCTCCATGTCGGCGATGGGCCGCGTCGCGACGCCGCTGTCGATGGCGGCTTTCGCCACTGCTGGCGCCACCCGCAGGATGAGACGCGGATCGAAGGGTGCCGGGATCAGCGACTCCTTGCCGAACAGCCTGGCCTCACCATCATAGGCCCTGGCCACCACGTCCGATGGCGCCTCCCGCGCCAGACCCGCGATGGCATTGACCGCCGCGCGCTTCATCTCCTCGTTGATGGTCGAGGCCCCCACGTCGAGGGCGCCCCTGAAGATATAGGGAAAGCACAGGACGTTGTTG
>JAGRLX010000305.1 GCA_020441605.1 Alphaproteobacteria bacterium
ACCACGCTGTGCTGGTGCTGGAAGATCGAGCGGGCCGACAATGCGATCTTCGGCTTCACCGATCACGACCGGCCGCTCACCCTGGCGGGCGTCACGTTTGAGCCGGACTCGGGATTCGCCGCGTCGGAACTCCGTGGCCATTCCGACCTGTCGGTCGATGCCCAGGATGCGGAAGGCGTGCTGTCCTCCGACCGCATCACCGAGACCGACATTCTCGATGGCCGTTGGGACAATGCCAGGATCGAGA
This sequence comes from Alphaproteobacteria bacterium, assembly GCA_020441605.1. Next base: position 248 of record JAGRLX010000305.1, read on the forward strand.
TCTGGCGGGTCAACTGGGCCAATGTCTCGCAGCGTATCCTCATGCGCCGTGGCAACATCGGGCAGGTGCGAAGAGGCAAGGCCGCCTTCGTGGCTGAGGTCCGCTCGCTGGCCCATGTCCTGAACCAGACCGTTGGCCGCACCTTCCAGTATTACTGCGATGCCGCCCTCGGCGATGGCCGCTGCCGCATCAATCTCGAGGCTGCTGCCTACAAAGGCGCGGGCACCGTCACAACGGTCACCGCCGATCGCCGCTTCAAGGCTTCGGGCCTCTCGGGCTTCGCGGCGGAATGGTTCGAACTCGGGGTTGTCGAGTGGACGAGCGGCGCCAATGCCGGGCGCCAGGCGGAAGTCTCGCGGCACTCGCTGTCCGCCGGCGTTGTGACCATTGAGTTGTTCGAAGCGCCGGTACGGGCGATTGCTGTTGGTGACGGTTTCATCATCCGCGCCGGTTGCGACAAGCAGTTCAAGACCTGCAAGACGAAGTTCTCGAATGCCGTCAACTTCCGCGGTTTCCCGCACATGCCGGGCGACGACACGGTGCTGCGTTATCCCAACAAGGGCGACGCCAATTCAGGCGATCCGCTGTAGCTGACATGCATGTTCCAAACCTTGAGGCCGCTGCCGATCCCGCGCGGGTGATCGCCGTCGCGCGCCAATGGCTCGGCACGCCCTATCACGATCAGGCCAGCGTCAAGGGCCTGGGCTGCGATTGCGCCGGGCTCGCCCGCGGCATCTGGCGTGAACTGGTGGGCGCGGAGCCGGCCAGGCTTCCGGCCTATTCCCGCGACTGGGGCGAGGTGGGGTCGCGCGAGACCTTCGCGGACTTCGTACGCCCGTTCCTGCTTGAAGTCCCCATTGCCGCTGCAGGCCCGGGCAGTCTGCTGCTCTTCCGCATGCGGCGCGGCGGCCCCGCCAAGCATTGCGGCGTGCTGGTCGATAATGGCCTGTTCATCCATGCCCTTGAACGGCAAGGTGTCGTCACCAATCCCTACGACACCGCGTGGGTGCGCAGGACGGCCTTCGCATTTCTCTTTCCGGCTGGAATGCCCTGATTCATGGCCTCGGTTGTCCTGAGTGTCGTGGGCGGTGCTATCGCCGGGCCCATCGGTGCTGCTGTGGGCTCCGTCGTCGGCGCGGTGGTCGACAGCCTGCTGGTCTCGGCCCTGACGCCAACCCAGAAGGCCGAAGGCCAGCGTCTTTCCGACATCAAGATCACCTCGGCGACCGAGGGCATTGCCATCCCCCGCGTCTATGGCCGGGCGCGCATGGGTGGCAACATCATCTGGGCCACCGACTTCCGCGAGGAGAAGCACACCACCAAGTCCGGCGGCGGCAAGGGTGGCGGCGGCGGTGTCGAGACGACCGAGTATCTCTACTTTGCGTCCTTCGCGGTGGCGCTGTGCGAGGGGCCCATCGCCGGGATCGGCCGCATCTGGGCCGATGGCAAGGAGTTCAAGGTCAAGGGTGCGGTCTACCGGGTCCACAAGGGCACCGAAACTCAAGCGCCGGATACACTCATCCAGGCAAAGATGGGAACCGGCAATGCCCCGGCCTATCGCGGCGTCGCCTACATCGTCTTCGACGATCTGCCGCTGCAGAAGTTCGGGAACCGCATTCCGCAATTGACCTTCGAGGTCTTCCGTCCCGTCGATGATCCCGACAGCGCCGAACAGGTGACGCGCGCCGTCAATCTCATTCCGGGGGCGGGCGAGTTCGTCTATGCGGCCGAGAAGATCCTCGACACCACGACCAGCGACACGCGCGCCGAGAACGTCAATTCGAGTGCCGGCCAGCCCGACCTGCTGGTGGCGCTGGACA
>JAGRLX010000306.1 GCA_020441605.1 Alphaproteobacteria bacterium
GCGCAAGAACCGCATCCGGGTTCTGGCTGGCGACCGGGTGATGGTCGAAATGACGCCCTATGACTTGACCAAGGGCCGCATCAACTACCGGTTCAAGTAAGCCACGATGGCCAAGGGCCCTGTCAAGCTCGTGCTCGCGAGTGCCTCGCCGCGGCGTCTGCAATTGCTGGAACGCGTGGGACTGGTGCCCGATCTTCTCAACCCTGCCGATGTGGATGAGACACCGCACCGGCGTGAAACCCCGCGGGCCCTGTCGGTCCGGCTGGCGCGCGAAAAGGCTGAGCGCGCCCTCACCATGCCGCTGGTGGAAGCGCTGGGGGAAAACGTCTTCCTGATCGCCGCCGATACGGTCGTGGGCCTCGGCCGCCGCATTCTTCCGAAGGCCGAAACCCCGGAAGAGGCGCGCGATTGCCTGTCGCTTCTGTCGGGCCGCTCGCATTGGGTCTATTCGACCGTATGCCTCGTGGCACCGGGCAAGAAGTTTTCCAGCCGGTGCGTCGAATCGAAGGTCCGGTTGAAGCGCCTCTCGCGTGAAAACATCGACAGCTACATCGCCTCTGGCGAATGGCGGGGCAAGGCCGGCGGCTATGCCATCCAGGGCCGGGCCGAGGCCTTCGTGCGCATGCTCACCGGGTCCTATTCAGGCGTTGTCGGGTTGCCGCTCTACGAGACGGTCCATCTTCTCGAAGGCGCTGGCTATCCCGTCTTCCACACCTGGATGACGAACCCCACCGGGGACGTCTGAGTGTCCGAAGCCGTCGTCCGTCTCAGGCCCAAGCGGCCCTGCCCCATCTGCGGCAAGCCTTCGGCCCACAAATACCATCCCTTCTGCTCGGCCCGCTGCGCCCAGGTCGACCTCAACCGCTGGCTCGGCGGCAACTATGCCATTCCGGCTGAAGAAGAGGACGCGCCTGACGACGAAGACCAGCGCGGTTAACCGAAGCCCAAGCAAACTGTGACAGTCTCCGCCGCGACGTTTTGAGGTGGTGGGAGACGATGACAGGGGATCGCGAGACTGGCGTGGGCCAAGAGCGGCGGCCCTGGCGCTATATTCTGTCGGCTGGGCGCACCGGCACTGTTTTCCTCGAGTCGTTTCTCAATGCACATTGCCCCGGCGTTGCCGCCGTCCATGAGCCATCGCCCACCCGCGAGCAGATGATGCTGGCAAACCTGCGCAACGATGTCGGCGTCGGCGGGAGCCTGCTGGCCTGGCATTTCGACAGATGCCGGCGGCAGCGGGATGCAAGCCACCCCGGCATCTATGTCGAAATCAATCCGTTTCTCTGCGCCATGACCGACTTGCTACCGGATCCGGACCGGCCGCTGCGCATCGTGCACATGGTGCGCGAGCCCTCCAGCTGGGCCGTTTCCATGACAGCATTCAAAGCCTCAACCAGGTTCCGCCATGTCATCGACTATGTGCCCTTCGCCAAGCCTTATCCGGCGCCACGGCCCGCAGGCTGGTCGCGCATGCCCGAGATCGAAAGAGCCCTGTGGCGCTGGCATTGGTGCAACAGCCGCATTATGGCACTGAAGGACGCAACACCACACTATTGCCTTGTCCGCTACGAGGACCTGTTCAGGGGCGATGCGGCCGACCGCAACGCCATTCTCGCTTCCGTGGTCGAAACACTGGGGCTCGATTGCCGGGGGCCATTCGAGGCGGCTCCCTTTGCCGAGCGTGCGAACCCGGCGCCCAACATCGTCGCTCCGCCGTCGCCGGATGCCGTCCGCCGCATTTGCGGGTCGCTTGCCAGCAACCTCGGCTACACGGTCTGATCAGGCCGACGCGGCGCGATCCCCATCGGTTGTTTCCGCCACTGGTGCCTTCAGCACCTTGTAGCGTGCGAGATAACGGTGGATCGGCGCGCGTGGCGCACTGGCCACGTCATGCGACAGGAAATTGAGCAGGAGCTGGAAGCCGACGAAGATCGGCAAGGCACTCACCATCACGGTACCGGCCGTGGCCGGTTCACCGAGTGCCGCCGATGCGATCCAGGCACGCGCGCCGAAGACAAGGCCGAACAGGGCAAGCAGCAGCCCGCCGACCAGATGCAACGAGGCCGCGCTGAAGCCCCGCAAAAAGTAATTGTAGAAGATGCGCTTGGTGAAATTGCGCAGATGCAGCGGCGGAAAGGTCATCGCTGCGTGGAGTTCATTGAGATTGCTCTTCTCGTCGGCATAGACCGCCTCCATCGGCACTTCCACCATGTTGGCGCCAAGCGTCGACAGCCGGAACAATAGATCCGACTCGAAAAAGTAGCGCGGATGAAGCTTGTCGAGCGGCAGCGTGCCCGCCACGGCGGCGTGGACCGCGAGATAGCCATTGGTCGGGTCGAACATCTGCCAGTAGCCGGTCGAGAGCTTCGAGAGAAACGACAGGCCGGCATTGCCGATGAGCCGCACGGGCGGCATGGACCGCACGCTGTCGAGATCGAAGAAGCGGTTGCCCTTCACGAAATCGGCTTCGCCCGACAGAATTGGCGCAATCAGTGTCGGAATGAAGGCTGGGTTCATCTGGCCATCGCTATCGAGCTTGACGATCACCGTCATGCCGTCTGCAATGGCTGCCTTGAAGCCGGTCACCGTCGCCGCGCCCACGCCGCCATTTTCCGGGCGGTGGATGGCGGTCACTCGCGGATCGAACTTGGCCAGCCAATCCACGACTTGCCCGGTATCATCAGGGCTCGCATCATTGACGCAATAGATGCGCTCCACCACGGAGGGAATGGCGCCGACCACAAAAGCGAGGCTGCGGCTTGCCTTGTAGCAGGGGATGACGACGGCGACGCGGGCATCGGTGACGATCGTATCGGAGATCATTGCGAGGCCTCCTTGCGCAATGCATAGGCGCGATAGCCTTCCGGGGCGCCGGGGATTTCCTGATAGCGGGACCACAAGGCCTCAAAGGCCGGGTCCTGGCGGTAGAACGAGACGAAGTCGAAGACGACATCGCGGATGGCATGGCGCATGGGTTTCACATCCACGACCACGAGATCCGGCGGCGGCGTCATGTCTCGCAACATCATCCGGTGTTCCTTGTCTTCGGCGAAGCGCTTCTCTTCGGCAGCGCCGTCGCCGCTATAAAACTGCAAGCGCACCACGGCGGGCAGGAACAGCCGGCTGTTGGTTCGCGGCGCCCAGGTGGCATGGCTGTAGAGTGCGGTCGGGAAGCCCGGAAACGGGTGGGTCGAAATGCCAACGAAGCGGCCATCTGCCGGCGTATGCGCGTTGACGAAAGCGATCATCTCCTCGCGCTCGCGGCCATCCTCGCCACCGGGCAGCTGATCGCGGTACCCCAGCACGGCAAAGGCCACCACGAAGAACAGCAACACGACGGCGAAGGCCCTGAGCCGCTCACTGGCCATGGCCATCAGCGCCAACGCCAGGCTGGCATAAACGGTGACCGGAAAGAGGTGGTAGCTGTAGGCTTTCCACTGCAGAAGAGCCGCCACCATGAAACCTACGCCTGCCAATGCCAGCAGCGTTGCCTCGCGCGGCCACTTGAGCAGGGGAAGAAGGGCGATCGTCATCACCAGCAGCAGGAAGGGCCCAACGGCCTTTTGTGCCAGCGTCACCACATCGGGCTTGCCGAAGGCCCAGTAAGCCCGGGCAATCTCGGGGAATGCCTCATAGAGCCAGACCTGGGCAAAGAGCAGGATGGAGAGCGCATAGACCACTACCGTGACCACTGCCATCGCGACTTCCGGCCGCGCCAGCGTGCGCCACAGACCAACGCGGCTCAGCATGAAGAGCTCGGCGACAAGTGGCACCGCCACCAGATGCGGCTTGAAGGCAACGCCGATGGCCGCGCCTGCGCCGATGGCGCCGGCGAACACGCGGTCTGGCGTCTCGCCCCGCATGCGCGCCAGCATCAAGGCAAGATAAGGCAGCATGAGCATGGCCGACATGTGTTCGCGCTGGCCGAAGTTCCGCCCGGCACCCGCACTCAACAGGAAGGCCGCAAAGGTAAGAAGCACAACCCTCTGAGGCGCGGCGAGCGCACCGCGCAGCAGCCGCTCCGTGGCCAGCAGCGCACCAGCCAGCATCGCCAGCATGAACAGGTTGAAGCAGGCAACCGGCGCCACACCGGTCAGCCGGGAGAGCGCCATGGGAATGGCCGAGACCCACCAGATCAGCGGCGGGTTGGCTGCCACAACGTCGCGCCCGAAAACGCCGCCGTCAAGCAGACGGCCCGACGACCACAGCACCCAGGCCACGTCGTGATTGATATAGGTAAGGGATTGCGCCAGCGTGCCGGCAACGGCCATCGCCAGCGGCAAGGCCCATGGGGCGAGCCTCAGAGAGGTCCGGCCTCCCGTGGCTGTCAGGGTATCGGTCATGGGCGCAAGGGCTCTCGGCCACCGGGTGTCAGTTTTTCCGGTCGAGAGACTACCTGCGGTTGGTTAACAGACTCGCAAGATCACGTCGCGGCCGGAACGGCCTCCAGCTGGGCGATGGCCCGCGGCCGGCGGCGGCCCATCACGGCGTAGATGCAGGGCACGACGAACAGCGTCAGCACCGTGCCGAGCGACATGCCGCCGACGATCACCCAGCCGATCTGCTGGCGGCTTTCAGCTCCGGCCCCCGTCGCCAGCGCCAGCGGCACCGCACCCAGGATCATCGCGGCCGTGGTCATCAGGATGGGCCGCAGCCGCAGGGCTGCCGCCTCGATGATGGCGTCGCGGCGCTCGTGGCCACTGTCCTGCAGCTTGTTGGTGAATTCGACGATGAGGATGCCGTGCTTGGTGATGAGACCGATCAGCGTCACCAGGCCGATCTGCGAATAGACATTGAGCGTGCCGCCAGTGAGCCACAGTGCCCCCAGTGCCCCGGTCATCGACAATGGCACCGTCACCATGATCATCAGTGGATCGCGGAAGCTTTCGAACTGGGCCGACAGAACCAGATAGATGAAGGCCAACGCCAGCAGGAAGATGAAGGCAAGATTTGAACTTGCATCGCGGAACTCACGGGCCTGGCCGGTGAGGTCGGTGCCGGTGCCTTCCGGCAGCACCTCAGACGCCGCCTGGTTTACCGCGGCAATGGCTTCGCCCATGGTATAGCCCGGCGCCAGATTGGCCTCGATGGTGATGGCGCGGAGCTGGTTGAAGCGGCGAAGATCGCGCGGCGCCACGCTCTCGCGGGTCGTCACCACGTTCGAGAGCTGCACCATATCGCCATCCTTGCTGCGCACGAAAATGCGAGACAAGGTGTCGGGCGACGCGCGGTCTTCCGGCGGCAGCGCCACAATCACGTTGTATTGCTGGGCACCGATGCGGAAGGTCGAGACATCGCGGCCACCCAGCAAGGTTTCCAGCGTCCGTCCGATCACCGAAATATCGAGACCCAGATCGGCCACCCGGTCGCGGTCGATGTCGACCTCCACTTCCGGCTTGTTGAGCCTCATGTCGGTATCGAGATCGACAAGGCCGGGGTTGTCCTTCAGCCGTTCCACCAGCTTGTTGGCGATGTCATTGATCTCTTCGTAGGAGGCCGACGACTGAATGACGAACTGGAACGGCTTGCCGAAGCCGCGCACGCCGAGCGAGGCTGGATTGGTGGCAAAGGCGCGCACACCGGCAATCTTTCGAAGCTTCGGGAGGATTTTCTGTGTCACCTCCTTTTGCTTCACGTCACGTTCCTGCCAGTCAACGAGGCGGGCAAAGGCATTGAAGCGGGTGACCTCGCCCCAGCCGACAATCACGAGATAGGATCGAAGTTCGGGAATGGTTGCGAGCAGTTGTTCGACCTGGCTTGCATAGCGCATGGTATAGGCCAGGCTTGCTCCTTCCGGCGCACTGCCCGACACGATAATGGTGCCGCGGTCCTCGACCGGCGACAATTCCGACTTGAGCTGCATCAGCAGATAGCCGCCGCCGGCGCCGACACCGATTGCCAGCAGCAACACCAGCCAGCGCAGTTTCAGTGCCACCCCGAGGCTCGCCTTGTAGCCATGCTCGAGACCATCCAGAAGCCCTTCGACGATGCGTCCGAAGAGGTTCTTCTTGTCCTGATGCTTCAGCAGCTTGGAGCACATCATCGGCGTCAGCGTCAGTGCCACAAAGCCGGAGACGATGACGGCACCCGCCAGCGTGATGGCGAATTCGAGGAACAGCCGACCGGTCCGCCCCGGCGTGAAGGCGATGGGCGCATAGACGGCGGCAAGCGTCAGTGTCATGGCGATCACCGCGAAGCCGATCTCGCGTGCACCCTTGATGGCGGCCTCGAAGGGCTTCATGCCCTCCTCGATATGGCGGAAGATATTCTCAAGCACGACGATGGCGTCATCGACGACCAGGCCAATGGCCAGCACCATGGCGAGCAGCGTCAGCGTATTCACCGTGAGGCCCGTCGCATACATGATGGCGAAGGTCGCCACCAGCGATACCGGGATCGTCACCACCGGAATGAAAGCGGCGCGGAACGAATGCAGGAACAGGAAGATGATAACCAGCACGAGCGCAATCGCTTCAAGGATGGTCTTGAACACATTTTCGATCGACCGGTCGATGAAGATGGTGGAATCGAAGCCGATATTCGCGGTGACACCGTCCGGCAGCTCGGCGTTCAGCCGTGGCAGCAACTCGTTCACTTGCTTGGCCACATCAAGTGGATTGGCAACCGCTGTCTTGACGATGCCGAGCGAGACGGACGTCTCGCCGTTGTAGCGCCCCTCGCGGCGTACATCTTCGGTTCCAAGTTCGACCCGCGCCACATCGCCGAGCTTGACTTGCAGGCCGCCCGCCTCCTTCAGCACGATGTTGGAAAACTCTTCCGCTGTCCCCAGTGAAGTCCGCGACAACACGGTGAATTCCCGTTCGGTGCTTTCGATGCGTCCGGCCGGGATATCGGCATTCTGGTTGCGGATGGCCGTCTCGACATCTTGCACAGTGAGCCCGAGCCCCGCGAGCCGCGCAGCATCGATCCATACCCGCATGGCATAGTCGCGCCCGCCGTAGATCGTGACGTCGGCCACGCCGTCAAGGTTCTTGAAGCGATTGACGACGAAGCGGTCGATATAGTCCGTCAGCGCCGCCGCATCCATGCTCTGCGCCTGCAGCACCAGGATCATGATGGGCGAGGCATCGGCCTCGACCTTGGAGATGTTCGGTTCCGAAATCTCGTCCGGCAGCAGGCGGCGCACCCGGCTCACCCTGTCGCGCACGTCGCTGGTGGCCGCATCGATATTGACCGTCGAGCGGAAGCGCACCGTGATGCGGCTCGATTCGGCCCGCGACGTCGACTCTATGGTGTCGATGCCCTCGATGCCGGCCAGCGATCCCTCCAGCACCTGCGTGACCTGGCTTTCGATGATCTCCGCCGAAGCACCGGTGTAGTTGGTGACAACCGAGACCTGCGGCTCGTCGATGTTGGGATACTCGCGGATCGTCAGCCGGCTGAACGACATGAGCCCGGCCAGGAGAAGCACGAGGCTGAGCACACTTGCGAAGACCGGGCGCCGGATACAGAACTCGGTAAAGCCCATGGCGCTAGTCCGCCGAAGCCGCTTGCGCCACGATCTCGACGTCGGCGCCGTTGCGCAGCCCCGCATTGCCGGCGACAACCACCTCGTCTCCGGCAGCGATGCCTTCGACAATCTCGATCAGGCCCGGCAAGCGCTTCCCGAGCTTGACCTTCACTTCCTCGACAGTCTTGTCCCGGATGACATAGACGAGCGCGGCACCGCCTTGTTGAACGATGGCGGATTCCGGCACCAGCACGGCATCACGCGGTTCTCCCTTCACGGCGATCCGCACAAGGAGGCCAGGCCGCAGCTTCATGTCTCCATTGTCGAGATCGGCTCGCACCTGCAGCGCCCGCCCGTTGACATCGACTGACGGATCGATGGCCCTGATGGTGGCCTTGAAGGTCTCGCCCGGAAGCGCATCCGCCGTGACATCGACCGGCTGGTCAACAGCAATTCGTCCATACTCGAGCTCCGGCACCGAGAAGCTGACCTTGAGATGATCGATCTTGTCGAGTGAGACGAGCGGTGTACCGGCATTCACATAGGCGCCGACCGAGATGGTCTTGAAACCGAGCGTGCCGGAAAACGGGGCGGTGATGGTCAGCTTGTCGAGACGAACCTGGGCCGAATCCACCGCCGTTCGCGCCACCTCAAGTTCCGTCAGCGAAGCGTCATAGGTGCTCTGGGCGATATTGCCCGACTTGCGGAGAGTCTGGCTGCGGCCGTAGTTCGCCTCGGCCAGCGACAGCCGGGCCTTGGCCTCAGCCAGTGCGGCACGCGCGAGGTCGCTGTCCAGCTTGAACAGCGGCACACCGGCCGCCACCCGGTCACCGTCCTTGAACAGGATTTCCGCCACACGCCCGCTGGTCTCAGGCGCGATAGCGACTGTCTCTTCGGCCAGCAAGGTACCGATGGCGGAAATATCGTCGCTGAGCGTCCTGGATTCGGCACGCGCCGTCTCGACCGGCGACGGACCTCGCTGGCCACGGCCCTGTCCCTCGGGCTTGCGCGGGGCCTCCCCTTGCTTGGCCGTTCCCGTGATCCCCTCGGGCTTGAGCCCCAGCAGCGCCACGACATCGACGCCGCTCTGGCGCGCGCCATAGGATGCGACCGCGATGACCAACAGCGCCAGGAGCAAGACCAGCCATTTCTTCATTCCACCACACCCTCAGGCGCCGGAGCCCGGCAAGACGTCATCGATACAACCATACTGCATACGCACACAATCAAATGGCAGATTTTGGAACAATGGTAAGGACGTTTGCAGGGTCGCGGTTCCGTCGCTGGTTGACATCCGAACCTCTGGCTTCGGGCGACTGGCCTTGTTATGACCGCCTTAGCAGGAATCAGCCAGGAAAGGACCAACCCCATGAAATCGCGCGCCGCTGTCGCCTTCGAGGCCGGAAAACCGTTGGAAATCGTTGAGGTTGACCTCGAGGGCCCGAAGGAGGGCGAGGTCCTGGTCGAAATCAAGGCAACCGGCGTGTGCCACACCGACGAGTTCACGATTTCGGGAGCGGACCCGGAGGGCCTGTTCCCCGCTATCATGGGCCACGAGGGGGCCGGCGTCGTCGTCGAGGTGGGCGCGGGCGTCAAGTCCCTCAAGAAGGGTGACCACGTCATCCCGCTCTATACTCCTGAGTGCCGCGAGTGCGAATACTGCCTCAACCCCAAGACCAATCTCTGCCAGAAGATCCGGGTGACGCAAGGCAAGGGCCTGATGCCGGACGGCACCTCGCGCTTCTCTTACAAGGGCAAGATGATCCATCACTACATGGGCTGCTCGACCTTCTC
>JAGRLX010000307.1 GCA_020441605.1 Alphaproteobacteria bacterium
CGCCGCCTGCCGCCGAGACGCCGGAAGCACCGGCCACGGTTGCCGAGACCCCAGCGATGGAGCCGGAAGCGGTGGTACCCACCTTCGATACGGTTCGTGTTGAAAAGACGGGTGAGGCCGTGATCGCCGGGCAGGCCGCCGCCGGCGCCGAAGTCACCGTGAAATTCGATGGCAAGGTGGTCGGCAGCACCGTCGCCAGCGGTGACGGAAGTTTCGTTGTGGTGCCGGAGCAGCCGCTGCCGTCGGGCAGTGGTGCCCTGACTATTGAGGCAAAGGGAGAGGGCGAAGCGCAACCGACCAAGTCCGAACAGGCCGTGGCGGTGATCGTGCCCCAGGAGGACAAGACCCAGGCCCTGGTGGCGATCGTCAGCCCCGACGAACCGACCAAAATCCTGCAGAAGCCGGAACCGGTCGCCGAACCGGTGACGGAAGCCACGACCCCGACCGCAGAAGAGGCGGCCGCGCCGCAACAGCAAGTGGCGAAGGCCGAGCCTTCAGCCGGCGAGGCCGCAAAGGAAGCCAGTCCCGCCGCCTCCAAGACCTCACGCCTGCGCCAGATCAGCCTCGATTCCATTGACTATGATGCGAGCGGCAATATCGTCTTCGCCGGTGAGGGCGCTGCCGGTACCACCGCGCGCATCTATGTCGACAACGGTTTCCTCGGTGAGGCGACGGTCGGCAATGACAATCGCTGGAGCTTCGCCGGATCGGATGACGTCGTCCCCGGTGTACACACCTTGCGAATTGATGGCGTCGATGCCAACGGCAAGGTGCTGAACCGCATCGAGGTGCCGTTCTTCCGCGAGGAGACGCGCAAGGTGGCGACTGCTCCTTCCGTGGAAAGCGGGGCCAAGTCCGATCTGGGCGTTCCCGTCGAAGGGGCCACGGCAGTCGCGCCTGGCGAATCCGTCAGCGCGGCGGCGAAGGCGGCCCTCTTCTCCGACGGCCGCGTGGTGATCCAGCCGGGCAACAACCTGTGGCGCATATCCAAGGTCATCTACGGCGACGGCCTCAAATACACCTTGCTGTTCGAGGCCAACAAGGACCAGATCCGCGATCCCGACCTGATCTATCCGGGCCAGGTGTTCAAGACGCCCGACGTACTTTCTCCAGAAAGCATCGATCCGGCACGTCGGGACCCTCTGGTTCCCGGCCAGGCCGATGCCGGTTCCGCCAGCCAATGATGACCGAAGGTCTTCGATTGCGAGGACGTGATCGCGCGTTCGCCACCCAGGTGGCCAGCGGGTGACGTCTTGAGCCGCAGGACACGCGTGGACGCATCCACCCCGCCCAAGCTGGACGGCAACCAATGGGCCATCCTCAGGGATATGTTGCCCTATCTCTGGCCAAAGGGGCATGGCGGACTGAAGGCCCGCGTGGTCTTCGCCCTGGTTGCCTTGGTACTCTCCAAGGTCATCACCGTCGCCACACCCTATGCCTTCAAATGGGCGACCGACGCGCTGACGGCCTCGGGCGATGCGGTGGCCGTGGCGCTGTCGGTCGCGCTGTTCTCGATCCTCGCCTATGGCGTCGGTCGCATCATGATGGTGGTGCTCGCCCAGTTGCGCGACGCGGTCTTCGCCAAGGTGAGCCAGCGGGCCGTGCGCCTGCTGGCGGTCAACACCTTCCGCCATCTTCATGCGCTGTCGCTGAAGTTCCATCTCGAACGCCGCACCGGCGGACTGTCGCGCATCATGTCGCGTGGCATCAGCGGCATCGACACGGTGCTGCGCTTCTCGCTTTTCAATACGTTTCCGACCGTGCTCGAGATCGCCCTCGTGGCCGGTGTTCTCGCCTGGTCCTTCGGCTGGCTCTATGCAGTGGTGATCGTGGTCACCGTGGTGCTCTATGTAGCCTATACCTACGTCGCCACCGAATGGCGCATCGCCATCCGCCGGGCGATGAACGAAGCCGACAACGACGCCGGCACCAAGGCAATCGACAGCCTGCTGAATTTCGAGACTGTCAAGTATTTCTGCAACGAAGAACACGAAGCCGCACGCTACGGCCGATCCATGGAGAAATACGAAGTCGCCGCTGTCAAGACCTGGGTATCGCTGGCGGTGCTCAACGCTGGCCAGGCGATCATCTTTTCGATTGGCCTTACGGTCGTCATGGTGATGTCGGCCATGGCGATCCGGGGCGGCCATGGCACAGTCGGCGATTTCGTCATGATCAATGCCCTGATGATCCAGCTCTACATGCCGCTGAATTTCATCGGATCGTCCTATCGCGAGATCAAGCAGGGCCTGATCGACGTCGAACAGATGTTCTCGCTGCTGAAGGTCAACGCGGAGATCCGCGACCGGCCCGGCGCCCCGCCGCTGGCTGTCTCCGATGCCGAGGTCGAATTCGACGATGTGAACTTCGCCTATGATTCCTCGAGGCCGATCCTCCGTGGACTGTCTTTCCGTATTCCCTCGGGCAAGACGGTCGCCATCGTCGGCCCCTCGGGAGCCGGTAAGTCGACCGTGTCGCGCCTTCTCTACCGCTTCTATGACGTGACCGGTGGCCGCATCCTGATTGACGGGCAGGATATTTCGGGCGTCACCCAGACCTCGCTCCGGTCGGTGATCGGCATGGTTCCCCAGGACACGGTGCTGTTCAATGATACGATCCGCTACAACATCCGCTACGGCCGGCCCGATGCAACCGACGCGGAAGTGGAGGAAGCAGCGAAACTCGCCCAGATCCACGACTTCGTCATGAGCCTGCCGATGGGCTATGACGCACTTGTCGGGGAACGCGGACTCAAGCTGTCCGGCGGCGAAAAGCAGCGGGTCTCCATCGCCCGCACCATCCTCAAGGGTCCGCCGATCCTGATTCTCGATGAAGCGACGTCGGCGCTCGACAGCTTTACCGAGCACCAGATCCAGGAAGCCCTGAAAAAGGTATCGGAAAACCGCACCACCCTTGTGATCGCCCACCGCCTGTCGACCGTTGTCGATGCCGACGAGATCATCGTGCTTGACAAGGGCAAGGTCGCCGAACGCGGCACCCACGGCCAGCTGCTGCGCAAGAAGGGTATCTACGCCGCCATGTGGAACCGCCAGCGCCAGGCCGACGAGGCCCGGACGAGGCTTCGCGAGGCCGAGGAGGCCGCACTCGCTCGCCCGGAACCGGACGGTACAACCGTTGCCGTCGATTTGGCAACTTCTCACACACCTTGATCATCCACAGGCTGTTAAGCCTGTCGTTTGAATTCAAATCTCAATCACTGAAAATTCGATGCAAATACGAAGCTGATTCCACTTCGTTTACATCTCTACCCCATGTTCAGGTCATGACACGGCGGCAAACCGTGACACCCGGAAAGGACCGACAGTGGACGAACCGGACAGGGACAATCGCGGATCGGAGGTGGAAAGCCGGTTCGCACAGCCAAAAGATTGGGGAGAGTCAAATGATTGTGACGACAATGGACGGCGTTGCCGGCCGCATGACGCAGGAGACACTCGGCGTGGTGCGCGGGTCCAGCATGTGGACCCGCCGCATCATCAAGAGCAGCTTCGGTGGCATCCGCAACTTCCGTGAAACCGGCTCGGCCGACCTCGACGCCGGCCTGAACCAGGCCAAGGAAGATGCCAACCGCACCATGCTCGAGCAAGCAGTCACCTTGGGTGCGGACGCCATCATCGGTGTGCGGATTGATGTGACGGAGATGAGCAATGGCGTCTTCTGCGTTAGCGCCACGGGCACCGCCGTGAAGACTGTGATGTTGCCGGCATCGGTACCGGCCTATCCGGTCACCGCCGCAGCCGACGACAACATGGACTTCGACTGGAGCTTCCTTGCGGCGCGTCCGTCCTTCGCGGGCTCGGCGCTCCGCCATTGATTGCAGCACGATGAGGCTAACCGGGCGGGCGAGGACGGGCTTCCTCCGCCTGCCCGAAACGTCTTGCAAAATCGTCCCCACGCGCTACATCACGCCCGGTCCGGCCATGTTCGGGCCGGAGCCTGCGTGCGAACGCCGCCGCGGAACGGCCATGTGGCCGGACGGTTAGCCGGTTTCTACTTGCCCCGATCACGTGCTAGAGGATCGCCATGTCCATCGCCAACAGCATTTCCCAGGCTCTGGTTCCGATCCACCGCGAAGGCTATCGATTCATCGCGATCTTCGCGGCGGTGACTCTGGTTCTCTATTGGCTCGGTCTCACGCCCCTGTTTTGGCTTGGCGTGGTGCTGACCCTGTGGTGTGCCTATTTCTTCCGTGATCCGGAGCGGGTGACTCCGCTGCGCGATGGGCTGGTGATCTCGCCGGCCGATGGCCGCGTCAGCGCCATCGAGGAGGTCGTGCCGCCGCCGGAACTCGACCTGCCCAAGGAACCTGTCACGCGAATTTCGGTGTTCATGAATGTCTTCGACGTTCACGTGAACCGCTCGCCACTCGACGGCGCGATCCGCCGCATCGCCTATGTTCCCGGCGCCTTCATCAATGCCGAACTCGACAAAGCCAGCGAAGACAACGAGCGCCAGGCCTTGACCATTGAGCGCGATGACGGCCGGCGCATCGGCGTGGTGCAGATTGCCGGATTGATTGCCCGCCGGATCGTCAAGTTCGTCAACGAGGGTGAGCGGCTCATGGCCGGCCAGCGCTTCGGCCTCATCCGCTTCGGCAGCCGGGTTGACGTCTATCTGCCAAAGGACGGCAAAGCCTTGGTCTGCGTTGGACAGAGGGCTGTGGCCGGCGAAACGGTGCTCGCCGACCTCACCTCGGCGGAAACTGAACGAAGCGGCCGCAAGGCATGAGCGACCAGCCTGGCGACGAGGACACGCTGGAGAAGGTGACCGCGGCCAGCCACAAGAGCCCGGCCCGGTTCGGCAAGGTGCCGGTACGCTATCTCCTGCCCAATCTCATAACGCTTCTCGCCCTGTGCAGCGGTATCACCGCCATAAGGCTGGGAATCGAGGGTCGCTACGAGGTGGCGGTCGCCGCGATCATCGTGGCCGTGGTGCTCGACGCGGTGGATGGCCGTCTTGCGAGGCTCCTGAAGGGAACGTCGCGCTTCGGCGCCGAACTCGACAGCCTTGCCGACTTTGTCAATTTCGGCGTGGCGCCGGCCATGCTGATCTATCTCTGGTCACTCAATGCGCTGCGCACCGCCGGCTGGGTGATTGCGCTGATACTGGCGATCTGCTGCGCGCTCCGGCTGGCGCGCTTCAATGTGGCCCTCGACGATCCTCACAAGCCGGCCTGGCATGCGGGCTTCTTTACCGGAGCGCCGGCGCCCGCCGGAGCAGGGCTGGCATTGCTGCCCATGTACATCGGCTTCCTCGGCCTGATCCAGGACGGGCACGATTATGCCATCGTCGTCGCGCCCTATACGATCATCATCGCCATGCTGATGGTCAGCCGCATTCCGACCTATTCCGGAAAGAATCTCGGCAGCTGGATCCCGCGCGAATTGGTGCTTCCGATTCTTGGCCTCGGCGCCTTCGCGGCGATCATGCTGATCGCCTATCCGTGGCAATTCCTGACCGTAATGGCCGTGACCTACCTGGTGATGATCCCCTTCGGGATACGTTCCTACCGGCGCCACAAGGCCGCCGACCTCAAAGCTGTCAGCGCACCGGCCGCTTGAACGGATTTCAGTCCAGGACCCTTGCGAGATCGGCGCAGAGATCATCTGCGCTCTCGATGCCGACCGACAACCGGAAGACGCCATCGCCCGCATAGTCGCGGTAGCGCCGCAGGGCTTCGGCATCATGGCTGAAGGTGGATTTTTGAATGTCATCGGTGCCGATCCAGTAGATCAGGCTGCGGTGGTGGCCGAGCGATACGGCATAGTGGATGATGTCGAGCTTCTCGACCATGCGAGCTGCGATCTCGCGCCCCGGCCGTCGCGTCTGGAAGGTCATCATGCCAGAAAAATTCCGCATCTGCCGCCTGGCAATCTCATGCTGCGGATGAGACGCAAGGCCTGGATAGAAGACGCGGGTGACAGCGGGGTGCGTTTCGAGGAACGATGCCACCCGCAGCGCCGCCTCCTGATGGGCCCGCATGCGGATCGGCAGGGTGCCCGCGCCGCGCAGGATGAGCCAGGCGTTGAATGGCGAGATGACGCCGCCGAAGTGCACGGTCGACTCGAGATTGAGCGCCGCAAGATCGTTCTTGCGTCCGATGACGGCGCCGCCCATGGCGTCGCCGTGGCCGCCGATGTATTTGGTCAGCGAATGGACGACGAAATCCGCCCCGAGTGCCAGTGGCTGGGTGGCGATGGGCGTGGCATAGGTCGAATCGACCGCAACATCGCGCACCCCACGGCCGTGTGCCAGGGCTGCCAGGGCGGCAATATCGCAGATCTTCATGGTGGGATTTGCCGGTGTCTCGAGCCACAGCATTCGGGTATTCGGGCGGATGGCGGCCGCGATCTCGTCCAGGCATGTCAAATCGACGTAGGACGTTTCAATGCCGAAGCGGGGCAGGGTATCGCGCGCCAGTTCGGCGATGCCGACATAGTTCGCGTCCGGAAGGATGACGTGGTCGCCGGCGCTCAGCCGGCCACAGATCAGGGCATGGGCCGCGGCGACGCCCGAAGCGAAGGCCAGGGCAGATTCACCCCCTTCCAGGGCCGCCAGCTTCACTTCGAGCTGCCTGACCGTTGGACTGGACACCCGCCCGTAGACGAAGCCCTCGTAATCCTGCTCGTCGCGTGCCGAGAAACCGGTCAGGCTGTCCGGTGCAAACGTCACGGACATGACCAGATTGGGTGACGAGGCCCGGGTTGCCGGATCGACATGCTCACCGGCATGCACCGCCAGCGTCTCGGTGCGCCAGCCGTCGTTCTTGCCTGTCTGGCTCATGGCCATTCTCCCTGCTTAACATCGCTTCTTAACCACCTATGATGCTAATGGACGAGCGAATCTGCAAGCCGAGCAGATACATGGCCGGAGAACTGACAACACATGGCGGATTGGCAGCAGCCCCATTGGAGCGGCAGGCCGCAGACAGCAGACGACCCCCGGCCCAGGCTGCGCCCCAATGCCTACGCGAGGCTCGCCCGCTTCTGCGCTGGGAACGCCCCCGGCGTTCTAGGCCTCTACCTGGTCCTGGCGCTGGGCGCCGCCACATTGGCCGCCGTCGCGCTGAGTGTCGAGCCGGATAGTCTTCCGCGGCTGACGGTCGATGAACTGACCGCGGCGGTGCAGGCTGATCTGGCGGAACAGTTTCCCGATATCGACGAGACGATCTACGGGGTCGTCAGCAACGCCAACAGCGCTGCCGCCCGCCAGACGGCCGTCCAGCTGGCCGAGGCGCTGGAAACCCGCGGCGATCTGTTCACGTCCGCCTTCGTGCCCGGCACCGGTGCATTCTATGACCGCTATGGCTTTCTGTTCCGCAGCAGTGAAGATATCGCAGCGCGGGTGGCACTGGTTACCCAGATGCAACCTCTATACCACGCCCTCGCGGCAGCACCCGACCTTCAGGCGCTCGCCGCGCTGGTGTCCGAAATCGGTCGCGCTGTCGAACAGGGACGCTCGCCGCCGGGCCTGGAAGGCCTGTTGCTCGCGGTGGCCGATACGGTGGAGGCTGAAATCAAGGGTGAAGTCCGGCCCGTGAACTGGCCGCGGCTTGCCGGCCTCGATTCGGAAGTGTCGAGCCAGCGTTGGTTTGTGATTGCAACGCCCGTGACCGGCAAGGAACGTCAGGCATCACTCCTCGCCCGTTCGATATCCGGAGCGCATACGGATATTCTCTGGCTGTGGCCGCGCAGCGCGCTTGCCAGCCCGGCCAATCCCCTGCGTGACTTCCTGGTTCCGGCGGGCCTGGCCATCCTGGTGAGCTTCACGCTGCTGGTGGCGGGACTGGGCTCCTTGCGCCATGCCGTGCCGGTAATCCTGGCAACGGGTGTCACCGCGAGTCTGGCCGCGGGCGCAGCGGTACTCATCAATCCGGTTCTCGATGGCGTCACCTGGTCGTTCGCGCTGGCCGCCCTTGCGCCGTCGATCCTGCTTGCTACCGTGCTGGTCATTTCCCACGCCGAAGCACGGCACAGGGGCGCGGGCCTGCGTCAGGCCATCATGCTGTCGGCCCATCGCCGGGGCGGTGTCCTGGCCGGCTTTGCCATGATCTTCATCGCCTTCTGGCTGTCGTGGATGATGCGGCAATTGCCATCGCTCACCCAGTTCGGAATTGTGGCCATCGTGTCGGCCCTGATCGCCCTCCTGGTTGCGCTGACCTTGGTTCCTGCCGCACTGGCCCTCTTCGACAATGACGGAAAGCCGGTAGATTCCCATTGGTTCGATATAGCCGTGTCGCGGGGACCATCCACCAATTTGCAGAATGCCGTGCAGGTCTTCGGCATGCTGATCGTTGCCGCAGGCGTGTTTTCGGGTGTCTTCCTGCCCGGCACCCGCCTCGGTGAGCGCATCGCCGGTTTCAGCCCGCCACCCATCCTCGATACACCTGATGCCCGCGGTGCCATTCACGTCCTGACCACGCCGGACACCGCCAAGGAGCTGATTGCATCGCTCAGCACCTTGCCAGAGGTCGGCGCCATCCGCTGGGTAGGGCAATTCCTGCCGCTGGACGCTGGGGCGAAAATCGCCACCCTGCGCCAGATCGAAGGTCTGATGCCGGGATTGCCGGCGCCACGCACGCTCGATGATCAGACCGCCGTGAGCGCTACCTTCGCCGAGCTTGAAACCGGCTTGCGCAAGATCGCCGACAATCCGGTAACGGACACTGGTCTGCGCGATGCCGCCCACCGTCTGCGCCGGACGATCAGCCTTCTTGCCAACCCCGAACTGCCATCGCCGGGCAGGGTGCTGGCGCTTGAGGAAGCGCTTTTTGCCGGCCTCGGCCAGTTGTCCCGTGTCGCCGAGCAACTGGTGAACCTGCGCCCACCCGCCCTCGACGACCTCGAGCCGGGCCTGCGGCGGCGCTTCATTTCCGATGCCGGACGCTGGCGCATCGAGGTCATGCCGAAGCCGGACGTGGGGGTTCTGAGCTTCGCCGCGGCCGTGCGCCGGGTCGTGCCTTCTGCCGCCGGTGAACCCGTTATGGCGCTGGCACGCAACGAAGTGATGCATCATGAGACCGGGATCGCGCTGGCAGCCGCGTTGGCCGCCGCGACCGTTATGGCCTTCGCCGTGCTGAGGAGGCCGGTGCGCTGGCTGATGGTGCTTCCCGCCACGGCATTTTTCTACACGTTCTCGGCGGCGGCCGTTGCCGAACTGGGCCTTGCCCTGAATACAGCCATGCTGACGGCCCTGAGTACCATTTCGGCCCTGGCGATCTCCTCCGCTATCCTTGTGGCCGAGCGTCACCCCCGCCGCCGCGGAGACCCCGTGAACCGCCCGATCGCCGCCTTTCGCGCCGCCTTGCTGCCGCCACTGGTCCTCGCCGGCGCTGTGGCACCCTTGATGATTTCGTCCATCCAGCCGGTGGCCCTGTTTGGCACCATGGCCAGCCTGCTTCTGGCGGTTGCCCTTTTGGTGAATGCGCTCTTGCTTCCTTGCCTCGCGATCTGGCTCGCGCGCGCAGCAGGCGACTAAGAGAGCAGGCGATCAAGCGCGATCAAGTGATCGCGCACAGGCCACATGTCCGCCATTTACCAGGCAGCAGCCGATTGCAACGGGCGATTTCTTGCGATTTGCTTCGAAAGCTGCCATAACGCGCCCATGTGCTTCCACATGACCATTACTGGCGAACTCGTGCCTGTCTGGACCAAGACGGTCTACGACGAGGTCATGTTGCATTGCGCCCGCATCGGTTTCAAGCCGTAGAAACCTCTCCTTTCTTGAAGTGTTTCAGGCTCTTACGGGCCCAATGCCACGTATTCGATTTGGAGAATTGTAATGACCGCGCACACCAAGAACATCAATGTCGCCGAAGTGGTGAGAGACGACATTGCCCACCACTTCCATCCCTTCACCGATCACAAGTCGTTCCATGCCGAAGGCGGGCCACGGGTCATGACCCAGGCCGACGGGATCTGGATCTGGGATGCCAATGGCAACAAGCTACTCGACGGCATGTCGGGCCTGTGGTGCGTTAACATCGGCTACGGCCGCAAGGAAATGGCTGAGACGGCTTATCGCCAGATGCTCGACCTTCCCTACTACAACACCTTCTTTAAGACGACGACGGTGCCGACCACCGAGCTCGCCGCGAAGATTTCCTCGGTCATGCCGGCGCGCTTCAAGCACATCTTCTTCACCAATTCCGGGTCGGAATCGAACGACACGATCGTGCGCTTCGTGCGCCACTACTGGAAACTCAAGGGTAAGCCCTACCGCCAGCACTTCATTGGCCGCGTGCGGGGCTACCATGGTTCGACCATGGTGGCGGCCAATCTTGGCGGCATGCAGGGCATGCACGAGCAGGTGGGCACCGAATTCCCGGGCTTCCATCATGTTCAGCAACCCTATTGGTATGATTTCGGCGGTGACAAGACCCCCGAGGAATTCGGTCTCGAAGCTGCCGCAGCAGTAGAAAAGAAGATTCTCGAAGTCGGTCCCGACAATGTGGCGGCCTTTATCGGTGAGCCGATCCAGGGTGCCGCGGGCGTCCTGATCCCGCCGTCGACCTATTGGCCGGAAGTGCAGCGCATCTGCCGTAAATATGGCATTCTCATCATTTCGGACGAGGTGATCTGCGGTTTCGGGCGCACCGGCAACTGGTGGGGCTTCCAGTCACTTGGTTTCGAGCCGGACATCGTGCCGATGGCTAAGGGGCTGTCGTCGGGTTACCTGCCGATCGGAGCGGTGGCCTTTGCCGATCACCTGATCAAGGATTTCTTCGAACTGGGTGGCGAATTCTACCATGGCATGACCTATGCCGGTCATCCGGTGGCCGCAGCGGTGGCGGTCAAGAACATCGAGATTCTCCAGGACGAAAAGCTGGTGGATAGGTGCCGCGAACTCGGGCCCTATTTCAGCCAAGCCCTGGCAAGCCTCCGCGATCATCCGATTGTCGGAGAAACCCGTTCGCTGGGCCTGATTGGCGCCATCGAACTGTCGAACGACAAGGCCAAGCGTGGCCGGTTCAAGGATTCGGGCCGGGTTGGCACGATGTGCCGCGACCACTGTTTCAAGAACGGACTCATCATGCGCGCTTGCTGGGACACTATGGTGCTTGCGCCACCCTTCGTCATCACTAAGAAGGAAATCGATGAACTCGTGCGGCTGGCGCGGATCGCGCTTGACGCAACCTATTCAGACGTCAAGTCGGAGATGGTTTGAATCCCGTTTGATGACTGGAAGCCGGTCCAGGAGCCATGGCGCAGACAAAATATCTTCGCGGATGGCCTCTGGACACATCGCGGCACCATAGAACAGACAAAAGCATCTGGTGCCACGTCAACCAAGAGAGGGCCTCTTATCATGACTACATACGTGCCACGTTTCCGGCCGAACCGCCGCACCTTGCTCAAGGGCACCGGCGCCGCGCTTGCCGGCCTGACCTTCCTTCCCCGTTTCGCCATGTCGGAAGAGGAAAAGAAGCTCAACTTCTACAACTGGGATACCTATATCGGCGAAAACACCCTGGCCGACTTCAACAGCGCCACCGGCATCGAGGTGAAGATGGACCTCTTCGCCGACAATGATGAGCTTTTTGCCAAGCTGAAGGGCGGCAATCCCGGCTACGATGTCATCGTTCCGACCAACGACATGCTCGAGCGCATGATCAAGGCCGACATGCTGGTTCCGCTGGATCATGCCAAGATCCCGAACATGTCCAACATCGGCAAGCAGTTCCAGGACGCGGCCTTCGATCCCGGCCGCAAGTTCTCGGTTCCCTACATGTGGGGAACGGTCGGCGTTGGCTATCGCAAGTCGAAAATCGAAGGCGGCAGCGTCGACAGCTGGAAGCCGTTGCTCGACTCGGATCAGTATGCCGGGAAGATCTCGCTTCTGGGCGACGCCCAGAACGTGATCGGCGTGGCGCTCAAGTATCTCGGGTACTCCTTCAACTCGGTCAACAGCGACGAATTGAAGAAAGCCGAGGAACTCCTGATCGCGCAGAAGAAGAACATCAAGGTCTTTGCCGACGACAATGGCCAGGATCTGCTTGCTTCCGGCGAAGTTGACCTGTGCCAGGAATGGAATGGCGACATCGTTCAGGTGATGGCGGAGGACGAGGATCTCGCCTACGCCGTTCCCAAGGAGGGCTCGCTCCTCTGGCAGGACACAATGGCGATTCCGAAGGGCGCACCCCATCCGGAAAATGCCCACGCCTTCATCAACTACATTCTTGATGCGGAAGCCGGCAAGCATATCGCCGAGACGATCCAGTTCGCCACGGCCAATGCCGCCGCCCGTGCGCTGATGGATGACGCCTACAAGAACAATGCGGCGATCTTCCCGCCGGACGACATCCTCGCGATGTGCGAGCCGGTTCTCTACCTCGGCGAAGAAGTGACCGCACAGCGCGACGTGATCTGGACCAGAATACAAGCCGCCTGAGCCAGCCGACTTTGAGGGCAGCACCGCAAGTGCTGCCCTCTCTGCATCGAGCGCCAGGATCATCCACGATGCTGAACAACCTCAGGCCACCCGACTTGCCGCTTGAACTGCTGCGAAGTCTCGCACAAGAGAGCTACGGTCTCTCCGGCCAATGGACGCGCCTCGAAGGCGAGCGCGACCAGAACTATCGGGTCGTCGCGGAGAATGGGATTACATGGGTTTTCAAGGCCTGCAATCCTGACGAGGGCTCGAAAGCGCTTCAGTGTCAGGCCGAGGCTCTTGAACATATCGCCCAGGTCGACCCGGATCTGCCCGTGCCGCGCCTGGCCCGCACCCGCGATGGTGCACGGCTCGCGCGGCTTGCCCACGAGGACCGCGACTACCCGATAATGCTTCTTACGCACCTGCCGGGCGAAGTCATCGGCGGGAGGCAGCTGACGTCGCCTCAACTCTTTGCGGTCGGGGGCTCGATTGCGCGTCTGGGTCTTGCCATGCGCGGCTTCATCCACGGCGCGGTTGCGGCCCGGCGCCTGGTGTGGGACACCCGCCACGCCGAAGACTTGCGCGGACAGATCCAGGGCCTTCCGCCAGAGGACGGACAACTGGCCGCGCAAATCCTCGATCGTCACCGGGACGTGACTCTTCCCAGGATGCGCACCATGCGCAGCCAGATCATCCACGGCGATGTTCATCCCTACAATTGCCTGATGTCCGGCGACGGACAGATCTCCGGCATCATCGACTTCGGCGATATGGTTCATGGCGCGCTGGTGCAGGATCTGGCCAACGCCGCCGCCGATTTTCTCTATCCGGGCCGGAACCAGGTTGGCACGCTGTTCGAGATCGTCCGGGGCTATGCGAGCGTCACCCGGCTGGAAGAGGCCGAAGCCGACGTTGTCCTGGACCTGGTCGAAGTCCGGTTGCTGATCACAGCGCTCATCGATCTGCTGAAGGGCAGCATTGGCATCGAGTCCCAAGGTTATTTCGGCGACTTCAACGCCCGCGCGATACCGATCATCCGGGAACTGCGCGCTGCGGGCCGCGACCGGCTGCAGGATGAAATTCGCCGCGCCGCGGCCTTTCCGCGCAAGCATGTGGCCAGCGAGCAAAGTCTGGCCGACATGATCGGCCGCCGCCGCAAGGTAATGGGCAAGCGGCTCTATGTCTTCTACGATCCACCGGTCCATATGGTGAAGGGAGAGGGCGTTTGGCTCTTCGACGCGACGGGACGCCGCTTCCTCGACTGCTACAACAATGTGCCGCACGTCGGCCATTGCCACCCCTATGTGACCGAGGCGATTGTGCGCCAGGCGCGGCGGCTGAACACCAACACGCGCTACATCACCAATGAAGCGGTAGCCTATGCCGAACGGCTTGTGGCCCTGTCGCATTCCGATCTCTCTGCCGTGGTCTTCGTCAATTCCGGCAGCGAGGCCAATGATCTGGCCTGGCGCATGGCCAAGGCCTGGACCGGCAACCGCGGTGGCCTGGCGATGGACTTCGCCTATCATGGCGTGACCGAAGCGACCGACGCCTTCTCGCCGTCGAACGCGGCCTCGGCGCAATCCATGGTCTGGAATGCGCCCCATGTGCGGTTGTTGCCTCCGCCAGATGACTACCGAGGACCCTACAAGCGAGGCGAGCCAGACATCGCGGCGCGATACGCCGGCTTGGCGGACGGCCCGATCGGTGAACTCGCGGAACTTGGCCTGGGTGTCGCTGCTGCCATCGTCGACTCCGCCTTTATGACCAATGGCATTCTCGACGTGGCGCCGGGCTATCTGCAATCGTTGGCGAATAAGGTGCGCGCCGCGGGCGGTCTGTTCATCGCCGACGAGGTCCAATCCGGCTTCGGCCGTATGGGCACCGCCTTCTGGGGCCACCAGCACCATGGCGTGGTGCCTGACTTCATAACCATCGGAAAGCCGGCGGGAAACGGGCATCCTCTGGGCGCAGTGATCACCAGGCCTGAGATCCTCAATCATTTCACCAGTGAGGCGCCGTTCTTCTCGACCTTCGGCGGCAACAACGTAGCCTGCGCCGCAGGACTTGCAGTGCTCGACGTCATCCGCGACGAGGAACTCGTTGACAATGCCCGGGAGAGCGGAACTTATCTCCGTAAGGCGCTCCGAGGGCTGATGAGCCAGCATGCGCTGATTGGCGATGTGCGTGGTGTGGGGCTTGCCACCGGCGTCGAACTCGTCCGTGACCGGACGACGCTGGAACCCGCCGACACGGAGGCGACGCGCCTGCTGGGCCTGATCCGGGATCAGGGTGTGCTGGTCGGTGGCGAAGGCAAATATGGCAATGTGCTGAAGATAAGGCCTCCGACCGTGTTCACGCGAGAGCATGCGGATATTGCGGTCGAAGCCATTGGCCGTGCCCTTGACCGCTTGTGAAATCGTGGTGGTTGCCGAGTGGTGATGGACTGAGCTAGGCTGGAAAAAAACAAGACGTGGGGGAGTGAACGCATCTTGGAGAACTGGAAGGAAAGCCGAAACGTCTTCTGGACTTTGGCCGGCCCGGGCACATTCTGGCTGCTGGCCTTTTTCATCATCCCGCTGGGGTTCCTCTTCATCATGTCCTTTGGCGGCAAGGCCGTCATCGATGGGGAAGTGTCGATTACCGAATATGCCTACTTCACCGGCCTAGGAAATTACATCCGGGCATTTGACCCACTCTATCTCACGATCATCTGGAAATCGATCTGGATCAGCGCGCTTGCCACGGCCCTGTGCCTGGCCACGGCCTACCCGATTGCCTTCGGCATCTGTTTCGCGCCCGAGCGCTGGAAGCCGCTCCTCCTTTTGCTGGTGATCCTGCCATTCTGGATCAATCTCTTGATCCGGACTTACGCGCTCATCGCCGTCTTTCGCACCCAGGGCTATGTGAACAGCGTGCTGGGATGGGTGGGGCTCGGCCCCTACGAAATGCTCTACAACAATTTCGCTGTGATCTTCGGCCTGGTCTATGTCTACATGCCCTTCATGGTGCTGCCGCTCTATGCCACGATCGAGCGGCTGGACAAGTCCTACCTCGAAGCCAGCCTCGATCTTGGCGCGTCACAGCCGCGGACCTTCATGAGCATCACCGTGCCGCTGACTATGCCGGGTATCATTTCCGGTATCATTCTTGTGTTCATTCCATGCCTTGGATCGTTCCTCACCCCCGATCTGCTGGGCGGCGCCAATGCCGTCATGATCGGCAATGTCATCGAACGGCAATTCAAGGCCGCCAATGATTGGCCATTTGGATCGGCGCTGTCGTTCCTGCTGATGTATGCAACCTTTGGCGCCCTGGCGCTCCGGTCGCTCTTCGCCCGCCGCAGCAAGGGAGTGGACATCTGATGGCCGCGCAACTCAAACCGGGGCAAGGGCCCCTCGACTATGGCAGCCGCCTGTGGCTCAAGCTGCTGTTCGCGGCCATCTTCTTCATGCTCTACGTGCCGATCATCACGCTGGTCGCCTTCTCTTTCAACACCGACAAGCGCGGCATCGTCTGGCGAGGTTTCACGCTGAGCAACTATACCAAGGCCTGGAACAACAGTTCGCTGATCGAGGCGTTGACCAACTCGCTGGTGATCGCCGTTTTCGCCACGATCATCGCCACCTTCATCGGAACGCTGGTTGCGCTGCTGCTGTGGCGCTTCCGCTTCCCATTCAAGGGCGCCTACGAGGGATTCATGGCACTGCCCATCGTCATCCCTGAAATCTGCATGGGCGTGGCGCTGCTGTTGTTTTTCGTCAATTCAGGGATGATGAACCTTGCAGTCAACATGCCCTGGCCGCTGAACCTGTCGAACATCGTCATTGCCCACGTGTCCTTCTGCTTTCCGTTCGTGACTGTGGTTGTGCGTTCGCGGCTCGTCGGCTTCAACCGGCAACTGGAAGAGGCCTCCAAAGATCTTGGTGCAAGCGAATGGCAGACTTTCTGGTCCATCGTCGTGCCCTTCATGAAACCAGGCCTGATTGCCGGTGCGTTGCTTGCTTTCACCCTGTCGCTGGATGATTTCGTTATCACTTTCTTCACCAGCGGCCCGGAGACCGTGACCTTTCCGGTCAAGGTCTACTCGCTGGTGCGCCGCGGGGTCTCGCCGGAGATCAACGCAGCTTCGACCGTCCTCATCGTCATCACCGTGGCAGCCACCGTGCTGGCCATGAAACTCCAGGCTCCCGAAAAAGCGGGTAAGGGCTGAATCATGTCGGAACCGATTGTCTCCATCCGCAATGTCACCAAGAAGTTTCCGGGCGGCGTCATCGCCGTGGACAATATCTCCTTCGACATTGCTCAGAACGAGTTCTTCGCGTTGCTCGGGCCATCGGGCTGCGGCAAGACCACTTTGCTGCGCATGATCTCGGGCCTCGAAACCCCCACCTCGGGTCAGATCGTCATCGGCGGTGAGGATATGGCGCTGACGCCGCCCAACAAGCGGCCGACCAACATGGTGTTCCAGTCCTACGCCGTGTTTCCCCACATGACGGTGGAACAGAACATCGCCTACGGTCTGAAGGTGACAGGCGTTCCGGCCGACGAGATCAAGCGCCGCGTGGCCGAAGGCCTCGAGATGGTGAAGCTCACCCATCTTGCCGCGCGCAAGCCTGATCAGATGTCGGGCGGCCAGCGCCAACGCGTGGCCCTGGCCCGCGCCCTGGTGAAGCGGCCGAAGGTCCTGCTGCTCGATGAACCCCTCTCGGCCCTCGATGCCAAGCTCCGCGACGAGATGCGTCTCGAATTGACCCGGCTGCAGGAGAACGTCGGCATCACCTTCATCATCGTCACCCACGATCAGGACGAGGCCCTGTCCATGGCAAGCCGCATCGCGGTCATGGAAAAAGGGGCCGTGCAGCAGATCGCGACGCCGATCGAACTCTACGAGCATCCACGAAACCGCTTCGTCGCCGACTTCATCGGCAAGGTCAATCTGATCGACGCCATGGTAACCGGTCACAAGGGCAACGAGCTGTCGGTCGACGCCAAGGGTCTTGGCCGGATTGCCGTGCCCTTCGACCGCCAGGCGCAGGGCGCGATCTCCATTGCCGTCCGCCCCGAGAAGATCAAGGTCAATGCCAGCGAGCCGAAGGCGGCCAAGCTCATCAAGATGGAGGGCAAGGTCCGCGATGTGGCCTACTATGGCGATACGAGCCATGTGGTGGTCGAAGGTGCCGGGGACATGCAGCTTGCAGTGACCGTGCAGAATGAATCGCGCGGCGGCGAAGGCAGCCTCGCCCGTGGCCAGCCGGTGTGGGTCTCTTTCGAGCCCGCGGATTCCATCGTCCTGACGGAGTAGAAAATGTCTCTCGAAATGAAGAACATGACCTCCATTCCGGGGGACAGCGCCTTTCGGCGCGGCGACGTCAAGGGCACGCAGTGGGAGCCGACCTATGCCGGCGCACTGTCTTTCATGCGGCGGAAATATACCCGTGACCTCTCGGGCGTCGACATCGCCGTCACCGGCATTCCCTTCGATCAGGCAGTCTCGCATCGATCCGGCACCCGGCTCGGACCCGAAGGCATTCGCCGGGCCTCGGCGGAAAATGCCTGGGGTCCCTTCTGGCCGTGGAACTTTGATCCCTTCGAGACACTTGCCGTGGTCGATTATGGCGACTGCTTCTTCGACTGGGGCCGCAAGGAAGACTTCCCGGCGACCCTCGAGCGCCACGCCGCGGAGATCATCGCGTCTGGCGCGGAGATGGTCGCGCTGGGCGGCGACCATTACATCTCCTATCCGTTGCTCAAGGCCCATGCTGCAAAGCATGGCCCGCTGTCACTGGTGCATTTCGATGCCCATCGTGACGTCGAGCCCGATGACGGCGGCCGTATCGATCACGGAACGATGTTCGGCTATGCGGTGAAGGAAGGTCTCATCGATCCCAAACGCTCGGTGCAGATTGGCATCCGCACAGTGTTCACCGGCGAGCGCACCTATGGCTTCCGCATCGTCTATGCCGACGAAGTGCACGATAGTTCCGCCGGACAGATCGCAGCGATCATCAAGGACGTCGTCGGCCATCACAAGGCCTATCTCACCTTCGACATCGATTGCCTCGATCCGTCGGCGGCGCCCGGCACCGGTACACCCATTCCGGGCGGCCTCACCTATCATCAGGCCGCCGCGATCATTCGTAGGCTGACGGATATCAATTTCGTCGCCATGGATTTGGTTGAGGTTTCACCACCCTACGATCATGCGGAGATGACTTCCGGTGCCGCGGCGGCATTGGTCATGGAGTACCTCTGCCTCAGGGCCTGGCAGAAGGGTGCAAGAGCGATGACCATTCCCGAATAGGGCCCGCGCGTGGCGGGTCTAAAGGCAAGACCGCCACTCCGCGCCCGGGGATGCTCAGCGGCCCCTTCCGAGCGCCATATCCATGGCCCGCACGGCATAGCCAGACTGCTTCGGCCATGCGTCGTAGTTGCTGCCGGGGTCCAGCAGGCGCTGGGCATGCAGGGGCCAATTGGGTTCGTGCAGCGCGGGCCGGGCCAGCGCGACAAGGTCGGCCCGTCCCGCCGCGACAATCTCTTCCGCCTCCTGGGGCGTGGTGATGAGGCCCACGGCGGCCGTAGGAATGTCGGCGCCGCGGCGGACGGCCTCGGCGAAAGGAACCTGATAGAGGGGACCGATCTGCGGCCTGGCCCCGTCAAATCCGCCGCTGCTGCAATGGATGAGGTCATAGCCGAGTGCCTTGAGCGCCTTGCTGTAGGCCACGCTGTCGGCCACGTCGTTGCCACCCTCGATCCAGTCGGTAACCGAGATTCGGGCAAACAGCGGTTTGTCTTTGGGCCAGGCCGCACGAACCGCGGCAGCCACTTCGAGCGGGAAGCGCATCCGGTTCTCGATGGAACCCCCGTAGTCATCATCGCGCTTGTTGGCGACGGGCGAGAGGAACTGATTCAGCAGGTAGCCATGGGCGGAATGCAGTTCCACCACATCGAAGCCGGCGGCGAGTGCCCGCCGCGCCGCGGCGGCGAAGCCATCGCGGACCCGCGCCATGCCGTCGCGGTTGAGGGCTTCCGGGAGCTTGCTGCTGGCCATGTGACGCACGGCCGACGGGGCGACCGGCGTCCATTCCTCGAAGCCCACGACTGGCCTTTCGGTTTCTGTTTCGTTGAAGGAGCCGCGCCAAGGGATGATCGATGAAGCCTTGCGTCCGGCATGGGCCAGCTGAAT
>JAGRLX010000308.1 GCA_020441605.1 Alphaproteobacteria bacterium
TTCTTGGCTTCGCCCTGCAGGTCGCGGCGGGTCATGTCGAGCCCGATGCCGTAGCCCCAGACGTGGGTCAGCGCATCGGCCACGGCGATATTGGTGCCACCGGACTTGAGGGCGACAACGAGCTCGACCTCGTGATGCACGTCGGTCGAGTGCGGCGGATAAGGAAATTCGCCAGACGCGTCGAGGTTGTTGGGATTTTTCTGGAAGAAGAATGGCGACTCGCGATTCGGATCGTGTCCCATCTCAACGGCGTGGGCCGCATAGTTGCGCCCGATGCAGTAGACGCGGCGGACGGGAAACGCGCCGCCACCACGCACGGGAATGGATGGAACCGGCGGCACGGGGATCACGAAGTCGGGCATGGCTCACCTATTGGCGTTGATGTCAGGGTCGAGGCTATAGCAGGGACCAACACAAAATCAATCCCTGCCAATTACGTCAAGTCTGACAATTTTAATACCAATCGGTGAATGATTCACAATTTTATTGAAGAATGGGTCAAACCATGCCATGAATTGGTCAACCAATTTCGAGACCAATCATCGATGTTCGAACCGATGGCAGACAGCATTGATCCCGTGACGCGGCTTCGCAGCTATATTGTGGAACGCGGCTTTACCCAGGGCGTGCGATTGCCACCCGAACGTCATCTGACCGATGAACTTGGCATGTCGCGTGCCACGCTGCGCAAGGCGCTGGGGGCGCTCGAAAGAGATGGCGTGATCTGGCGGCATGTCGGCAAGGGAACATTCATCGCGGATGGCAGTCCACAGGCTCCCACCAGCGCGATGGTCGAACTCGGACGTCAACTGACACCATTTCGCATGATGCGTGCCCGCATGGCGATCGAGCCGGCCATCGCGCGGGAGGCTGCGGTAAACGCCTCGGGTGATACCCAGATGCGCATGCAGCGCGCGCTCGATCGCTCCAAGGTGGCGGCCACCTGGCGGGAATACGAAATCCAGGACGACATTTTCCACCGCACCATCGCTGAGGCCAGCGACAATCTTCTGCTGCTGTCGCTGTTCGACCAGTTGAACGGCGTGCGAAGGGCCGTCGCGTGGGGAAGCGTGATGCGGCGCAGCGCCCAGCCATCGTCCGATCATTCCAGCTTTGCCGAGCATGATGCGATTGCCAATGCCATCGCCAGCCGGGATCCCGTGGCGGCCTATGAGGCCATGCGGGCGCATCTTCGGTCGGTTTCGCAGCGGCTTTTTGGAGAGAGTTGACCTCAACGACAGCGACCCCCGGGTCAAAGAAGGCGGACTGCCCGACCGGGTTTATCCTATGACTTCACACGCATTCTCAGGGAGGAGAGCCATGAAGACCTTTTTCAAGAAACTGATGGGCATGGTATGCGGGGCCGGCATGATAGTGTCGATGGCGGCCGCGGCCCAGGCCGAGACCATCCGCATCGCACTGGCCGAGCCACCGTCGGATGAGCTCGCGGCATTCTTTGTCGCGCTGGAACGGGCCAAGGCCAAGGGCCTGGACTACGAGTGGACAGCTTTCGCCGACGAGGAACTGGCCATTCAGGCGGTTCTGAGCGGCGACATGGATATCGGCTTCGGCACCCCCTATGCCGCCATGCAGCGCTCCAAGGCCCCGATTCGGATCATCTTCCAGCTGTCGCGGCTGGTGTTCTTTCCGGTCACCACCATGGATTATACCAAGCTCGAGGACCTGAACGGTCAGCCCATCATGTTGCATTCGCGCGGCGGTGGCACCGATTCGATCGCCAACGTCATCGAGAGCCGTCTCGGCATCAAGTTCGGCGAGCGTTCCTATGTGCCGGGTTCGGCCAATCGCGTGGTGGCCATGATGGCCGGCCAGGCCAAGGCGACGATCCTCGACCTCTCCAACAAGAACAAGATCGTGGCCCAGGCCGGCGACAAGTTCCATGCCTTGCCGATGTTCGAGGTGAAGGCCAGCGACGAGGCGCTCTTCGCCAACCTGAACTGGATCAAGGCGAATGAGGATGCGGTCAACATCTTCGTGGACGCGCTGCACAGCACCTGGTCCGACATGGTGAAGGATCCGAGCATCATCCGCAAGGAAACCAAGGCTGACGGACCGATCGGCCAGCTTCCGGCGGAAGTGCTCGATGGGCTCGATGGCTTCTACAAGGATGCGGTCGAAGGCGGCCTCTATGATGCCAATGGTGGTGGCCGCGACGCGGCCAAGGCCGACATGGAATGGTATTCCGGCGCCGGCCAGCTTGAAGGCGATGCGGCCAGCCTGAATATCGAAGACTTCTGGTACTTCGCACCGCTCGACGCGGCGATGAAGTAAACTGACGCCATTGGCAGGCTGTCGGCCGGGGTACTGGCCGGCAGCCCGTCTTGCTTGAGACCAACACCGGACAGGGACGAATGAAATACCGCTCGCTGCTTCTGAAGGTCCTGTCGGCAGTGATCGTGTTCGGCGCCTGGGAAATCGCGGGCCGCGTGCCGGTCAGCTTCGCCTTCCCCACCTTCACCGAGTCGATGGCGGCCCTCCTCCGGATGATTTTCGACGGCTCGATCTTCGTCGCCTATGCCGAAACCCTGCGGCCACTGGTCGTCGGCATCATCATCTCGGCCTTTGCCGGCATCGGGCTCGGCTTGTGGATCGGGCTCAGCGCGAAGTTTGATTGGCTGTTCTCGCCGATCTTCGTGGTGATGCAGGCCGCACCGCTCGCCGCGCTCATTCCGATCCTGGTCATGGTCTATGGCATCGGGCTCACATCGAAGGTCTTCGTCGTCTGCATCATGGCCATGCCGGTGATCGTGTTGAACACCGCCGGCGCAGTGCGCAACACGCCGGCCTCGATCAAGGAAATGGCCAAGTCATTTCTGGCGAAGAACCATGATGTCCTGTTCAAGATCATTCTCCCGGCCGCGTCGCCAATGATCTTCTCGGGTCTCCGGCTCGGCATTTCGGCAGGGTTCATCGGCGCCATCCTGTCGGAGCTCAAGATCACGCCCACGGGTGTCGGCGACATCATCACTTATAGCCGTTCGATCGCCGACTATCCCAGCATGTATGCCGCCATCTTCTCCATCATTCTCCTTGCGGTTCTGTTCCTGAACCTGCTGGAGAAGATCGAAGACTACCTGTTTGAAGGAAACAATCGTGGCTATGTCTCAGATTAAGCCGATCATCCAGCAGGCCGCGGCACCGGCAACCGACATTGCCGTGTCGGTGCGGAACGTCTCGAAGAACTATCAGGACGTCGAGGCGCTGAAGAACCTGACGCTCGAATTTCCGCGCGGCGAGCTCACCTCGCTTCTCGGACCATCGGGTTGTGGGAAAACCACCCTGCTCAAGATCATCGGCGGCCTCCTGCAACCGACCTCCGGAGACGTTGAGGTCGACGGCAGGAAAGTGAATGGCCCCGGCCCCGACCGGGCATTCGTGTTCCAGGATTTCGCCCTGCTGCCCTGGTCGAACGTGCTGCGCAACGTCGCCTTCGGCCTCGAACTGCGTGGTGTCGCCAAATCGGAACGCGAGGCGATTGCAGAGAAATACATCCGCGAAGTGGGTCTGGCCGGCTTCGAGAAAAAATTTCCGCACCAGCTTTCCGGCGGCATGCGCCAGCGCGTCGGGCTGGCCCGGGCGCTCTCAGTCGATGCCAAGGTGCTTTTGCTCGACGAGCCTTTCTCGGCGGTCGACGAGCAGACCCGGCGCAAGTTCCAGGAGGATCTCCTGGCGCTGGTGCGCAACGAGAAGAAGACCTTCATCTTCGTCACCCATTCGATCGAGGAAGCGGTCTACGTCTCGGACCAGATCGCCATCCTCCTGCCCCGACCCAGCCGTGTGTCGGAAATCATCCGGCCCGCGAGCTTCCGCAGCAAAAGCGTCGCAAACATCCGGCGCGACCCCGAATACCTCGACATCGTGGACAGGATCTGGGCGTCGTTGCGCAGCTACGTGGAGTGAACGGCGGCATGACCCTGTTCGGAACCAGACTTCCCGCCATGTCGTCGCTGCTGATCTGGGCAGCGCTCTGGGAACTTGTCGGCCAACTCAATCTGACCTTCTTCGTCCCGCCGCTGTCCAAGGTCATCGTCACGCTGGTGGGCCTGCTGCCGACGCCGGCCTTTCTCAACGCGCTCGGCGTCACCGCCTATGCCTTCTTTGCCGGCGTGGCCTTCGCGGTCGTGATCGGAATCCCGGTGGGCATCCTGATGGGCAAGAACCGCCTGCTCGACGAGGCCCTCCTGCCCTGGGTCAACATCTTCCTGTCGGCGCCGCTGACCGCGCTTGTGCCAGTCCTGATGGTGCTGTTCGGCTTCGGCGCCAAGACGATCATCATCACCACCACGCTGTTCGCCGTGTGGATCATCATCCTCAACGCCCGGGCGGGAGTCCTGCAGATCAACCGGTCGCTGGTGGAAATGGCGCATAGCTTCGGCGCGTCGTCCTCGGATGCGTTCTTCAAGATCTATTTCTGGGCAGCCCTGCCGGAGATCCTGGGCGGTGTGCGGATCGGCGTCATCCGGGCGGTGAAGGGCGTGATCATCGGCCAGCTGCTGGTATCGATAGTCGGCTTCGGCGCGCTGTTCGAACTCTATTCCAGCAACTTTCTGATGGCGCATTTCTGGGCCGTCCTGATCGTGCTGTTCGGCCTGGCCTTTACGCTCTCGGAGTTCCTGGCCTATCTCGAACGCAAGGTCTCCTATTACGCCGCATCGCGCTAGGCCCCTTCACACGCCGAATGGTCAACGAAAGAGAACAGGATGTCGCAAACACTCAAAGCGCTGCTCGCTGACCGGGCAGCGGATGCTCCGGCCATCGGCGCGCCGGGACGCAGTTGGCTCACGTATGGCGGATTGCGCGCGCTCTCGTCAGCCGTGGCAGAGCGACTCCGTGACTTCGGCATAGGCGCCGGAGACAGGGTGGCGATCGTGCTCCCCAATGGGCCCGAGATGGCGGCCGCCTTTGTAACGGTCGCCCAGGCCGCCGTCACCGCTCCGCTCAATCCCGCCTACCGGCAGGATGAATTCGCCTTTTACCTCGAGGATCTCAAGGCCAAGGCACTGATCGTCATGGCCGGCGACCGGGGGCCTGCCGTCGCTGCCGCCGAGGCCGCCGGTATCGCCATCCTGCGGCTGGAGACAAACCCTGCTCTTCCGGCCG
Source organism: Alphaproteobacteria bacterium (assembly GCA_020441605.1). Next base: position 5,122 of record JAGRLX010000308.1, read on the forward strand.
GCCAGTTCACGCTCGCGGGCGCCGCACCGGCTGGCGCTGCGCCAGCGGAGGAGCCAGGCCCGGATCATGTCGCGCTGATCCTGCACACTTCGGGAACCACATCGCGGCCCAAGATCGTGCCATTGTTGCAGTCGAACCTCGCGGCCTCGGCGCGCAACATCGGAATATCGCTGGCGCTCACGCCCAGCGACCGCTGTCTCAACATTATGCCGCTGTTCCACATCCATGGCCTCATCGCCTCGGTCACGGCCTCGCTGGCCGCTGGCGCCTCGGTCTGGTGTTCGCCCGGCTTCGATGCGCTGAAGTTCTTCGGCTGGATGAAGGAGGCGCGGCCCACCTGGTACACGGCCGTCCCGACCATGCACCAGGCGATCCTGGCCCGGGCGCCGCGCAACCACGACACGATCGCGGCGGTACCGCTGCGGTTCCTGCGGTCGTCCTCGGCCTCGCTTCCTGCGCAAGTGATGCTGGCGCTGGCCGATACCTTCAAGGCGCCGGTGATCGAAGCCTATGGCATGACCGAGGCGACCCATCAGATGACCAGCAATCCACTGCCGCCTGGCGCCCAGAAGCCTGGATCGGTCGGCTTGGCGGCAGGCCCCCTGGTGCGGATCGCCCATGAAATCGACAATCGCCTGGTTGACGGTACCGGGGAGGTGGTGATCTCGGGCGCCAATGTGACACTCGGCTACGAAAGCAACCCGGACGCCAATGCCAAGAGCTTCTTTTCAAGCGAGGGCCGCACATGGTTCCGCACCGGCGATCAGGGCGGGCTGGATGGCGACGGCTATCTCCATCTCACCGGGCGTCTCAAGGAGATCATCAACCGCGGCGGCGAGAAGAT
>JAGRLX010000309.1 GCA_020441605.1 Alphaproteobacteria bacterium
GATATGGGTCGACTTGCCGGTGCCATGATAGCCGGTCACCATGACGCGCCGGTTGTAGGCAAAGCCGGCGAGGATCGCCAATGTGGTCTCGCGGTTGAACAGATAGTCTTCATCGACGTCGGGCACATGCTCGGTGCGCTGCGAGAATGCCGGAACCTCGAGAGTGGAATCAAATCCAAACAGCTGCTTCACCGACACCTTGATGTCGGGCATTCCGTTTGCCTCGCCGTTGAGCTTTGCGTTCATGATCGCGTGTCTTCTTTCAGTTTGCGGGGCGGGTTTTAGACGTTCAGGCGGGGTCGGGCAAGCTTCAGCAGAAACCGCTTGCGCGCAGGTGGTCATAAGCCTGGATCACCGCTTTCAGGGTATCCTCGTTCACGCGGCTGCCGCCATTGGCATCCGGATGCAAGCGCTTCACCAGGGTCTTGTACTGGGTCTTGACCTGTTCCGGCGTCGCCTGGTCATCGAGGCCCAAGGTCTGCAGAGCCTTCAACTCTGTATTGCGCAAGGCGCGGCCCGATGGGTGCCGTCCGGGCTGGCGTTCAACTCCGCCATTGATGCCGAAGGGATCACGCGACATGTTGACGGCCTTGCGGCGCATGCCGCTGACATTGCCGCTGGAATTGTTGCCGAGTTTCCAGGTCGGACGGTGGCCGAGGCGGGCTTCCTTCTGGAAGTCCGCCATCTCGTCGTCCTTCATGCCTTCAAAATAGTTGTAGGACTTGTTGTACTGCTGCACATGCTCGGTGCAGTAGTTGTAGAACTTGCCCTCGTGTCCACGGCCCATGGGTGCCTTGTGCCGTGCCGGCCGCGGGCAATCCGGCCAGTCGCATTGGGGCACGGTCTCGCTGGCGCGCTTTTCGGCACCCGGCTTGACGCGGATCTTGTCGAAGTATTTTGAATCGAGTTTCATCGGACGTGATTATGGTGATCCCGAACAGGACTAGCAACCCCACGGAAAGACGCAATATGACACTTGGCCCCGTTGGACACAGAATATCCGAAAAACTGGTGCAGGCTTTCGCACCCGCCTCGCTCGAAGTGATCGATGAGTCGCACCAGCACGTCGGGCATAGCGGGTCCAGGCCCGATGGTGAAAGCCATTTCCGCATCAAGATTGCCGCCAGCCAGTTCCGCGGCAAGAGCCGGGTCGAGCAGCATCGCATGGTCAATGCCGTGCTGGCGGAGGAATTGCGCGAACGGGTCCATGCGCTGGCGATCCAATCGTCGGCGCCACCAGTCGAAGCTTCGACCGGGGCCAGCGAAATGGCGTTCGTCACTCTGGCCCAGGACGATCGCCGGCTGGTGGCGTTGCTCGCGGAAGCCGGTTTGCCAACCGGCGATCTTGACACCCAGGGCCTTTATTTCGTGGGTATCTTGGGGCCTGATGACTTGCTCCTGGCCTGTGGCGGGCTGGAGGTTCGGGGCGATGCCGCACTGATCCGCTCAATTGCCGTGGCAAGGGATGCCCGCAAGGCGGGGCTTGGTACGGCAATGACCTTCAAGCTCCTGGCCGAGGGGCGCAACCGGGGCGCGGCTGCGGCCTATCTTCTCACCGCCTCCGCGGCAGGTTTCTTCGGCAACCTCGGTTTTACGGCGGTGGCGCGCGAGCGCGTGCCGGCCGTCATTGCCCAAACCAGCCAATTCACGGGTGCTGCCTGCGCGTCGGCTCAGGCTATGGTTCATGTCCTGAGGCGCTAGGCGGCGGCTGGCGCGGACCGCGCCGGTGGAAATAGACTTGGCGCGCGAACCATCGCATGGGAGCGGTGCCAATCGCCAGGTCATAGATCCAATTCGGCGGACCGGCGTCCATTACGCGGCGCAAGACGAGCTTCTTGCGAAAGGACGGCATTTCCCGGGCAATGACCTCTTCAGGCGGAGGACCCATGCGCAGCAGATGGTCGGCGATCAGTTGACCGGCGCGGCGGCCGTAGCGAAATGCGAGCCGGATACCGCCTCCAGTCAGGGGCGACACATGGCCCGCGGCATCGCCAATCAGCAGCACGTTGGGGGAGGCGAATGGCCGGACGGGTCCACCGCAGGGGATGAGGCCGCTGCGTCGCTCGCGAACTTTCGCCATGTCGTAGCCGAAGATGCCGGCCGTATGGGCGAGGAAGGCCTTCAGATCGGGCTTGACCTCGCTGTTGGTGGCAAGGCCCACTTGGAAGTAGCCGGGCGCGGGCGCCACCCAGGCGAGATAGCCACGCGCCCGCCGACTGTCGAGAAAGCAATGGAGGACGTCGGGATCAGCCTTCGGAAGATCGTCGTATTCGATCTCGAGACCGGTGAGAAAGCGGGTGTTGCGCCCGAGATCGAACAACCTGGCGACCGTCGAACGTGCGCCGTCGGCACCGACCAGATATCGCGTCTGCAGGCCGAACTGGGGCAAAAGAATCCCATCGCTGACACGTTCAGCGCGCTCCAGCTTTTGACCGCAGAGGATTTCGGCGCCTGCCTGACGGGCCTCGCCGGCCAGCCAGCGGATGAGGCCCGCGGTATCAGTGGTGAGGAAGTAATAGTCGGCGGCATGCAGGTCGATATAGCGCAGCGAGGGCGCGTAGAGCCTGACATTGTGGATGGTGCGGGAAAACTGCGGCGGCGTGTCGACCTCGTCGCACGCCTCCTTCACCAGGATGCCGGTGGTATGGATTCGGGCACCGGGATCGGACTTGGCCTCGATGACGACGGTACGGAGACCACGCAGTGCCGCGGCACGGGCACAGATCAGGCCAGCGAAACTGGCGCCGGCAATGACCAGGTCAACCGTCTTCAGGCTCATCGGCCACCGATTTCACCGGAGTCATGCGGATGGCGGTCACCTGATGCTTGCGCTTCTTCAGCACCTCGAAACGGAAACCGTGAAAATTGAAGGTCTGCCCGACGTCGGGGATCATGCGGGCCTCGTGAATGACCAGGCCGGCGATGGTCGTCACTTCCTCGTCTGGCAGGTTCCAATCGAAGGCGCGATTGAGATCGCGGATGGGCACGGCGCCATCAACCAGGAAAGAACCATCGGGCTTCTGGCGCACGCCGCTGGCGACGGCGTCATGCTCGTCCTTGATGTCGCCGACGATCTCTTCGATGATGTCTTCGAGGGTGATCAGCCCCTGCACCTCGCCGTATTCGTCGACGACGATGGCAAAGTGGGTCTTGCGCTTGAGGAAGGCATTGAGCTGATCGGGCAGTTCGCGGGTGTCGGGCACGAACCAGGCCGGTGTCAGAATGTCCTCGATGTCCACCTTGCGGGCATCGCCGTTGTGCTTCTGCAGGGCGGCGAACAGGTTCTTCGCATGCAGGACGCCGATAATGTTGTCGGGCGTATCTTTCCACACCGGGATCCGTGTGTGGCCACTCTTCAATACCTTTGCGATGATTTCCTCTGAGTCCTCCGCAATGTCTATCATGGTCATCTTGGTGCGATGAACCATGATGTCGGAGACTTCGAGATCTTGCAGATCGAGGATGCCGCCCAGCATGTCGCGGTCCTTCTTCACCACCGCGCCTTCCTTGTGATGGAGGTCGATGGCGCCGCGTAGTTCCTCGTGGGCCGTCAAGACGTTCTGGGAGGCGTTGATGTCGACGCCGAAGATGCGGAGCACGCCCTTGACGATCACTTCAACGGTCATCACGATAGGGCCGAAGACCGCTACCAGGACACGGATGACGGGCGCAGCGGCCAGCGCCACGCGGTCGGGATTTGCGATGGCGTAAGTCTTGGGCAGAACTTCGCTGAAGATCAGCACGAGGATGGTCATGGCAGCCGACGCGATCAATGCGCCGCTGTCACCGAAGAGCCGTACCAGCGCCACGGTGGCCAGCGCGGAAGCCGAGATATTGACCACATTGTTACCGAGCAGAAGGGCACCGATCAGGCGCTCGCGCATGCTGGTGAGAGCGAGGACCGTTGCAGCCCGCCGGCTGCCGCGCCGTTCCAATTCGTTGATGCGGGCGCGGGAGGTGGCGGTCAGGGCCGTTTCCGACCCGGAGAAGAATGCCGAGAGTACGAGCAAAATCAGAATGGCGGCAATGGTCACGCCAAGATCGAGGCTCATCGCTGGTTCATGTCTCCTGTAAGAAATTCAATCACGTCTTCATCCTTGACGTCGCGGGCGATGAAGGTGTCGCCGATGGCGCGGGCGAGGATGAAGGTCAGCTTGCCGGCCTGAGCCTTCTTGTCCTGACGCATGATATCCACCAGGGCAGCGGGTGGGGGCAGGGCGCCGGAAATCTCTGAGACGTGGACCGGCAGACCAACTTCCTTCAGGTGGCGCGCCACGCGGTCGGCGGAACCCGCCGGGCACAGGCCGCGATGCTCGGAAAAGCGAAAGGCTTGGACCATGCCGATGGCGACGCCCTCACCGTGCAGCAGGCGGCCCGAATAACCGGTTGCGGCTTCAAGCGCATGGCCAAAGGTATGGCCGAGATTGAGCAGGGCTCGCACGCCGGTCTCGGTTTCATCCTCTGCGACGATCCGCGCCTTTGCTTCGCAGGACTTGCGGATGGCATGGACGCGGGCCTGAGGATCGCCGCGCATGATCAGCGGGGCGGAACCTTCCAGCCATTCGAAGAAACCAGCATCGCCGAGCAGGCCGTACTTGGCCACCTCGGCATAGCCTGCCGCGAGTTCGCGGCGGGGCAGGCTGTCGAGAAGGGCGATATCAGTGATCACCGCCACCGGTTGGTGGAACGCACCGATCAAGTTCTTGCCATGGGCCGAGTTAATGCCGGTCTTGCCGCCGACCGAACTGTCGACCTGGGCGAGGAGCGAGGTCGGAATCTGGATGAAATCAACGCCGCGCCGCAGGATGGCCGCGGCAAAGCCCGCCAGATCGCCGATCACACCGCCGCCCAACGCGATGATCCGGTCGCGGCGTTCAATGCCGGCGGCCAGCAGGCGGTCGCATAAAGCAGCGAGGTGTTGGAAGCTCTTGGTTCCCTCGCCCGGAGGCAGAACGATGGCGGTGGACGAAATGCCCTGTGCGGCTAGCGCAGCCTGGAGCGCTGGAAGATGGGCCCTCGCCACGTTTTCATCGGTTACGATGGCCGTCATCGGCCGCTTGAGCAGTGGAGCGATGATCTCACCGGCACGCGCGAGCAGACCTTCGCCAATGGCAATTTCGTAACTACGGTCGCCCAGGGCCACAGGCACAGTTTCGGCGGGGGCGGACATGTCGTGCTCAGTCATGGGTCAAACGGTCCCATCCTGTCCAGTGGGCCAAAGCCCGGATCACGTCGTTCACCATCTGGCCGTGCTGGACGTCGCGGCTGGTGACCGTGACATCAGCTTCGGCATAGACCGGATAGCGCTTCTCGATAAGACCGCGCATGACCTTTTCCGGGTCATCCGCCTGTAGCAAGGGGCGGCCCGGCCGCTTCATGACGCGCTTCATGAGGAGCGGCAATTCGGCCTTGAGCCAGACCGAAACACCCTGCTGACGGATGCTGGACCTGGTTTCGTCGTTCATGAAGGCGCCACCGCCGGTGGCCAGGACCTGGCAGCCGTCGCCGAGCAGCCTGGCGATGACCCGGCGCTCGCCCTCGCGGAAATAGGCCTCGCCGTGGTCGGCAAAGATTTCAGGAATGGCCTTTCCCGCGGCCACTTCGATTTCATGGTCGGCATCGACGAAGGGAATGCCCAGCTTTTCGGCCAGCCGCCTTCCGACGCTGGTCTTTCCGGCTCCCATCAATCCGACAAGCACGATGGGATGGTTCCCTAGCTTCTCGCGAACTGATTCAGCCTCCTTCGCAATGGAACGGCGTGCCATTCAGTCAAACCTCAAGTGTGGTCCTGCTTGTATCGCGGCAGAAAGACCATCGCAAAGGCTTTCCGTCCGAAGCCTCAACGGCTATCCTTCATGGCGAACGGGTAAGATGATGCCGGATACGATTCGATTTCTGCTGGTCGTCCTTTGTCTCGGGGGTGCCATATATGGTGGCGCCTGGGCGCTGGCCCATTTTCCGCCCGAACAGACCGAAGTGGTAAAGTCGTTGCCCCATGAAAAGCTCCGGCAAAAATGACGGCCAGCACGCGGCCAGACTGATCGCCCGCTATCTGGAGATGCTGGCGGCGGAAAGAGGGGCTGCAGCCAATACGATTGCCGCCTATCGCCGCGACCTCGATGCCTATGGCGCCTTCCTCGCGCTGCGCGGCAAGGATCTAAGGGCTTGCGATGCCGAGGATATCCGCGCCTATCTTGCCGAAATCGAGGCTGTTGGAATGGCCCGCAGTACGGCGTCGCGGAAGCTTTCGGCGATCCGTCAGTTTCATCGCTTCCTGCATGGCGACGGTCTTGCGGCCGATAATCCGGCCACATCGATCGACAGTCCGCGGGCGGGGCGGCCCTTGCCGAAGATGATCTCGCAAACGGAAGTGGAACGGCTGATCACCGCCTGCCAGGCGCGGCTCGCCGTGGCTCAAGGCAAGGCGGTGTTCAAGGCCTGGAGGCTGTTGTGCTTGCTGGAACTGCTCTATGCCACGGGCCTCCGGGTGTCGGAACTGGTGAGCCTGCCCTTGCTGGCGGTAACAACAGACCGCGACTTCATCGGCCTCAGGGGCAAGGGTGAGCGTGAACGGCTGGTGCCGGTATCCGCCAGCGCCCGGAGCGTGCTCGAGGGCTATGCCGCGGTGCTCGGCCAAGCGGGACTAGCTGGCGGCAAATGGCTGTTTCCATCCTCAGGACGTAGCGGCCACCTGACCCGGCAGCATTTCGCTCTCGAACTCAAGGGACTGGCGCGGGAGGCGGGGCTCGATGCTCAACTGGTCTCGCCACATGTGCTGCGACACGGCTTTGCAAGCCACCTGCTGGCCGGCGGAGCCGACCTGCGCGCGGTCCAGCAGATGCTCGGCCATGCCGACATATCTACGACACAGATTTATACCCATGTGCAGTCCGAACGCCTGCGGGAGGTGGTCGAGAGCCATCATCCGCTTGCCAAGAAAAGTTGACTTCCGGCGCCGGGACAGCCAGTTTCCGGCGGATTCAAGGATTGATCGTAACTCATGCCCACCTATCTCGATTTCGAGGCACCAGTCGCCGAGCTTGAAGGCAAGATCGCCGAGCTCCGCGCGCTGGCCGCCAACGACAAGACGGTTTCCATTGCCGATGAAGTCAAGGCGCTGGAGAAGAAGGCGTCGAAGAGCCTTGCTGACCTCTATCTCAATCTTGACCCGTGGCAGAAGGCGCAGGTTGCCCGCCACCCCGAGCGCCCGCACGCGGTGGATTATATCGAGGCGCTGATCACCGAATTCACTCCCTTGGCCGGCGATCGCAAATTCGCTGAGGATTTCGCCGTTGTAGGAGGGCTCGGGCGGTTTCGCGGCCAGCCCGTCATGGTTATCGGACAGGAGAAGGGCAACGACACGGCGTCGCGCCTCAAGCGCAATTTCGGTATGGCGCGGCCTGAAGGTTACCGCAAGGCGGTGCGGCTGATG
>JAGRLX010000310.1:0-1258 GCA_020441605.1 Alphaproteobacteria bacterium
TCGACGTGGCCCATCACGGTCACGACCGGCGGACGCGGCTGGAGGTTCTCGGCGTTGTCCTCGACCTGGGCAATCACGTCCTCGACGTCGGCGGCAGAGACGCGGACCGAGCGGTGGCCGAATTCCTCGACGATCAGTTCGGCGGTGTCGGCGTCGATGGTCTGGTTCTGTGTGACCATCATGCCCATCTGCATGAGCGACTTGACCACGGCGCTTACCCGTTCGGCCATGCGGTTGGCCAACTCGCTGACCATGATCGCTTCGGGGATCTGCACGTCGCGGACGATCTTGTCCCGCTCGACATTGCCACCCATCGCCTTTTGGCGGGCGCGCTCCTGCTTACGCTTCATCGCGGCCATCGACCGCTGGCGACCGCCTTCGCCGCCCGAAAGCGCCTGGTTCAGCGTCAGCTTGCCCGAGCGGCGGTTGTCGTCGCGGCCCTTGCCGCGCGACGGCCGGTCGGATTCGCGTTCCAGATCGACCTTGCGCGGGCTGGCAGGCTGCTGCTGGGCCGCAGGACGCGGGCGGGCCGAGTCGGCGCCTTCCTCGCGGGCGGGAGTCGCAGCCGGTGCGGCGGGCGCAGGTGCGGCACGCTTGGCGGCGGCCTCTTCGGCCTCGCGCTTCTGGCGCTCTTCTTCTTCGGCCTTGGCCTTGAGCGCCTCTTCGCGCTCGCGGTCCTCGCGTTCCTTGGCCTCGGCCTCGGCGCGGCGGCGTTCGCGTTCTTCCTCCCGGGCCTTTTCCTCGGCTTCGCGTTCGGCAGCCTCGACCACCTCGCGGGCCTTGGCGGCCTGCACCGCCTTCAGGCGGCGTTCCATCTCGGCATCGGAAATCCCGGCCGGACGGCGCGACGGATCACCGGATACCGCCCCGCCCCCGGCAGGCTTGGTCGGCGTGCCCGGCTTGGTGACAACGATCCGCTTGCGCTTCGTCTCCACGACGACGTTCTTCGTGCGTCCGTGGCTGAAACTCTGCTTCACGTTGCCGGGGCGCGCTCCGGCGCCACGCAAGCCCAACGTCTTTTTGCCGTCCGTATCGGTCATCAAGCTACATTTCCTTCCGAACGGCCCCTGCCGTCCTTACTTTCGCGCAAGCCGCGCAAGCGTTGCGCTTCCTCTACAACACGTGGCGCAATTCCACCAGAGGCGAGCGCCGCATGTATCACAGTTTGACGGGCAAAGGCCATGCCCAGTTCATCCGCCGTGAGCCAGCCGATATAACGGCCATAGTGCGGCGTCGAGAGCTTGGACTTGCCCCGCCC
>JAGRLX010000310.1:1315-2469 GCA_020441605.1 Alphaproteobacteria bacterium
AGCCGGCCACCGCCTCGCCCGACTTGCGGCCCAGGCTGATGAGGTCGACCACCCGGCGGGCGAGCTGGCGTTCCACCTCGTCCGTCAGGCCCTCGGGCACCGTCACCGGCTGCTTCAGCGCGCGGGCGAAGAGCTTCTTTGCCACCGCCTTGTCCAGCGCGGCACGGTCGGCCGAGACCCAGACCCCGCGGCCGGGCAGCTTGCCCAGCACATCGGGGACCAGTTCGCCTTCGGGCCCGGCCACGAAGCGCACCAGCCCGTTCTTCGGCTGCACCTCGCCGGTGACGATGCATTTGCGCTCCGGAACGCCGGTTCGGTCCTTCGTGGTGCCTCCGCGCGTCATGGTCGGGTCCGCGAGGCCTGCGATCAGGCCTCGGCCTCCGGTTCTTCGGTTTCTTCTTCCTCTTCCGCCTCGGCTTCGAGATCGGCGGGATCGACCCAGCCAAGCTGGATACGGGCGGTCATCACCAGGTTCTGCGCCTCTTCCAGCGACACGTCGAAGGGTTCGAGAATACCATCGTCCTTCTTGCGCTCGCCGTTCTCGGTTGTCCAGCCGCCGGCAATCTCCCAGTCGGCGAGGGTGGCGAAGTCTTCGAGCGTCTTCACGTCGTCCTTGGCAAGCGCCTCGATCATCTGGGGCGTCAGGCCCTCGAATTCAACCAGGCTGTCCTCCACACCCAACGCACGGGCGTTTTCCAGCGCAGCCTTGGCCTGGGCTTCGAGATAATCGCGGGCACGGGCCTGAAGCTCTTCGGCGGTGGATTCGTCCACCCCTTCGATCACCAGAAGCTCGTCGAGTTCGACATAGGCGACCTCTTCGAGGTTGGTAAAGCCCTCGGCTACCAGCAACTGGGCGAAGAATTCGTCCAGGTCCAGCGTGTCCATGAACAGCTTGGTGCGGCTCTCGAACTCGGCCTGGCGGCGCTGGCTTTCCTCTTCCTCGGTCATGATGTCGATGTCGAGCCCGGTAAGCTGGCTCGCCAGGCGCACGTTCTGACCGCGCCGGCCGATGGCGAGCGAGAGCTGCTCTTCGGGCACCACGACCTCGATGCGCTCGGCATCCTCGTCCAGAACCACCTTGCTGACCTCGGCGGGTTGCAGCGCGTTGACGAGGAAGGTCGGCACATCCTGGTTCCACGGGATGATGTCGATCT
>JAGRLX010000311.1 GCA_020441605.1 Alphaproteobacteria bacterium
CGCAAGGCGGTGCGGCTGATGGAGCTGGCCGAGCGCTTCGGCTTGCCGGTAATCACCTTCGTGGACACGGCTGGCGCCTATCCCGGCCTTGACGCCGAAGAGCGCGGTCAGGCCGAGGCCATCGCCCGGTCAACCGATTGCTGCCTCGGTCTTGGTGTGCCGCTGGTGGCGGTGATCATCGGTGAAGGCGGTTCGGGCGGGGCCATCGCGATTGCCACCGCCAATACCGTGCTCATGCTCGAGCATGCCATCTACAGCGTGATTTCGCCAGAAGGTGCGGCCTCGATCCTATGGCGGGACGCGGCGCGCGCCAAGGATGCTGCGGCGGCGATGAAGATCACTGCCCAAGACCTCAAGAAGCTGGGTGTCATCGATGAAATCATCGGTGAACCGTTGGGCGGCGCACACCGGGCAAGAGAAGAGGCGATTCAGACGGCGGGTGACGTGCTGGAGCGCACGCTCAAGGCCTATCACGCTGTATCGGGTGACGTGCTCCGCACCCAGCGCCGTGAGAAGTTCCTGGCTATTGGCCGTGGCCTCGGCAACTAAAGGGCGATCAGGTCAGGCGAACAGGCCGGTTGCCGTTTCATGAGCCGAAACGGAACTGATCCGCGATTTTATCGGGATTGCAGGGCTTTTGGCCTTCGAATGCCGCTGTGGCCGGGGTTTCGTCAGCTTCAGCGCTGTTCGATGAGGGTGAAATAGGTATCGACGCGGGTGTAGAGAGATGCCATGCCGGAACTGGTATTGGTCAGGACCGGAAGAAGGGCAACGCCGAGGATGGAGGCAATGAGCGCATACTCGATCGCAGTCGCGCCCTGGTCATCCTCGATGAGCCTGCGGATTGTCTGGGCGAGATGTTTCACGGGCTGGGCACTCCCTGTTGTCCGGTTTATCGCGGCGCCTTCGCAGCACAATAGACCACGAAGCCCTTCAAGGAGTTGTTAATAGGGTCGGTAAGATTTTCAATCTTGCCGGGTGGCTTGGCTTTGATCACCAGAGGTTGAAATAGTGGGCGAGCGTGTCGAATTTCAATCCCACGGAGCTGGAAACATAATAAAACCCAGGGATTATCGCCAGAAACATGGCGCTGGTGATGACCGTGTATTCGACGGCGACCGTGCCCTTCTGACAGTTCAAGATTTTATTTACCCTTGCGAAAACTCGCTGCAGTATTTTCACGAAACTGTTCTCCCTGGTTGAAGACCCGTCGTCTTGCAATTTTTGATAACAAGTGATTGCAAGAACTTGATTAAAAGGGGAATGAATGGCCCGACAGTGCGCTGCATCAAGCGGCGATGGCGGCCATCGCGCGGGGTTCCGCGGCGGTAATGTTCTGGGCTCCCAAGTTTTGATTTGTGGACTGCGGTCCGAGTACCATATCAGGGCAAGGTCCAAGGGGAACATCATCATGGCACAACTCACGCGGCGGTCTTTCCTGTCAGGTCTTCTTGCCACAACGCCCATCGGCCTGACGACAGCAACGGCGCATGCAACGTCTGCGCGCGCCCTATCGATCGTGACCCGCACCCTGGAGGTGAATGGCCGGGCGGCAAGCGTTTATGGTTTGGAAGTGGATGGCAAGCCGGGCGGAATGACCGCTCTGCTGGGTGAATCCTTCCGGGTGCGACTGACGAACTCACTGGACAAGCCGTCGCTCATCCATTGGCATGGGCTGACGCCTCCATCGCCCCAGGATGGGGTGCCGGGGTTGTCGCAGCCCCTGCTGGAGCCGGGCGCTGCCTATGACTACGATTTCCCGCTGACCCGGGCCGGCACACACTGGATGCATTCCCATGTCGGATTGCAGGAACAGCAACTGCTGGCCGCCCCCCTGATCGTGCGCGAGACGGCGGAACCCGTCTTCGATGAACAGGAGCATGTGGTGATGCTGCATGACTTCACCTTCCGCGATCCGGAAGAGATCCTCGCCGAACTGCGGAGCGGCGGGGGCGCGCATGCGGGACATGCCATGGATCACTCCACCATGGACCACGACACCGTGGATATGGGCGGCGGCGCAATGGACACGGGCCCTGCCATGCTGAACGATGTCGTCTTTGACGCCTATCTTGCCAATGACCGGACCCTGGATGATCCGGAGACCGTGACGGTGGAGAAGGGGGGATGGCTGCGGCTTCGCATCATCAATGGCGCGGCGGCGTCCAACATGTGGATCCATCTCGGCGTGCTGACGGGCGAATTGGTGGCGGTCGATGGCCATGCGGTGCATCCGGTCAGGGGATCGCTCTTTCCCCTGGCGATCGCCCAGCGCGCCGATATACGCCTGCGGATTCCCTTGGAAGGCGGAAGCTTCCCGGTCTTGTTTCGCCCTGAGGGTGTCGGCCAGCGCGCCGGGATCATTTTGGCCACGGCGGGAGCGGCCATCGCCCGGGAGGACCGCGACGGCGAAGTAACACCTGCACTCGATCTCTCGTTCGAGCGCGGTCTTGTGGCTGTGGCGGAACTGCCGGATGAGCCCATAACCCGCACGGAAATGCTGATGCTTACGGGTGGTGGCGCCGATTATTCCTGGGGCCTCAACGGTAAGCCTTCGATGCACGATACGCTGTTTACGGTGAGGCCCGGAGAACGGGTTGCAGTGATGATGCACAACATGACCACCATGTCACACCCCATGCATCTGCATGGCCATTATTTCCAGGTGATGGCCATCGGCAACCAGCGTCTCAAGGGCGCGGTGCGCGATACGATTCTGGTGCCGCCGATGGAGACAGTGACCATCGCCTTCGACGCCAACAATCCCGGCAGCTGGGCCTTCCACTGCCACCATCTTTACCACATGAATGCTGGCATGATGGGGGCCATGGCCTATACCGGCGCGGCCTGACCGGCCGAGAGCCGGCGGAGTGCTCAGGCGAAGGCGCCGTGGCAGTGCTTGTACTTCTTGCCCGAGCCGCAGGGGCAAAGCTCATTGCGCCCGACCTTGCCCCAGGTCGACGGGTCCTTCGGATCCATGGCCTGCACAACCTCTTCGCTATCGTCGAACAGGATGAAGCCTTCGCCCACGTCGTCCTCGCCGGTGGTCGCGTCGATGTGGTGGGCCTCCATCATCGGCAGATCATCTTCGCCAGGCAGCATGTCATCGGCGGGCCTGGTCTGGATTTCGACCCGCATCATCTGCGCGGTGGTGTTCTCACGCAGCTTAGCGATCATGTTCTCGAACAGCGTGAAGCCTTCGGTCTTATATTCGTTTAGCGGGTCGCGCTGACCGTAGCCGCGCAGGTGGATCACCTGACGCAGCTGGTCCACGGTGATGATATGGTCACGCCAAAGGTTGTCGAGGGTGCGCAGGAGTACGGCCTTCTCGACCTGCCCCATGATCTCGGCGCCATAGTTCTCGCGCTTGGCATGATAGAGTTCGTCGGCCGCCTTGCTGATCCGTTCGCGGATTTCCTCGTCGGCAATGCCTTCTTCCTTGGCCCAGTCCTCGACCGGAAAATCGATGGCCACGACCTCGCGCAGGCGCTGGTGAAGCCCGGCCGCATCCCATTGTTCGGCATAGGCATTGGGCGGAATATGCTTGGCGACAAGATCGCTGATGACATGATGGCGCATGTCGTCGACGGTTTCGCTGACCTCCTCGCCCTTCATGATGCCGATGCGCTGTTCAAAGATCACCTTGCGCTGGTCGTTCATGACGTTGTCGAACTTGAGCAGGTTCTTGCG
>JAGRLX010000312.1:0-3543 GCA_020441605.1 Alphaproteobacteria bacterium
GGTGAGCGACGGCACCAACAAGCCATACCGCTGCAAGATCCGCGCCCCCGGCTTCGCGCATTTGCAGGCCATGGACCACATCTGCCGTGGCCACATGCTCGCCGATGTCTCGGCGGTGCTGGGGTCTCTCGATATCGTGTTTGGTGAGGTGGACCGGTGAGCGTTCGTCGTCTTTATCACGAGCAGCCTGAGAGCTTCGCCTTCAACGCGGAGAATCTCGCCTGGGCCAGGAAGACCATTGCCAAATATCCCGATGGCAAGCAGGCATCCGCGGTGATCCCGCTATTGTGGCGGGCCCAGGAACAAAACGACAATTGGGTGTCGAAGCCGGTCATCGAATACGTGGCGGACATGCTCGGCATGTCCTACATTCGCGTGCTTGAAGTGGCGACCTTCTACACCATGTTTCAGCTGCAGCCGGTGGGTAAGGTTGCCCATGTCCAGGTCTGCGGTACTACGCCTTGCATGCTGCGGGGAGCGGAGGACCTCAAGAAGGTTTGCCAGAACCGCATTCATCGCGATCCGCATCACCTGTCGGACGACGGCAAGTTCTCGTGGGAGGAGGTCGAGTGCCTTGGCGCTTGCGTCAACGCCCCGATGGTGCAGATCTTCAAGGACACCTACGAGGATCTGACCCCGGCCAGCCTCGAGAAGCTGATCGACGATCTGGCTGCCGGCCGCAAGGTGAAGGTGGGACCGCAGATCGACCGCCATCATGCTGCCCCCGAGGGCGGGCCGGTGACATTAACCGATCCGGACCTCTACAAGGGCGCGCGGAGTTTCACCCGGGTGGAGCCACCGCCGCCGCCCGAAGCGGTTCCCGCCGCGGCTGCAGCGGCCAAGGCGGCAGAGGCACCGAAGGCGCCGGCAGCACCCGTCGCCGCGCCGAAGATGCCGGAGCCGGCAAAGCCAGCCGAAGCAAAGCCGGTGGTTGCCGAAGAGAAGAAGCCGGAGCCGCAGGTGAAGCCCATGGCCGAGGTCAAGCCGGTCGAGATCACAAATCCCCAGGCGCCGCCGCCGGCCAAATTCGCCGAGCTTCCGCCACAGCCGGCGCGGAAGCCCGCGAGGACGGAGACGAAACCTGCCGTCTCGAAATCTGCCGCAGACGAACCGAAGCCTGCGCGAGCCAAGGCCTCCGACGGCCAGCCCGCGTTGCTCAAGACCCCACGGAGCGGCCAGGCCGATGATCTGAAGCTAATCTGGGGTGTGGGCCCCAAGCTCGAGAAAATGCTGAACGACATGGGCATCTGGCATTTCGATCAGGTGGCTGACTGGACTGCGAAGGAATTGGCCTGGGTCGATGCCCGGCTCGAGGGTTTCAAGGGTCGCGCCAAGCGTGACGAGTGGGTGAAGCAGGCGAAGAAGCTGGCGAAGGGCTGGCGGCCGGACAACGCCATCGGCGAACGCCCGGGCAAGAAGTGAGGATAGGCGATGCTCGCTGACAAGGACCGCATCTTCACCAATATCTACGGTTTCCACGACTGGGGCCTGGATGGCGCCAAGAAGCGTGGCTGCTGGTCGGGAACCAAGTCGTTCATCGACCGGGGCCGCGACTGGATGGTGAACGAGATCAAGGCATCGGGATTGCGCGGCCGCGGCGGTGCGGGCTTCCCCACCGGCCTCAAATGGTCGTTCATGCCCAAGGTGATCGGCGAACGGCCCCACTATCTGGTGGTCAACGCTGACGAATCCGAACCTGGCACCTGCAAGGACCGTGAGATCCTGCGCCACGATCCCCATCAGCTTGTCGAAGGCTGCCTCCTGGCCGGGGCCGCCATGGGTTGCCATACCGCCTTCGTCTATGTGCGCGGCGAGTTCATCCGCGAGCGCGAACATCTGCAGGCTGCCGTCGACCAGGCCTATGAGGCCCGCCTCATCGGCAAGAACAACGTCCATGGCTGGGATATGGATATTGTGGTTCATCATGGCGCCGGCGCCTACATTTGCGGCGAGGAAACGGCCATGCTCGAAAGCCTGGAGGGCAAGAAGGGCCAGCCGCGCATGAAGCCGCCGTTCCCGGCCAATGTCGGACTTTACGGCGCACCGACCACCGTGAACAATGTCGAATCGATCGCCGTCTCCGGCACCATCATGCGCCGTGGCGCTACGTGGTTCTCGTCGATCGGGCGGCCGAACAATACCGGGACCAAGCTCTTCTGCGTTTCTGGCCACGTAAACAGGCCCTGCGTCGTCGAGGAAGAGCTCGGCATTCCCTTCCGCGAACTGATCGAGCGCCACGCCGGCGGGGTGCGTGGCGGCTGGGACAATCTGCTGGCCGTCATTCCCGGCGGGTCGTCGGTGCGCATGGTGCCGGCCGAACAGATCATCGACACGCCGATGGACTTCGATTCGCTGATGAAGCTGCGTTCCGGCCTCGGCACCGCGGCGGTCATTGTCATGGACAAGTCCACCGACTTGATCAAGGCGATCGCCCGGCTGGCCTATTTCTACAAGCATGAAAGCTGTGGCCAATGCACACCTTGCCGCGAAGGTACCGGCTGGATGTGGCGGGTCATGACTCGCATGGCCGAAGGCCGCGCCGAGAAGCGCGAGATCGACATGCTGCTGGATGTGACCAAACAGATCGAGGGCCACACCATCTGTGCCCTGGGCGACGCGGCGGCCTGGCCCATCCAGGGCCTGATCACCCATTTCCGCCATGTGATCGAGGAGCGTATCGATCAATATGCCGCCAACCCGGACCATGACGGCGCCGTGCGCCGCATCGCGGCGGAGTAGGGGATGGCATGTATTTTCTCCGCAAGACCTTCGAACTCGCCATCTGCCTCTTCGGCTATTGGCTTGGCCGGAGGTTTGGTGGATGGGGCGGAGGCATTTTGCTGGCCTTCGCGGGGCTTGTCGCCTCGTCGTGGGGATGGGAATGGCTGGCGCGCAATGTCTTCATGCGCGACGGCAGGGGGGACGCCCGGATGCACTTCATCTATGGCGTGATCTCGTCGATCATGGTCGCGGGGGCGGCCTATGTGTTGTGGGGAAAGTAGGGTGCAAGGCTTGAGTATCGGCAGCGCAATCGGCTTGACGGCGGCTATCGCATCGGTGGCGGCTGCTGCTCCGGCGCGCGCCGTGGAGCTTGAGCAATTGGTGGGGCGCTGGTCGATCCCGGAATATGATGAATGCTCCTACCCGGACAACAGCGAAGGCGCTCCGTTGGCCATTCGGCGCGACGGCGATGAAATCTGGATCGGAAACTACGGCTGGCTCTGTTCGGTTCCGGTCAAGGATTGGAAGAAGGACGGCGGCTTCCTCGTCGGGTCTGCCAAAGGATGCGGCATGGAAGGCGGCGATGACACATTCGACGAGACATTTGTTCTCGGACTGAACGGCAAAGACGAATTGCTGATGTCTGCGGACGCAACGGACGGACTGCGCCGCTGCCCGGCAGTGGCTGAATGAAATGAGCGAGCAAGCGTATGCCTAAGATCAAAATCGACGGTGTGGAACTGGAAGTCGAAAACGGCATGACCCTGCTGCAGGCCTGCGAGCAGGCGGGCGCCGAGGTGCCGCGCTTCTGCTATCACGAGC
>JAGRLX010000312.1:3553-3731 GCA_020441605.1 Alphaproteobacteria bacterium
CGGCAACTGCCGCATGTGCCTGGTTGAGGTCAAGGGCGGACCGCCCAAGCCCCAGGCTTCCTGCGCCATGTCGGTCAACGACCTCCGCCCCGGCCCGAATGGCGAGCCTCCGGAAGTCTTCACCCGCTCGCCGATGGTGAAGAAGGCTCGCGAAGGCGTGATGGAATTCCTGCTGATC
>JAGRLX010000313.1 GCA_020441605.1 Alphaproteobacteria bacterium
CCATGGGCCGCGCCATCGTGCGTGCGCCGCAAGTGTTCCTGTTCGACGAGCCGCTATCGAACCTCGATGCCAAGTTGCGCGTCGCCATGCGGGCCGAAATCAAGGAATTGCACCAGCGCCTCAAGGTCACGACCGTCTACGTGACCCACGACCAGGTCGAGGCTATGACCATGGCTGACCGCATCGTGGTACTGCATGACGGCATCATCGAGCAGGTGGGCTCGCCGCTCGAACTTTACGACACCCCGGCCAATCTCTTCGTCGCGGGCTTCATCGGGTCCCCCGCCATGAACTTTTTCAAGGGTCATATAAGGGGCGGCGCAGCTCCCTGGTTTGAAGCCGAAGACGGTACCCGACTCCCCCTGGCCAGCGCACCCGAAGGTTGCGACGGCCGGGCTGCCGTCTATGGCATAAGGCCGGAGCATTTCACCCTGGGTGGCGACCTCAAGGTCCAGGTGACGGTCATCGAGCCGACTGGCTCCGAAACCCAGGTTCTCGGCAAACTGGCCGGCGAAAAAATCATCGGGGTATTTCGCGAGCGCATCACGACCAGGCCAGGCGAAATGCTGGCGCTCTCGCCTGATCAAGCACTGGTGCATCTCTTCGATGCCGCCACGGGCGCCAGACTGTGATGACGCCCTTGGCATGCTGGCAGATTATTGCACCGCAACTGAAGGCAGCCTGTCGGCCTAAAACATGACCGCAACGCAACACCTTGGCTTGATTGACTTTGCCGCCGCTTGTTGCATAGTTTGACCAGCGTTCATCACGATACCAGGTCAGGCTCCAATCAGGCAGCACCACCGTGGAATAGGAACATCGGACGCATTTTCGGGAGGACCCACAATATGAAGATCGATCTCTACAACATGATGATGAACCGCCGCGCCATGCTGAAGGGCGCTGCAGGGGCCGCCGCCCTCGCCGCCACCGGCGCTCCTGCGCTCAACATCCGCACCGCTTTCGCGCAGGATGACCTACGCGCCGCCATCCTTAAGATCCCGGGCGTCGGTGCCGGGCAGCCAACCGATGCCGACTGGCAGAAGGTCGGCGAGATGTGCCTTGGGCCAACCAAGCAGAATGTGCAGGAAGGCGAGTTCAAGGGCGTCGAACTGTCCTTCATGGGACTGAACAACCAGAACGTCCATAACGTGCTGTTCCGCGGCCTGTCCAAGGCCTGGGCCGACTACACCGGCGCCACCATCAACTGGATCGACCTGGCGCAGGCCGACTACAACGCCCGCCTCCAGCAGTCGATCGCCACCGGCACCGTGGATTTCGACGTGATCGAAATGGGCGCACCCTTCGAAGGCGACGTCTGTGGCAAGGGCCTGGCCTCGGAGATGCCGGACTGGGTCAAGGCCCAGATCGACATGGACGACTACGTGGGATACCTCAAGGCCCCGGTCGGCACATGGGACGGCAAGACCTACCGCATCTCCTGCGACGGCGATTGCCACAACTTCAACTACCGCTCAGACGTGTTCTCGGACGCAGGTCTTGCGGAGGAATGGAAGAAGGCCGGCAATACCAGCGAATGGGGCGTTCCCACCACCTGGCAGCAGGTCAACGCCGTCACCAAATTCCTCAAGGGGAAGCAGTTGAACGGACAGGACCTTTATGGGTATCTCGATCCGTGCAAGGGCTGGGGCGGCTTCGCCTTCTACTTCCTCGGCTCACGCGCCACGGCCTATGCCAAGTATCCGGGCAATGCCGCCTTCCTGTTCGAGCCCGACACCATGAAGCCCATGGTCAACAACGAAGCCTGGGTGCGCGCAATCCAGGACGTGCTCGACTGTCTGCCGTCGGAGCCGGCCGACCAGCTCAACGCCGACCCCGGCACCACGGGCTTCCAGCAGTTCCTCGCTGGAACGGGCTCCATGCTCTCATGGTGGGGCGACATCGGCTCCAACGCCAAGACCAACGACTCATCGGTCATCGGTGACACCTGCGCTTTCTCGATCCTGCCCGGCTCCGACGACGTGTTCAATCCGTCGACCGGCAAATGGGAGACGCTGTCGTCTGGGCCGAACTTCGCGCCGAACATGGCCTATATCGGCTGGGGCATCTATGTCATGGCCCGCGTTGATGCCGACGCAAAGAAGCAGAAGGCGGCCTGGTCGCTGGCAGCCCATCTGGGCGGCAAGGACATCTCGCTGTGGATGGCTGCCTATCCGTCGGGCTTCCAGCCCTATCGCCAGAGCCACTTCAACATCCCGGAGTGGGTTGGCGCGGGCTACGACGAGGCCTTCATCTCATCCTATCTGAAGTCGGAGGCCGACTCCTACAATCACCCGAACGCCGCCATCGAGCCGCGCATCCCCGGCATCTTCCAGTACTACTCGGTCGCCGAGGACGAACTCGCCAAGATTTATGCCGGCCAGGCCTCGGCCAAGGACGGGGCCGACGCCATCGCAGCAGCCTGGGAGAAAATCACCGACCAGCTTGGCCGCGACAACCAGATCAAGCTCTACAAGGCTTCGCTGGGCATGTAATGTGATGGACGGACCGGCGGCTGACGCCGGTCCGTCTTTCTTCCCGACCTCGAATTGCTACGGCCCTGATGACTTCGACACCGACAGCCACCACCGGCCGTGATGCCGTTTCCATCGCCATCTCACCAGAGCGCCGGCGCCTCGGCAGCATGCTGATCCGCGTGGCGACGGTGCTGCTGGCGGCACTTGTCATCCTCCAGATCCTCTACTCATCCGGTAAGATTTCCGTCGGATTTGGCACCTGGCAGCCCATCCTTGTCGCCTATGCCGGATGGAGCATCGCGCTCTGCACCGGACTCGTTCTGCGCGACGGCGAAACCGGCTGGCGCGCGCTGTTCGTGCTGCCGGCGATCCTGTTCACCCTGGCGCTGGTGATCTTCCCGACCTTCTTTGGATTCTACATCGCGCTGAGCGACTGGAACCTGCAATCGGCCACCGGCCGCCAGTTCAACGGCCTCGACAATTTTTACCAGATGCTGGGCGACCCCTATGTGTGGAACGCCATGGGCAACATGGTATTCTATGTCGCCAGCGTCATCGTGCAATACGCCATCGCCTTTGGCCTGGCGCTCTTGCTCAACGCCGACATCAAGGCGCAGAAGTTCTTTCGCGTGGCGTTCCTGCTGCCCTTC
>JAGRLX010000314.1 GCA_020441605.1 Alphaproteobacteria bacterium
TCGAATGTCTCCTACAACCTGAAGAAGCTCGTTGAATCCGGCTACGTCCATCACGAGCGTTCGAGCACTGACAAGCGCTCGGTACGGGTTCGCCTGACCGATAAAGGACAGGCCATCCGCGACCGCGTGGATGCGCTTTATAATCGTCAGTTGCAGGCCGTGGAACAGGTCGTGGGTCTCAGCGTCGAGGAACTTGACCGCCTCAACAAGGCCCTGACGCGTCTTGAGCGTTACTGGACCGATCAAATTCTCTATCGTCTGTAAATAACCCTGCAAACGCCAGACGAACGGGCGCTGTGGCCGAAAAGCCGCAGCGTCTGTCTTTTTGGGGCCAGTCACCATCAATTATGGCAGCCTGCCCGCATTCCTGCCGCATTTGACCCGTTTCGAAACACTTGAATTGCGGCGGCGTTTTGACGAGTCGGGCTCAGGCTGGTAAGACCACTGGTCCCGAGGGCGTCCCGACAGAGAAGGCGTCCCGTGTATCTGGGCCGAGACAGGCGGCTGAAGACAGAGTGGTGAGGGTTCGGATGGCATTTCAGGTTTTCCCGGTCGCACGGGTGTCGTGGAAAGTGTTGGCCTTGTTCCTGGCCGTTGGACTTGTGGCGACGGCCGCCAGCATGGGCACGGCGAGTGCAGGCAGTGGCGAACCGGCCTCCAAGATGCTCAAACGGATAAAGCAGGGCGCCAATGGCACGGCCCCGGTGGAGAAGAAGGTGTCGCGCAACTGGTCCGGCACCGGCGAAGCCGGCGCCGGCAAGGCGACAACAGAAACCGGTATTGTCAGTGATGGTTCGGTTAGCCCGTTCCTGACTGCCGACAGCCCGGCAGGCATGGATGCTGCCCTTGCGCGCTATGAACAGATCGTGGCTTCCGGCGGTTGGCCGAGCGTTCCGTCTGGCAAGATGACCAAGGGGAGCACCGGCAAGGCCGTCGCAGCCCTGAACCAGCGCCTGTTCGTCGAGGGATATCTCCGCAAGGAGGCGACCGAGGGCGAATTCCGCGAGACCTTTACCTCGGCAACCGAAGATGCCGTGAGCCGGTTCCAGCGCTATCATGGACTTGCTGTCACTGGATCGGTCGACAACGCAACCCTGCGCGAACTCAACGTGCCGGTGGGGCAGCGCCTGGCGACCCTGCGCGCCAATGTTCCGCGCATTGCCGAATACAGCAAGGATCTCGGCGAACGCTACATGGTGGTGAATGTGCCGGCGATGCAGATCGAGACAGTGAACAATGGCCGGGTCTATTCCCGCCATAACGCCATCGTCGGGCGTCCGTCGCGGCCAACCCCCGTGGTAATGACGCCGCTCACCATCGTTCGCTTCAACCCTTATTGGAATGCGCCGCCGTCGATTGTCGAGAAGGATATCCTCCCGCGGATGATGTCGAGTGGGCCATCCAAGGTGATGCGCGAAATGAACATGAAGATCTTCAAGGGCGTGGGCGGTCCGGAAGTCAATCCGGATTCCGTCAACTGGCGCCGGGTGCGGGTCGACGACTACCATTTCCGTCAGGAGCCGGGCGGAAGCAACGCTATGGCCACAGCCAAGATTGAATTCAACAGCCCCCACGGCATCTACCTGCATGACACGCCCGAACCGCAGTTGTTCGCCCATGGCCAGCGCTTCTATTCGTCCGGCTGTGTCCGCGTCGAAAAGGTTGCGATCCTGATCGACTGGATCCTGCAGGGGCAGGACGGTATCGATCGCAGCCGCATTTCCGAACTCGCTGAAACCAAGGACCGTCTCGATGAGACAATCGCCAATGCGCCCCAGCTGCGTGTTGCGTATCTCACCGCCTGGCCGACCCGCGATGGCGTAGCGGCGTTTCGGCCGGATATCTATGAGATGGACGGAACCGGTTTCGTGGTTGGTCAGCCGCTGCCGCCCGGTGAGAAGATCGCGGGGCAGCGCTATGTGTTGAAGCCGATCGCGCGTTCGGCCGCCGCCGTGGACGAGGCCGAGGCATTCGGCTTCGCGTCCCTGTTCCGGGGGCCGCGCAACCCCGACAAGCAAGAAGCTGGCGCTATTTCGCGAAGCCGTGGCGACGACGACACCCTATTCAAGCGTAAGCCCAAGGCGGGCGAAAAGACCACGGTTTCGGACAAGAAGGGTGGCCTGTTCAACTGGACGTCGACCAAAACCGAAGGCAAGACCAAGAGGAAGGCGGTTGCTGCTTCGGCAAAGAAGAAGAAACTCGCAACGGCCACCAAGGACGATTCGAAAAAGAAGGCCGCGAAATCCGTTAAGGCCGACGAAAAGAAGAAGGCGGCATCGGATAAGAAGCAGGCCAATGCCAGCTGCAAGGCCGGGAGCGACGGCAAATTGCCGGCCGGCTGCAAGGCGGCGGTCAAGAAACCCGTCGCAAAGCCCGAAAAAACCGCATCTGCTGCGAATTGACGCGCCTCACTTGACCGGGATCAAGTCGAAGGTCCGTGGCGTATTGGATAAAGAAACCATGATGACCTTCGATTACGCCAAGCATTTTGACGCTGCCCTCGCCCAGCTCCGCAACGAGGGACGTTATCGCGAGTTCGCCGACATCTGCCGGATCAAGGGGCGTTTTCCACGTGCCCTCTATCGCGGCAAGGATGTTGAGAAGGAAGTCACCGTCTGGTGCTCCAACGACTATCTGGGCATGGGTCAACACCCGGTCGTGCTGGCCGCCATGCACGAGGCACTGGAGCAGGTAGGCGCTGGCTCGGGCGGTACACGGAATATTTCCGGCACCACCCATTATCACGTTGAACTCGAACGGGAACTGGCCGATCTTCACGGCAAGGATGCAGCCCTGCTGTTCAATTCGGGCTACATGTCGAATGAGGCGACACTGTCGACCCTTGCGCGCATTCTGCCTGACTGCGTGATCCTGTCGGACGCCCTCAACCACGCCTCGATGATTGAAGGCATCAAGCAGGGCCGGTGCGAAAAGCACATCTGGAAGCACAACGATCTGAGCGATCTCGAGGCGAAACTCAAGGCGCTCGATCCTGCCCGGCCCAAGGTGATCGCCTTTGAATCGGTCTATTCGATGGACGGCGACATCGCGCCGATCGCTGCGATCTGCGATCTGGCCGACAAGTATGGTACGCTCACCTATCTCGATGAAGTTCATGCCGTCGGCATGTATGGACCTCGCGGCGGCGGCATTTCGGAACGTGACAATGTGGCCCATCGCATCGATATCATCGAGGGTACGCTCGCCAAGGCATTCGGTACCATGGGGGGGTACATTACCGGCAGTGCCGCACTAATCGATGCCATCCGCTCCTATGCGCCGGGCTTCATTTTCACAACTTCGGTGGCCCCCACCATTGCTGGCGGTGCCGTCGCCTCGATCCGTCATCTCAAGCAGTCGCAGTTCGAACGTGCCCGCCATCAGGACCGGGTTCGCAAGGTGCGGGCGGCTCTCGACGCCAAAGGCATTCCGCATACGCCGAATCCCAGCCACATCGTTCCGGTGATGGTGGGCGATGCCAAGAAGTGCAAGTGGCTGAGCGACATCCTCATGGATCGCTATGGCATCTATATCCAGCCGATCAATTATCCGACGGTGCCGCGGGGGACCGAACGGTTGCGCATTACGCCATCGCCGCTGCACACCGACGCCGATATTGCTCATCTCGTTGCGGCACTGAACGATCTCTGGTCGCAATGCGCCTTGGCGCGGCAGGTGGCGTAATCGGGCCGTCTTTCGCCGCTCCTTCGCAGGCGCGACCCTGCGCCAATTGGTATCTGGACCTCACAGGCGCAATCTGTCATGTGCGGGCGCAAGATCAGCGAGGGGAATCCGATGGCGAAAAAGGCTGTGAAAAAGGTCGCGAAGAAGGCAGTGCGAAAGCCTGTCAAGAAGGCTGACCGGAGGGCTTCGGGAAAGACCGGTTCCAAGGACCTGTTTCCAGGCTTCTTCAGCAATCCTCTGGCCAAGTCGGATTCGAAGGTTTCAAAGGCGATTGCGGCCGAGCTGGGGCGCCAGCAGCATGAAATTGAATTGATCGCCTCCGAGAACATCGTCTCGCGCGCGGTGCTGGAGGCGCAAGGCTCAGTCATGACCAACAAATATGCGGAAGGCTATCCTGGCCGCCGCTATTATGGCGGCTGCCAGCATGTGGATGTGACCGAGAACCTGGCGATGGACCGCGCCAGGCAATTGTTCAATTGCGCCTTTGCCAATGTGCAGCCCCACTCGGGGGCCCAGGCCAACCAGGCGGTATTCTTTGCCCTCCTGCAGCCGGGTGACACCTACATGGGCCTCGACCTCGCCTGCGGCGGCCATCTCACCCATGGCTCACCGGTCAACCAGTCGGGCAAGTGGTTC
>JAGRLX010000315.1 GCA_020441605.1 Alphaproteobacteria bacterium
CGTTGAGCTCGAAGGACGGGTTTTCGGTGGTGGCCCCCACAAGGATGATGGTGCCATCCTCGACGACCGGCAGAAAACTGTCCTGCTGGGACTTGTTGAACCGATGGATCTCATCCACGAACAACAGGGTCCCGCGCCCCTGCTCGCGGCGGATGCGGGCTTGCTCGAAAACCTTCTTGAGGTCGGCGACGCCGGTGAAGATGGCCGAGATCTGCTCGAAGGCAAGCCCGGTTTCGCCCGCCAGAAGCCGGGCGATCGTCGTCTTGCCGGTACCCGGCGGCCCCCACAACACGATCGACGGGATGCGCCCCGCCGCCAGCATGCGCGTGAGGACACCATCGGCGCCCACCAGGTGGTCCTGGCCCACGACATCGGACAGTCTCTGCGGCCGCAGGCGATCGGCCAGGGGCCGGGGGCCCTCCTGCCCCATGCCGGCCGCCTGGAACAGATTGCTCATCAGCCGCTGACGGAAAGCTTCAGAATGCGACCGCCGCGGTTGACCGCAATGCGCCAGAAGCCCTCGCCCTCGGCCAAGACCTTGGCCAGCGTTTCCACGCTGTCGATGGTAATGCCATTGACCTCGAGCACGATGTCACCCTTGCGAAAGAAGCGCAGTGCCGGCCCATCCTCGATGCGGAGCGCCACGACGCCGGTGAGATCCGCCGGCAGCCCCAGTTCCTCGGACACCGCTGGCGACAGGTTGGCGGCAACCATCCCCGCCAGCGGATTGGCCCCTTCCAGCAATGTCTCGTTGCGTGCGACCGTCTCCGGTGCCGCCACCATGGTCACCTGGGTTTCGGTGCGCTTGCCGCCCCGGAGATATTCGACGATGGTGGTCGACCCGATGGGCGTCGTCGCCACCCGGTAGCCAAGCTCCTGGGCATTCTCGACGGGCTTTCCCTCGATGGCGAGGATCACGTCGCCGCGCTTCAGTCCGGCCCTGGTGAGCGGGCTCTCGGGATGCAGGCTGATGACCAACGCGCCCTCCGGCCTCGCCATGCCGAGGGAATCCGCGATCTCGGCAGTCACGTTCTGCAGTTCCACGCCGAGCCACGGCCGCTTCACCTCGCCGCCCAGCCGCGCCGAGGCGACAACCGTGCGGACCATGTTGGCCGGGATGGCAAAGCCAATGCCGATCGACCCACCCGATTTGGAAAAGATCGCCGTGTTGATACCGACCAGTTCGCCCGCCATGTTGACCAGTGCGCCGCCCGAGTTGCCCGGATTGATCGCCGCATCGGTCTGGATGAAGAACTGATAGTCGCTGATGCCGACCTGGGTCCGCGCCAGCGCCGAAATGATGCCGCTGGTGACGGTCTGGCCCACGCCAAAGGGGTTGCCGATCGCCAACACGAGGTCACCCACATCCAGCGCCTCGGAATCCCCCAAGGACAGGAACGGCAAATCTTCGTCGCGCACATCGATCTGCAGGACGGCCAGGTCGGTGCGCTCGTCAGCCAGCAGCAGATGGGCCTCGAATTCACGCTTATCGGCCAATACGACCTTGATGTCGGTGCCACCCCGGATCACGTGGTTGTTGGTGACGATGACCCCCTTGGGATCGACGATCACCCCGGAGCCCAGGGAATTCTGCACCTGCTCACGGGGCCTGCCGAAGGTCCCATCCTGGCCGAAGAAGCGGCGGAAGAAGGGGTCGGCACCGAAAGCATTCTCACGGCTTGCCACCATGCGCTGGGCATAGACATTGACCACCGCCGGCGCGGTGCGCTTCACAACCGGCGCAAACGACAACTGGATCTGGGCCCGCGTATCCGGAACGGCGGTTTCGGCGGCGGCCTGCCCCGCCATGGCAAACAGCAGGAGAGCTGCCGCGAAATGAATGATAGCCCGCATCAATATCCTCACTGGGTCCTTTGGTGAATCGGTTATCTGCGATCAAGCTTTGTCGACAAGATGACCGCGGTTTCGATCCGGGTGATGCCCGGAATGAGACCCACCTGGTCGATCAGCCGATCCATGTCCTCGGATGTGGCCGTCTTCACCTGGGCCACGAGATCATATTTCCCGCTGACCGTGTGCATGGTTTCGATCTGCTGGAACTTCGCCAGCGCACGGGCGACTTCAACTTGACGGCGGGGCTCTACCGACAGGGTGACGAATGCCCGCATGCCGCCCGCGTCGATTTCGCGGGCGAGTTTGAGCGCATAACCGGCGATGACCCCGGAACTCTCCAGGCGCCGCAGCCGGTCCTGGACCGTGGTCCGGGAAAGACCGAGCTTCCGGGCCAGGGATGCGACAGGCTCGCGAGCATCCATCTTGAGGAGCGCGATCAGCTCTTCGTCCTTTGGCGTTATCTGCAGCATCCGTCGATAAGTTGACCTTTCTGTCATTCAGACGACTCAACCGTCATATTTCAGCATATCGCCGTGTGTATTCCAACCGCCAGCCCGCTTATCTGGCATGTCTGCTCAACAAAGGAGGCCCCGATGGCCGCAACGGTTCGCAAGCTTGAAAAGACCCGTCACTATGCCGACGCCAGGGCCGTTGCCAGCATGCTTCAGCCCGAGGAGCCGGTGTTCTGCTACAGTGCCGAACAGCTGAAGGCGAAGGCGAACGCCTTCCTCAAGGGATTTCCAGGCACCGTGAGCTATGCAGTCAAGTCGAACCCCGCACCGGCCGTGTTGGGCACGCTGGCCCGCGCCGGCCTGCAGCACTGGGACGTGGCCTCTGTCCATGAGATGGCGGCAGTCCGCGCCCATAGCGCCAAGGCCCGCTTTCACTATCACAATCCGGTCAAGTCCCGCCGCGAAATCGCCGATGCCTATCATGTCTATGGCTGCCGCCGCTTTGCCGTCGACTGCCGTGAGGAACTGCAGAAGATTGCCGACGTCGTCGGTGGCGATCGCAAAATCGAAATCGCCGTACGCTTCGTGCTACCCCGCGAGCGCACCTCATCCGCCCATGATTTTTCCACCAAGTTCGGCGCGCCGGAGCATATCGCCGCCGAACTCCTGAGGGATGCCAAGGCGCGCGGCTTCATCCCGCTGCTGACCTTCCATCCCGGCTCCCAGTCGCGCGATCCCCAGACCTATGTGCGTCACATCGAGGCCGCGGCACGCATCGCCAGGACGGCCGAGGTGAACATTGGCAAGCTCAACGTCGGGGGCGGTTTCCCGGCCGATTATCCCCACAGCAAGGGTGGCCCGCTGGAAATCTTCTTCCATACCATTGCCGAAGCCAACCGCCGCTGCTTCGGCGAGGGTGAGGAACCGGCCCTGGAATGCGAGCCGGGCCGCGGCCTGGTGGCGACATCCATGTCGCTTCTGACCCGCGTGAAGCTGGTGTGCAGCGATGGCGACGACCTGTTCATCAACGATGGTGTCTATGGCGGGCTGATGGAGTTCATGCAGGTGTTGGAGCTTCAGCCACCCTACCGTGTGATCCGCGATGGCCAGATTCTGGACGGTGAGACCAAGCCGTGGAAGGTCTTTGGCCCGACCTGCGATCCGCTGGATGTCCTGCCGCACCGCCTCGACCTCCCCGTCAACATCCGCGACGAGGACTATATCGAGTTCGGAACCCTCGGCGCCTATGGCATCGCCACATCGACCATGTTCAATGGCTACGGTGGCCACGAGGTCATACCGGTCGAGACGGCCTTCACCCTGTGATCAGTGAATGATCTCGTTCTTGACCGCGATAGCCACTGCCTGGGTCTTGGTCTTGGCCCGGAGCTTGTTCATGGCGTTCTCGGTATAGAGGCGGATCGCACGCTCGCTGACACCGATGAGCTGGGCCGTTTCCCAGGCGGTCTTGCCATCGGCAGCCCACTTCAGAACTTCGCGCTCGCGCGGGCTCAGATCGAACTCGGCGCTCACCGGCCGCTGGGCGATCACATCCTTCATCCGCAAGTGGAAGAAATGGGCGAAGAGATGAAACCCGTTGACGATCTCGTTGCGCACCGTTCCCCAGTCCCGGTCATCACATTCGAAATTGACGCTGAACATGGCATCGCCGAAGCCGGGATCGCGAATCGGAAACGAGATGCCGTGGCGGCCGACGCCATATTGCTCGGCGACCTGGTGAATGGTTTCGACGCGTGAGTCATTCTCGCGCACCTCGTCCCAGTCGAGCGGCAGCAGGCGGTGGAAACACACATTGAAGGCGGGGTCCTTGATCGGCGTATAGTCCCGCATGTAGACCGCCATGTATTCCTCGTCATAGGTCGACAGCCAGGTCAGCCGGTCGGGAAGCTGCGTCGATGCCCCGAGGAACCAATAGGACAGGTTGAGCACACTGAAGCGGTCACGCGCCCGGCGCAAATAGACGGCCGATTCCTCGGCCGAAGAAAACGGCCGTGACACCTCATTGAAGATATCGAAGTTCGGAATCATCGCGTGTGGCGCCTGCATGCCCGCCTATTTAGCAGGAGAGTCTAGCGTTGAGAAATAAAGTCGCACTCAACGTGGGCAGACCAATTTACCCAATCAACTTTACGCTATGATAACTCACAACAAAAAAGGGCAGCGTCGCCGCTACCCTTTGAAATCGCTGTTGAATTGCGTGGATCAGGCGGCGGCTTCGGCCGCTTCCTCGGTCTTCTGGCTCGGGCCCGAGTCGAGGCCCTTGGCATTCACATCGCGGTCGACGAATTCGATCACCGCCATCGGCGCCGAATCGCCATAGCGGAAGCCCGCCTTCATGATCCGCAGATAACCACCCTGGCGATCCTTGTAGCGGGACGCGAGCACGTCGAAGAGCTTCTTCACCTGGGTCTCGTCGCGAACCTCGGCCATCGCCTGGCGCCGGGCATGCAGACCGCCCTTCTTGGCCAGCGTGATCAGCTTCTCGACCACCGGACGCAAGTCCTTGGCCTTGGGCAGCGTCGTGACGATCTGCTCATGCTTGATCAGCGCCGCCGACATATTTGCAAACATTGCCGTACGATGCGCGGCGGTCCGATTGAACCTGCGGCCCCTGAAACCATGACGCATGACCGTTCTCCTTCACTTGGCGGCGCAACGCTGCGCCTGCACTGACTCAGTAGTGTGTTTCGTATTTCTTGGCGAGTTCTTCGATGTTCTCGGGCGGCCAGTTCGGCACTTCCATGCCGAGGTGCAGGCCCATCTGCGCCAGAACTTCCTTGATCTCGTTCAACGACTTGCGTCCGAAATTCGGTGTACGGAGCATCTCCGCCTCCGTCTTCTGGATCAAGTCACCAATGTAGACGATATTGTCGTTCTTC
>JAGRLX010000316.1 GCA_020441605.1 Alphaproteobacteria bacterium
GGTGAAATACGAGCCGAATAGCTTCAATGCCCTGCGCGCCGACCTCCTGGCACGCAGCGTCAAGAACCCGGAAATCGCACAACCGGAGCTCGGCTTCGTGACCGACGTCTGGGATATAACTTTCCCGGCATACCAAATCGCGGACGTACTGGGCTGGGGCGGACTGCCGACATCCGCCGCCCACTACATCTCGCTCCAACCGTCCGACGACGCAGCCGCGCAAGGTGGCTGTAGCTCGATGACCTTCGCCAAGCCGGACTTGCAATACGACCGGAACGGCTACTGGTCGGTGACGGTCTACAATCGCGAAGGGTGGGTAAAGACCAAAAATTTCAAGACCAATTCTCTGACTGCAAAGCCGAATTCCGACGGGAGCTACACCATCCATTTCAACTGCGGGGATGACGCCCTCAACAATCTAGAGGTTGTGCCCGGCTGGAACGGCCTGATGCGCAACTACCTGCCGTCATCGATCGACGGAATCGTCGCCTACGGAAAGGCCCTCGCGACAGAGTCGCCGATCAAGACCGTCAAATAGCGTTTGAGGTGTTCTGTCGGAAAGTCACAGTCGCGCGTCCAGGCGGTGCAATCGTGCCCGTACGGGAACAGCCATACGCCAGGCGGCACAAGGGATGGACCGATTTGGCAACATGCGGATTGTCCGTTCGGCCGGACAAAGTCCCCCTGACGCTCCAGGAGAGCCCGGCCGGTCCCGAGGACCCGTTTCCGTCATCCGAAACGTGCCGGTGCAAACATGTCGCCGAGCGCAACATCATTTCAGTTAGGGTGAGCCACCAATTCGAACCCCCCTAAGAGGGCATTGGAGCTCACCCGCAATGTCTGTGCTTATGCCGGCTGCGCCGGGGCGCGGTCGCTACTCGGGGAACGTCTTTAGATAGCTGATAATATGCGCGCGCTCATCGGCATTTTTGATGCCTTGGTAGGCGAGTGCCATCGGCGAGGTTGGGAGCAGCGCCTTCGGATCGGTAATCCACTTATCGAGGTTCTCTTCGGTCCAGACATAGTCCTTTTCACCGAGTTCCTTCATGCCCGGCGAGTAATTGTAGCCCGCCACGGAGCCGGCCTTGCGTCCAACGATGCCATTGAGCTCAGGCCCCACCAAGGTCTTGGCGTTTGGGCCGACCTGGTGACAGATCGCACATTTCGCAAAGGCCGCTTTGCCCTGCGCCACATCGTCCGCAGCCAAGGCCGGTCCGGCTAGCGCGACAAGTGCCACAGCGCAAAGGCCCAACAGTCCACGTTTCTTCATCTCTCTTCTCCTTATGTTGTCCGCACAAAGCCACCATCGGCTCTGCTTGGATATCTGCCAGCTCATTTCAGCCCTTCCGAAGCTATACCAGGTGTTCTAGGCCGGAATTCGGTGTCGCAACGTAGACCTCAATTTTGTCGAGCCCATGTTTGTCGAGCCCATGTGCGGAAGAACGAATTGAAGCCGAGTCCATCAGCGCAAAAGCAGTCGACCAGGCATCGGCAAGACATGCGGAGTCCGCCACGACGCTAACGCCCCGCTTTACGGGCGCCGTTTTGCCGGTCCGTGGGTCGAGTAGATGACTGTAATGCTGTGCGCGGTCAAATAGCGTCCCGTAGCCACCCGATGTCGCAACTGCGCGATCCGCACACGCAATCTGGCCCGCCACTCGCTCCGGATTCGCCGGATCGGTGATTCCAACCTGCCAGTCACGACCGTCCATGCGCTGACCCATTGTCAGAACCTCACCGAGATTCAATGCCACGGCATCGATATGGTTGCGGCGCAAGAGGTCCGCGACGCGGTCTGTGACATAGCCTTGAGCAATACCGTTCGTCGTGATCGCCATCCCAGGCCGGTCGAAGGCGATCGCCTCACCGTCACTCCGCACCGCGCGCCAATCGACGAGCGGCAGAATGTCGTCGACGGCAGGCAACGCCGTGGCGCCGGGATTTGCGTTGAAGTGATCGCGATAGCGTGCCCAGAGCGGTTGAACAGTCACGTCAAAGGCACCGTCGCTCATGGCGCTGACCGCGGACGCGCGCGTGAGAAGGTCAACCAGCTCCAGCGGCGGCGCAATCAAGCGCCCGTCCCGGTTCAAGCGAGACACCGACGAGTCCGAGCGATAGAGGCTGAAGATATTTTCCAGGCGCTCAATCTCACCGATCGCCAACTCGATAACGCGGCGTGCCTCGTTCGCATCCGGGTGAATTAGCTGAATTGTTGCCTCGGCGCCCATTGCCACACCGTTCCAACGGTGAATTTGAGAGGCGGCAGCGCCAAGCATGGGAGATAGCGTCATGCCTGCGGCGGCCCCCGCGATGCCAATAAAGCGACGTCTGCTGACGAGTGTGGTCTGCATATTAGTGTGCCATGTCCATGGACGCCGCATCCGGATCGGATGCCGAGGAAGTCTGCACGTCCGCCTCACCTAGAATGTAGCGTTCCGGCAAATCGCCAAGCCGATAGATTTCTCCGCCATGCTTGGCCTGGAACTGCTCGGCCGCAGCTCTCTTCGCGAATGGAACGAGTTCCGCAACGCCCATGCCACCGCGGGCACTGCTTCCCGCTACGAAGACTGCATCATCGGCCTCGACCCAAGCGCCCGTCTCGAGCTGGTCCCAACGCTTCGCTTTCCCAACGTCGCTGACGAAGATTGCGGCGATGTTGTTCGGCTCTCCCGGCAGCATGGTGAAAGCAAGCGTATCTCGCACCGAGGCGAACCAGACCGGCTTCTGCTGCCCCTTCAGGAAAATCTGACCCTTGGGTCCGGCGTGCTCGGAAATATTCATGCCGCAGTAATAGGCGATCGAATCCGGTCCGGGTTCTTGGGGC
>JAGRLX010000317.1 GCA_020441605.1 Alphaproteobacteria bacterium
TGATCAATGAGTCCTGAGCCTAGGGAGCGGGGCTTTCTACCCGGCGAACCGCTCCCACCTCACCCAGCCGCAATATCCCAGATCAGCTTCACATTCAGCGCGATGATGATGGCGGCGATGACGCCGGCGACCATGGTCAGCCAGATGGGCGACGCGAGGCCGTTCATCTTGGCCTTGTCGCGGGTGAACATGACCAGCGGCACGATGGCGAAGGGGAGCTGGAAGGCAAGAATCACCTGGCTCAGGATCAGCAGCGTGCCGGTTCCCGAGGTGCCATAGTAGATCGTCACCGCCGCGGCCGGTACAATGGCGATCATGCGGGTGATCATGCGCCGCAACCAGGCCGGCAGCTTAATGTCGAGAAAGCCCTCCATGACGATCTGCCCGGCCATGGTGGCGGTGACCGTGGAGTTGAGACCGCAGCACAGAAGCGCGATGGCAAAGAGCTTCGGCGCCAGCAGCGATCCCACCAGCGGCGCCAGCATGGCATGGGCCTCGCCAATTTCAGCAACTGTCGTGTGGCCACCCCGGTGGAACGTCGCCGCCGCCAGGATCAGGATCGAGGCATTGACCAGGAGCGCGAACATCAGCGCCACGGTGGAATCCCAAGTGGCGAAGCGCAGCGCCTCGCGCTTTTCGGGCAGGCCGGTGCCATAGTTCCGCGTCTGAACGATGCCGGAATGGAGGTAGAGATTGTGCGGCATGACCGTCGCGCCGATGATGCCGAGCGCCAGATAGAGCATGTCGGGATTCTTCACGATCTCCACGGTGGGCGCGAAGCCCAGGATCACCCCGCGCCAGTCCGGGTCGGCCAGGGCAATCTGAATGAAGAAGCAGGCGAAGATGATGGCCAGGAGCGCGATGATGAAGGCTTCGACCCAGCGGAACCCCAGGCGCTGTAGCCAAAGGATCAAAAAGACGTCGAGCGCGGTTATGACAACGCCCAACTCCAGCGGAATGCCGAACAGCAGGTTGAGGCCGATCGCCGTGCCCACAACTTCGGCGATGTCGGTGGCGATGATGGCAATCTCGGCAAAGAGCCACAAGACCCACGCCACCGGCCGCGGATAGGCATCGCGGCAGGCTTGGGCCAGATCCCGGCCCGAACCGATGGCGAGTCGCGCACATAGCGATTGCAGGATGATCGCCATGATGTTGGACATCATCGCGACGCTCAGAAGCACATAACCGAACTGGGCGCCGCCGGCGATGGAGGTCGCCCAGTTGCCGGGGTCCATATAGCCCACCGCTACAAGATAGCCGGGCCCGACGAAGGCCAGCGCCCGCTTCCATAGGGACCCGGAGCGCGACACATGGATCGAATGGAAGACATCGACCAGCGATGGTTCGCCACGTTTGCGGCGCCATCCGGTCACCTGCTCGGCGGTTACGGCATCTTGCGGCATAGATAGAATTTAGCATTGGCTAAACCTATTGCAATAGGGTAATTTCGCAGCCGCAAGATGGAGGGCCACATTGCCGCTGAGGCAGAAGAAAAGGACGGCGCGAAGCAGATCCGCCGCGTTCCGCCGGGTGCGCGCCGATCACCAGTCGGAATTGGCTGAGGACTATGTCGAACTGATTGCCGATCTGATCGACGAACGTGGCGAAGCCCGTGGCACCGATATTGCCCTCAGGCTCGGGGTCGCCAATGCGACCGTGGTCAAGACCCTGAAGCGCCTGCAGGACGCAGGACTGGTCACTCAGGAGCCCTATCGCTCGATCTTCCTCACCGGCGACGGCTGGAAAATGGCCGACGATGGCCGCCGCAAGCACCAGGTCGTCGAAGCTTTCCTTCTGGCACTGGGCGTCTCGGAAGAGACAGCCCGCATCGACAGCGAAGGCATCGAACACCACGTCAGCGAGGAAACCCTCAAGGCCATGGCGCGCTTTCTCGCAATGAAATCCGGCTAGATCAGTGGGCGAGCCATTACCCGCAGCTTCAAGCCAGTCGTTCCAAAACCGCCACGAAGAAGCCGTCGGTATCGTGGCGTGCCGGCGTCATGAGCAACGTCCGGTCTGAGCCATTGGCCGAGTCCGGAGCCGGGCCACCGATGCTGCGTTGCCATTGATCCCTGTACGGAATGATCTTCGCATCCAGGTGGCCCGTGAGAAAGGCATCAACTTGTCCGTCGTTCTCCTGGGGCAGAACCGAGCAGGTAATATAGACCAGCCGCCCGCCTGGCTTGGTCAATTCGAATCCCTTTTCAAGGACTTGAACCTGATCCTTAAGTCTTTGCTCGAGCTGTCTTTCGGTCAGGCGCCACTTGGCATCGGGCTTCCGCCGCCAGGCGCCTGTTCCCGAGCATGGCGCGTCGATCACCACGCAATCGAACGGACCTTCGGCAGCAAGCCGTCCCTGCTCCTGCGCCGAGATCACATCGCAATTGGTGACGCCCGCTCGCGTCAATCGCTCGAAGATCGGACGCAGCCGGAAGCGGTCAGCGTCATGGGCAATGAGGCGGCCCTGGTTCTGCATCATGGCGGCGAGGGCCAGTGTCTTGCCGCCGGCACCCGCACAGATGTCGGCCACGCGCTCGCCCGGACCGACGCCCGTCAACAGTGCGGCCACCTGCGAGGCAGCGTCCTGGACCTCGTACCAGCCGCGGCCATGGGCGGGCTCGGCCTCAACATTGGCATTGCGGGTATCATGCCCCGGGGGCGGGATGCGGACGCAGAGTGGCGACCACGGTCCTTCGGCCGCACCGAAACGGGCCAGCGCCGCCAGAACCTCGGGACGCGATGTCCTGAGCGTGTTGGCGCGCAGATCGATCGGCGCCCGGCTGGCGAGTGCTGCACCCTCCGTCGCGGCGCCCGCGCCAAAGGCCGCCGCGAAGGACGGGGCCAGCCACTCCGGAATGTCGCCCGCGACGTGCAGCGGCAGGTCGTCGCGCCGGTCCCTGGCCAGGGCCGTCTGCTCGGCGGGCGTGACGGCTCCTGGCCCGTGCTGCTCGGCGCACAGCCGGCTAATCTGATCGGCGCTCTCGCCCCAGACATCGCGCAGCGCAGCCAGCGCCAGGGCCCGCGGCCGCCCGTCATCCATGCGCGCCGATAGAGAATTGCGCCGCCGCAGAACATCGTAGACCAGCGTGCCGATGGCGTGACGGTCGGTCGAGCCGGCGAAGCGATGGGCCTTGCCCCAATCCTTCAAGGCTTCCGAAGCCGGACGGTGCCGCTCGAAGATCTCGGTGAAGATTTCGATCGCCGCCGAAACGCGGCCCGCCAGACGCATGGCTTATCCAATCACGAAAAGCCGGAGGCCGAACCAGGCCCACAACAGCACAATCATCGCGAAACCCGCCAGGAAGACCTGAAAGCGACGCACCACCACATTTGCGCCTGTATGAATGAGCGTATGCACGACACGGCTTGCGATGAAGCCCCAGGACAGCACGGCGGCTGGCCAGTCCACCAGCCCGGTGGCCAGGATGAAGGCCAGCGCCGCGTAGTAAAGCACCGGCAGCTCGAACTGGTTCCGGTAATTGTTGGCGAGCTTCTTCACATCGTCGGGCCAAGCCGAATTGTCGAGCGCCACGTCCTTGATACGCACCCGGCCGGTGCGCACGGCCTTGTAGCGCGCCAGGCCCATGCGCATGCCGATCATGGTGATCTGCGCCACATGCACGAACGCCGGCAGCAAGAGCCACGCTTCGATCTTCATGGGATCAGCCCCATGGCCTTGGCAAGATCGTGGACGCTCTTCTGCGCGAGGAACCCGTCGTCGGGACTGGTCAGTTGGTTTCGCTCACCGGCGGAAACCGTGCTGGCCGAAGAGCTGAGCGCGGCCGCGAGTCTGGCGCCGTCGAACGGACATCTCACATAGGTTATAGGAAAGGCGTTGTCGCTTTGCCCCGTGGTGGAATGGGCCTGGGCTTCGGCAAGGCTTTCGAAAGACAGCGTCTTCACATGATCCTTGGCGATCGACGAAATCACGTCGACGAATGTTCTACCCTCAAGCTCACGGTCAGTTTCGAAGGTCAAGGTGCAGGATTCGATTCCGGCTCCGGCATCATGAACGCACGTACCGCTCTGGTAGATCACATAGCGCGGCGGGTCGCCCGCCGAAAAACCCGCGAGATCTGCGTGGTAGCCGGTGAACTTGCCATCGGCGCCTTGCCGGAAAAAGCTGAGCGCACAACGATAGAGGTCCGACGGACCAGGCGCAGCCGGATCGCCAGCGATGGCAAAATCGCCGGTGAACGGATAGTCGTCGGCCAGCGACGGCTGGGCCGGCATCAACGCCAGCAACACGACCAGCCCGCCGGCCCGCCGCATCATCCCTGCCTCTGATAGTTCGGCGCTTCGCGCGTGATCATCACGTCGTGGACATGACTCTCGCGCATGCCGGCCGACGTGATGCGAATGAACTGGGCCTTGTCGCGAAGTTCTTTCAGGTCGGCGGCCCCCACATAGCCCATGGCCGCCCGGAGCCCGCCGACGAGCTGATGCAGCACGGCGCCGACCGGCCCCTTGTAGGCCACCTGACCCTCGATGCCTTCGGGCACCAG
>JAGRLX010000318.1 GCA_020441605.1 Alphaproteobacteria bacterium
GCTCGGCATCGTGCCGGACAATGCCCTGGCGCGCCGGTTCCGCGATGCCCAGGGTCTGGCCAATCAGCGACTTGCTGCGGTCGCCGACGAGGTCTATCTGATCGCCGCGGGCCTGCCGCTCAGGATGAAGTGACGATGGCGCCGATGACCAGCAGCGCCAGCAGTTGCAGCAGCACGCGGTCGTAGAGCCGCAGGCCGGCGCGAATGTCCTTCCGCGTCAGATGACGGCGGCCTTCGCCCATGGTGGCAAGGTCGATGACCTGGCCGCCGTAGGCGCGGGGTCCGCCCAGAACCACGCCAAGGGCTGCGGCCAGCGCGGATTCCGGCCAGCCGGCATTGGGCGACTGGTGACGGGGCGCATCGCGCCGCATGATGGCGATCACGTCCTTGACCCGTCCGGTGTTCCACCATCCTGCAGAAAGGGCAAACAGCAGGCCGGTCAATCGTGAGAAGGGCAGGTTGACGATATCGTCCAGGCGGGCCGCGGCCCAGCCGAAATGGAGATGGCGGTCCGACCTGTGGCCGATCATGGAGTCGGCCGTGTTGATGGCCTTGTAGACGGCGATGCCGGGCAGGCCGAGGAGCGCATACCAGAGCACCGGTGCAACGATGCCGTCCGAGGCATTTTCAGCGAGGCTTTCGAGGGCTGCCCTGGCGATCCCCGACTCGTCGAGCCGGTCGGGGTCACGCCCGACGATCCTGGCGACCATTCGGCGGCCTTCGGCCAGAGAGAGCGCAAGCGCGCTGTCAACCGCCTTCACGTGGTCGCGCAGGGATTTCTGGGCCATGAGGCTCGTGGCAAGGAAGGCCTCGACGATCCAGCCACGAGCCCAGCCATCGAGTACCGTGGCGATCATCCAGGCCGGTAGCCCGGCAGCAAGGATCACCAAGGCCAGCCCTAGCATGCCGCGCATCCGGGCCTGAAACGGCGGCAGTCCAGGGCGGTTGAGGGACGTGTCGGCCCAGGAGATGAGGCTGCCGATCCACATCACCGGATGGCCGATCTTCTGCAGAATGACGTCCGGATAGCCGACGAGGCGCTCGATCACCATGGCAAGGGCTGCGGCCGAAAACATCGGGAAGGGCCACACTATACCGGCTCCGCCAACGAGAGGATCCGGTCGACGTCAAGATGGGTTTCGAGGTGAAGGGCGAGATCGTCGAGCGTGCGCTCGACGAGGTCGTCGAAGCGCAATCGACTGGCTGGTGCTCCCAGCGCCGCCAGAAAGGCCCGGCGGAAGTCGTCGCTGGCGAAACAGCCATGCAGATAGGTTCCCATCACCTGTCCGGAGGCGCTGACTGCACCATCAGGCGCGGTGCCGATCATGGCGAAAGGCCGCTTGCAGTCGGGTCCAAACGTCTGTCCCAGGTGAATCTCGTAACCGGAAAGCGGAGTGCCGCTGGCCACGTGATGTCCGGTCACGCGGGTCAGGGTCTTGTCGGGGGCGAGGGTCGTCGTTACATCGAGCAGTCCCAATCCCGGCGCGCTGCCGGCAGACCCCTCGAGACCGGCCGGATCGTGGATCCGGCGGCCCAGCATCTGGTAGCCGCCGCAAAGCCCAAGCACCAATCCTCCCCGCCTGACGTGGGCTGCGAGGTCGATATCCCAGCCCTCGGCTCGCAAGGCGGCAAGGTCGGCGATGGTCGATTTCGAGCCGGGTATGATGACAAGCCGGGATCTGGCCGGAATCGCCTCTCCCGGCTGTACGAAGCAGACGGACACGCCGGGCTCCATCCGCAGCGGGTCAAGGTCATCGAAATTGGCAATGCGAGGCAAACGAAGAACGTAAATATCCGTGGTTGCAGATGAGCTTAGCTGTGTATCTTCAATCGATACAATATCTTCGGCTGGAAGCTGACGAGCTGCGGCGAAATGGGGAACGATGCCGAGACATGGTGTTCCCGTTTGCTGCTCGAGAAAGCGGCGCCCTTCAGAAAACAGTGCGGGATCACCGTAAAACTTATTGATAATAAAAGCTTTCAGCCGCTTTGCATCCCCCTCGGGGAGGATGTGGAATGTGCCAGCGATGGAGGCGATAACGCCACCCCGGTGAATATCGCCAATCAGCACGGCCGGGACATTGGCGGCCTGCGCAAAGCCCATGTTTGCCAGGTCGCCATCGCGCAAATTGATCTCGCCAGGGCTTCCGGCCCCCTCCACGATCACCAGGTCTGCCTGTGCTGCGAGGCTATGGAAGCTGTCCAGGATAGCCGGCATGAACTGACGGCGATTGCGGAAATAGTCACGGGCCGTCATCGACGCCTGCCACTGCCCCTGGACCACGACCTGGGCGCCGGTAGTGTTTTCGGGCTTCAGCAGCACCGGATTCATGTGGATCGAGGCTTGGTGCCCGGCAGCGCGGGCCTGGAGGGCCTGGGCCCGGCCGATTTCGCCGCCATCGGCGGTAACAGCGGCGTTGTTGGACATGTTCTGTGGCTTGAACGGCATCACCCTCAGGCCGCGCCGGCGAAAGGCTCGGCAAAGGCCCGCCACGATCAGTGACTTACCGACGTCGGAGCCGGTTCCCATCAGCATGATGGCGCGGGCGGTCATGTTCGCTCGCAGATCACGTGGGCGAAGGATCCCATGATACGGCCGCGTTGCAGTCCCATGGAGGGCAGGGCCGTGCCGTCGGCTTCGCTGACGTCGAAAAGGCGGTCCGCGGCTCCTTCGGATACGATGGTCGAATAGTGGAATTCATGGCCGCGCAGGGGCCCTTGCCATAGACAGGGTGACCGGGAGGAGAGTTGGCGGTAGCCGAGATGCAGTTTGCGCGTGGCAAAACTGGTCACCAGGGGAAGCATGCCGGCCATGGCGTGGGTTGCGCCTTCGCCGTCGATCAGGGCTTCGCCCATCACCATGTAGCCGCCGCACTCGCCATAGACCAGTCCCTTTGAGTCGCGCAATCCCGCCAGAAAGACCTGGTTGGCGCTCAGGGTGCCGGCGTGGAGTTCCGGATATCCGCCCGGAAGGAAAACCGCATCCGCCGTCTTGTCGGGGGCCTCGTTGGCCAGTGGCGAGAAGAACAGAAGTTCGGCGCCAGATTTTCTCCAGTCATGCAGGAGATGCGGATAAGCGAAGGCAAAGGCCTGGTCCCGGGCAATCGCGATGCGCTGGCCGAGGGGTCTCACTGATTCGCGAACCGCTGATTCGTCAATGGGTTGACGTGCTATGTCGAGAAGTTTGTCAAGAACTGTTTCACGTGTGACTGCTAAGGCAGACTCTTCAATGAACCTCTCAAGATCCTGATTTTCTTCGGCTTGAACCAATCCGAGGTGGCGGGACGGTAGTCTGAGTGAGTCGTCATGCCGCAGGGCGCCGATGGTCCGGCTGCCGAGGGCCTCGCGCAGGATCCTCTCATGGCGGTCGCTTGCCACCCGGTTGAGGATGACCCCGCTGACGCTGATGCCCAGACGGTAGCGGGAAAAGCCGTGCACCAGGGCTGCCACGGATTGACCCTGATGGCGGGCATCGACAACGAGAATCACCGGCAGGTTGAGTGCATGGGCGAGATCGGCGGTTGATCCATAGGCCCCGGCGGGGCCGTCGAACAGGCCCATCACCCCTTCGATGATGATGAGATCGGCCCAGGCGCCGAGGTCGGCAACAAGGCCGGTAATCTGGCTGGCGGACATGGCCCAGGGGTCCAGGTTGAAGCAGGGCCGGCCGGTGGCGGCCTCATGGAAACGCGGGTCGATATAGTCGGGGCCCACCTTTGCGGAGACGACCCGGAGGCCGCGGTTGCGGAAGGCTCTGAGCAGGCCAAGGGTGACGACTGTCTTGCCGCTGCCTGAAGATGGCGCGGCCACCAGTATGGCCTTAGCCAATGGCATTCTCCCGCAGGTTGCCGCGATACCAGTCAAGGACTGAACGCCACTGCGCCGCCTGCCCGACAGTGACCAGGGCGGGGGTCGGCGGTTCATTCGCCCGGATGAAGGCTTCGGCCTGGGCTAGTGTGGTTTCCGCCACCTGCTGTTGGGGCAGGGACGCGTTGGACACAATCACTACCGGTTCGCCGCCGTCCCGTCCCGCCGCCATGAGTGCCGCGGCGATTTCGCCCAGGTGCTTCACCGCCATATACATGACGATGACCGGAGATGCCTTGGCGATGGCCGCCCAGTCGACGCTTGCCGGCATCTGCCCGGAGGCGTCATGGCCGGTCAGGAAGGTGACGGAATGATTGGTGTCCCGGTGGGTGGCCGGAATTCCGGCGTAGGCGAGGCCGCCGACGCCGGCGGTGATCCCGGGTACGACGCGGAAGGGGATGCCGGCGGCTGCTAGGTTCTGGCATTCCTCGCCGCCCCGGCCGAACATGAAGGGATCGCCGCCCTTCAGGCGCAGCACCCGCAGTCCGGATCGGGCGAGTTCGATCAGGCGCAGGGTGATGTCGCGCTGGACCGGCGACGGTTTGCCGCCCCGCTTTCCGGCATATTCGAGTTCGGCGCCTGGATTGACCCAGTGCAGAATATCGGGATTGACCAACGCATCATAGACCACCACGTCGCAGGCTTGCAGCGCGTGATAGCATAGCAGCGACATGAGGCCGGGGGCGCCGGGGCCGGCACCGACCAGCCATACCCAGCCGGGGGCGAATTCCGGAAACGGCTGGCTGTCCAGACGCGCAAATCCTGTCGGCGCTGTGGGGGCATGCTGCGCCGATTTTGTTGGTTCGAATGACATGGCGTCCTTATACAGTGGGGCGATGCGGATCGAGAAGCCCGAAGGTGAGTTAAGGCGAGGATGGACGACTGGCGCATGTGCAACCGCGGCGGTGAAGGCGGCATTTGCGGCATTGCGCGGCGGTTCGTTTCCCGATCCCGTGACCATTCGATTGCCCAGGGGCGAGACGCCGAGTTTTGCCCTTGCACTGGAGGAACGGGGCGAGGGTTGGGCCAGGGCGGGGGTGATCAAGGATGCGGGCGACGACCCGGACGTCACGCATGGCTGCATGGTCATCGCAACAGTGCGCGAGGGCGGCAATGGTATGCGCTTCGTGGCCGGGGAAGGGGTCGGCACCGTGACACGTCCGGGGCTTCCGGTTCCGGCCGGGGCGGCGGCCATCAATCCGGTTCCCCGGCAGATGATGGCTGGCGTCATTGCCGAACTGGGCGGTACGGATGTCGAGATCGAAATTTCGATTCCCGGCGGTGAGGCATTGGCCCAGAAAACGTGGAACCCGCGGCTGGGGATCATTGGTGGGCTCTCCATCCTTGGCACCACCGGGATCGTTAATCCGTTTTCCTGTGCGGCATGGATCGCCTCGATCCATCGCGGTGTCGATGTGGCGCGCGCCATGGGTCTCGCCCACGTTGCCGGCTGTACCGGTTCGACGTCGGAGGCTGCCATAAGGGTCCATTACGGACTGCCGCTGGAAGCGATGCTGGACATGGGAGATTTCGCCGGTGGGGTGCTGAAATATCTGCGCGAGCATCCGGTCAGGCGCGTCACCATCGGCGGTGGCTTCGGAAAGATCTGTAAGCTGGGGCAGGGCGCCC
Source organism: Alphaproteobacteria bacterium (assembly GCA_020441605.1). The sequence goes on from JAGRLX010000318.1 coordinate 5,497, forward strand.
TCGATCTTCATTCGGGCCGCAGCCACGTGGATCTGGACTGGCTGGCGGATCTCGCGCCGGAATTGCCGCGGCCAGCGGTGCAATCGGCAAACACGGCCCAGGAGGTGCTGGAAATGGCGCAGGCGCACGGCATCGATGTGGCGGCGCGCGTGGCGCAGCGGGCACTCGCCACGGTCCGCCACGTCTTGGGGCGGGCCGCGATCGGCGCGGATGTAATGGTAGTCGCCCGGACGGGTGAGATCATTGGTCATGCCGTCTGATCCTTCTGTTCTGGTGCTGGGCGGCACGGGCGATGCGCGGCGGCTCGTGCCGGCATTGCGGGCCGCCGGCTTTGCGACTGTTACATCGCTCGCCGGTGCGACAAGCGATCCGCTGCTGCCGGAAGGTGAAATCCGGGTGGGTGGGTTCGGCGGCCAGGAGGGGCTTTGCGCTTATCTCCGCAGCCGGACATTCACGGCCGTGGTCGATGCGACCCACCCCTTCGCCGAACAAATCTCCAGGCATGCCCGGGCTGCGGCCCAGGCTGTCGGTGTGCCTTACTTCAGATTTGAGCGTGCGCCATGGCAGGCGGGACCTGGTGATCGGTGGGTCGAAGTGGACGACATCGCAAAGGCCTGCGCGGCACTGCCTTGCGGTGCCCGCGTGTTCCTGGCGCTGGGCCGGTCGGCGGCCGACAGCTTCCTTGCCCGGCAGGACATTTCGGGGGTGGCGCGGATGATCAAGCCCCCCGATTGTCCGGTTCCGACGCAGTGGACGATCATGCTGGCGCGGCCACCATACGATCTTCCGGGAGAGCGGGCACTGATCGCACGCCATGGAATCACCCATGTGGTCTGCAAGAATTCGGGCAGCGAAGATGCACAAGCGAAACTCATTGCCGCAAAGGAAAAAAACATTCAGGTCATTATGCTGCAACGTCCGGTTATGGCCTCAGCCCCGTCATTTTCGCGGGTAAATGCCTTGATTCAGGCGATTCGGCGGTTGCTTTATCCTTGACCAGAGGGCCGTTTCCGGCTTCTGTAGCTTCCAGAGGGGTGGTCCAAGAACAAAACACGCCCCCAGGGAGCAAACCAACGCGATCAGCGGTCTGGCTCGGGGACGGTGAAGAAGGTTGATGCGTTTGACACATCGATTCACCGGTTCTTTCACGATGCCGCACCGCGCAGCACAGAAAGAAGGTAAATATGAAAAGCAAAATCTATGCTTGGGTACTTGGGGCCGCAGTGAGCGCCATAGCCGCCACCGCCGCTCAGGCGGGCACACTCGATGACGTCAAGCAAAAGGGTTTCGTGCAGTGTGGCGTAAGCCAAGGTCTTGCGGGCTTCTCGAATCCGGATTCCAACAACAACTGGACGGGGATGGACGTGGACTTCTGCCGCGCTGTCGCGGCGGCGATCTTCGGTGATGCATCGAAAGTGAAATTCACGCCGCTGTCGGCCAAGGAGCGCTTTACGGCGCTGCAATCCGGCGAAATCGACATCCTGTCGCGCAACACCACGTGGACCATGGGCCGCGACACCTCGCTCGGCCTCAAGTTCGCGGGCGTCATGTATTATGATGGCCAAGGCTTCATGGTGAAGAAGTCGCTCGGCGTCGATTCGGCGCTGCAACTCGACGGTGCTACCGTCTGTACCCAGACCGGCACGACGACGGAACTCAACCTCGCCGATTACTTCAAGGCCAATAACATGAAGTATCAGGTGGTGGCTTTCGAGAACAACGATGAAGTGCTGAAAGCCTATGACGAGGGCCGCTGTGACATCTTTACCACGGACCAGTCGGGCCTTTATGCCGAACGCTTGAAGTTCACCAATCCGGACGAGCATATCGTGCTGCCGGAAATCATCTCGAAGGAACCTCTGGGACCGGTGGTGCGCCAGGGTGACGATGCCTGGTTCAATGTGGTGAAGTGGACTTACTTCGCGCTGCTCACCGCTGAGGAATTCGGTATTACCCAGGCCAATGTCGAGGAGATGAAATCGTCGACCAATCCGGAGATGAAGCGCATCCTGGGCATTGCCAATGCGGACGGCACGGCTGCAGGTTTTGGAACGGGAATTGGCCTTTCTGAGGATTGGGTCGTCAATATTGTCAAGGGCGTCGGCAACTACGCCGAAATCTTCGAGCGTAATGTGGGCACCAACACGCCGCTCAAGATTTCCCGCGGCAAGAACGCGCTGTGGACACAGGGCGGTCTGCAGTACGCTCCGCCGATCCGCTGAGTCTGTTGCGCGAGTCCGGCCCGATGGGGCCGGACTCTACTCTATATCTTGTGCCAAGACCGGAAACCGGCGGGTCGAGGATGGGGAGGAGGCATTTCAGCCTCAGGATAGGGGAAACAGGGGATGACCACCACGGCAGAGGCCCGTGAAACGTCAAAGGTTTCATTCTGGAACGATCCGAAAGTCCGTTCCATCGCCGTTCAGACAATTCTGGTGCTTGCCCTTGTGTGGGCTGGCTATGAGATCGTCGTCAATACCGTTTCCAACCTGAACAAGTTGGGCAAGGAGTTCGGCTTCGCCTTCCTGTCGCGAACAGCCGGCTTCGACATCATCCAGTCGCTGATCGAGTATTCCAGTTCATCGAACTATGGCCGCGCGATTCTGGTCGGCTTCTACAACACGCTTCTGGTCTCCGTGCTGAGCATCATCGCCGCGACGGTGATCGGTTTCATCATGGGCGTCATGCGGTTGTCCAAGAACTGGCTGCTGGCGCGGATCGGCACGCTCTATGTCGAGATCTTCCGCAATGTGCCGCTGCTCCTGTGGATTTTCATCTTCTATAGCGCCGTCCTGCAACCGCTTCCTGGTCCCAAGCAGGCGCTGAACCTGTTTGACAGTTTCTTCCTGTCGAACCGCGGGTTCATGATGCCCAAGCCCATTTTCGGCGAGGGCGCCTGGTTGGCGCTGGCCGGCTTGATCGCAGGGGTCATCCTGTCGTGGGTCTTGGCGCGCTGGTCGAAGGCACGGCAGATGGCGACGGGCGAGACATTCCCCGTCCTGTGGACAGCGCTGGCCTTGATCATAGGATTGCCGGTGCTTGGGTTGATCGTGATGGGATTTCCGCTGACCTGGGAATATCCAGAACTCAAGGGCTTCAACTTCGCTGGCGGCATCGACGTCATTCCGGAGTTGATGGCGCTTCTCCTCGCCCTGTCGATCTACACCGGAACCTATGTCGCCGAAGCGGTCCGCGCCGGCATTCTGGCCGTGAGCCATGGCCAGACGGAAGCCTCCTATGCGCTTGGCCTGCGTCCCGGAAAGGCCTTGCGGCTGGTGGTCATTCCGCAGGCCATGCGGGTCATCATTCCCCCCATGGCCAGCACCTACCTGAGCCTCACCAAGAACTCGTCGCTTGCGGTGGCCATCGGTTATCCTGATCTCGTTTCCACCGGCGGCATCGTCCTGAACCAGTCCGGCCAGGCGATCGAGATCGTCGGCATCTGGATGGTGGTCTACCTGTCGCTGAGCCTGCTGACCTCATTGTTCATGAACTGGTTCAACGCGCGCATGAAGCTGGTGGAGAGATAGGCGATGACCGACCAGTCGAATTCCATTGCCTATGTGCGAACCGAGGAGGCTCCCAAGCTTCCCGCACCGCCAAGCACCGTCGGCATCCAGGGCTGGCTGCGCAAGAACCTGTTTTCATCGCCTCTCTACACGGTGCTGACTATCGTCCTCGGCGCGATCCTGCTGTGGTACATCTGGGACACGCTCTATTGGGCCCTGGTCACGGCCGTCTGGACCGGCAGCAACCGGGAGGCCTGCCTGGGCGAGAACGTGGGCGCCTGCTGGCCGCTGGTGTGGGACAAGTTTCCGCAGTGGATCTATGGATTTTATCCGATCGATGAGCGCTGGCGGGTGAATGTCGTGTTCATCGTGGCCGTCCTGGCCATGGTTCCGATGCTGATGCCATCGATGCCCTTCAAGAAATTGAATGCTCTGTTCCTCATCCTGGCATTTCCGCTGATGACCCTGATCCTGCTGACGGGAGGAAATTTCGATTTCGACCGGTCCTCGTATCTCGGCGTTGTGGCGCTGCTTCTGCTCGGAGCGCTGGTGGTTCCGCTCATGGTATACGGGCTTGAACAAGGCATCCAGCGCAACAAGCTTGCCCTGATCCTGGGTGCGGGAACTGTCATTCTTTGGATTCTCAGCCTTTTCACCGGAGTCGCCTTGTTGCCAATGGCAGCGGCGCTTCTGGCAGCGGGGGCAGCGGTATTCTCGATCATCACAGGCCTGGGCGAAACATCGGGTACGGGGCGTTCGGCGGTCACACTTTGGGCCATTGCTGCCGCTTGCGTGCTGGTGGCCATGTGGCTTCTCGACCTCGATTTCGGCCTCGTCGAAGTCGAGACCTCGAAATGGGGCGGACTCTTGGTGACGCTGGTCGTCTCGGTAACCGGCATTGTGGCCTCGCTGCCGCTGGGTGTGGTCCTGGCGCTGGGGCGACGGTCGGAAATGCCGGTGGTCAAGCTCTTTTCGGTGATTTTCATCGAACTGTGGCGGGGCGTGCCGCTCATCACCGTTCTGTTCTTTTCGTCGGTGATGCTGCCGCTCTTCCTGCCCGAGGGAACCAATTTCGACAAGCTCTTGCGTGCCTTGATCGGTGTCGCCCTGTTCTCGGCGGCCTATATGGCGGAGGTCGTGCGGTCCGGACTGCAGGCCATTCCGAAGGGGCAGTATGAGGGCGCCATGGCGCTCGGCCTGTCCTACTGGCAGATGACCAACAAGATCATCCTGCCCCAGGCGCTCAAGATCTCGATACCCAACATTGTCGGCAACTTCATCAGCCTGTTCAAGGACACGACGCTGGTTTCGATCATCGGGCTCTACGATCTTCTGGGAATCGTGCGGGCTGGACTGAAGGACTCGAACTGGGCGGCGCCCAGTACCACGCCCACTGGCTATTTCACGCTGGCGCTGATGTTCTGGATCTTCTGTTTCGCGATGTCGCGTTACTCGATCTACACCGAGCGCAGACTCAACACCGGACACAAGAGGTGAGAACCATGGCTGCACCGGCCAAGATCATGACTGTCAGCGACGAGGTCGCCATCCAGATATCCGGCATGAACAAGTGGTATGGCGAGTTCCATGTCCTTCGCGATATCAATCTCACCGTCTACAAGGGCGAGCGCATCGTGATCTGCGGTCCTTCGGGGTCCGGCAAGTCGACGCTGATCCG
>JAGRLX010000319.1 GCA_020441605.1 Alphaproteobacteria bacterium
TTTGTGGCCAATGCCAGCCATGAGCTGCGCACGCCACTCGCCGCGCTGTCGGGCTTCATCGAAACCATGCAAGGCGCTGCCCGCTCGGATGAATCGGCGCGCGAGAGATTCCTCGGCCTCATGCGCCAGCAGGCCGATCGGATGAAACGCCTGATCGACGACCTCCTGTCGCTCTCTCGCATCGAAATCAACGAGCATGTCCGGCCGACGGCGAGGGCCGATCTGGCCCAGATCGCCCGCCAGGCGGGAGAGGCCATGAAGAATCTGGCCGACGAACTGGGTTGCCCGATCTCGCTCGCGGTGGATCAGCCCCTGCCGGTAACGGGCGATGCCGACGAACTGCTGCAGGTCGTTCAGAACCTGGTCGAAAATGCCCTGAAATACGCGAGTTCTGGCGGCCGTATCGAGATCGAGGGACAAAAGGTCAACGGGCATGTCGAGTTGACGATCCGCGACCATGGTCCGGGAATTGCCGCTGAACACCTCCCGCGGCTGACCGAGCGCTTCTATCGCGTCAGCGTTCAGGAAAGCCGGCTGCGCGGCGGTACGGGATTGGGGCTTGCCATCGTCAAGCACATCCTGAACCGCCACCGTGGTCGCCTTCTGATCAGCTCGGAAATGGGTAGGGGAAGCGCCTTCACGATTCGAATTCCGATCTAATTCATGTATTTAAAACAGTTATTTATAGCGTCATAAAACTGTGATCCAGCCGACACATAAGTGTCGTGCGGCCTGCCTAGGGTCCGCCCGTCGTTCGAGACAGGAGATCACAGACATGAAACGCATTCTTGCCGCCGCCAGCCTTTTGGCCATCCTGGCCAGCCCCGCCTTTGCAGCCCGCGACCAGATCCGCATCGTCGGGTCGTCCACCGTCTATCCCTTTACCACCGCCGTAGCCGAACAGTTCGGCAAGAAGACAGGCATGAAGACCCCGGTGGTCGAATCGACTGGAACCGGTGGTGGCATGAAACTGTTCTGCGAAGGCGCAGGCGAGGATACGCCCGACGCCACCAATGCCTCGCGCCGCATGAAGAAGAGCGAATTCGAGACCTGCGCCAAGAACGGCGTGACCGATATCGTTGAGGTCGTTGTCGGCTTCGACGGCCTGACGATTGCTCATTCCAAGGCCGGCGCGCCGATGAACACGTCGTTCAAGAACATCTTCCTCGCGCTGGCCAAGGAAGTTCCCGGCGCCGATGGCAAGATGATCGCCAATCCCTACAAAGCGTGGAACGAGATCGACCCCTCGCTGCCCGCCGTCAAGATCGAGGTTCTCGGCCCGCCGCCGACCTCCGGCACCCGCGATTCCTTCCACGAACTGGTGATGGAGCGTGGTGCCCTCGAGATCGATTCCCTGAAAGCGCTGAAGTCGTCCGACGCGAAGGCCTTCGAGGCTGCCTGGAAGTCGCTGCGTGAGGATGGTGCCTATGTCGAGGCGGGCGAAAACGATAATGTTATCGTCCAGAAGCTCGAAGCCAATCCCAGTGCCTTCGGCATATTCGGCTTCTCCTTCCTGGAAGAGAATTCCGCCAAGTTGGCAGGGGTGGAGCTTGGTGGCGTCGGTCCGTCGTTCGAGACCATCGCCGATGGCTCCTACAAGGCGTCTCGCGAGCTCTTTGTCTATATCAAGAAGGCCCATGTCGGTGTTATCCCCGGCCTTCAGGAATTCGTGGCCGAATATGTCTCGAACGCGGCAGCCGGCGAAGACGGTTATCTCGCCGACAAGGGTCTCGTGACCCTGCCAGGCGAGCGCCACGAGAAAGTCGCGGCTGAGGTTGCAGCCATGGAAAGCTTGAAGGGCGACGAGCTGAAGTAAGTTCTCTCCCCGATTGCCGGGACGGCCCCGCGGATGTACCGGAGCCGTCCTGGATTGTTCTTCTATCTCATGCGAATCCGCCGATTCGCGCTGCAGGGGCCGCCGAATGACATCGATCTACCTCATCGTGATGGCCATCGGCGTAGTCGTGGCCTTCCTCGCCGGGCGGCGGCGGGCCCTGTCCCTCGGCCATCCGTCCGGCCTTCATTCGCTGCCAGCCTATCATGGCTTGTTTGCCGCCAGCGCCGTTCTGGTGCCGATGGCGACCATCCTCGTCATTGCAATGCCCCTTGTCGCCCATCTGGTGCAAGGCGCCGGCCTGTCTGGCCTCGATTCCACCCTGCTTGCCGATGACCTGAAGCGCAGTGCCTTCTTGCGCGACGTCGAGATGGTGGTGACAGGGCGATATGCCGGCACACCGGGCCCGGACCTCGAAGCCGCCGCCGCGGCCATGATGCGCGCGCAGGTGCTGTCGTCCTGGGGCCTGCTCGCCTTGGGCATAGTCGGCGGACTGGCGGGCCTCTTCTACGCCATGCGGAATATCGGCCGGGATTTTCGAGCGCGCAACCGCTTCGAGCGGTTTGTCGGGGCCGTTCTGCTTGCATGTTCGGCGGTGGCGGTCGTCACCACCATCGGCATCGTCGCATCGGTTCTGTTCGAGACCCTGCATTTCTTCACCAAGGTTTCGGTCTTCGATTTCCTCTTCGGCCTGCACTGGTCGCCGCAAACCGCCATCCGCGCCGACCAAGTTGGCTCATCCGGGGCCTTCGGCATTGTGCCGCTGGTCACAGGAACGCTGCTGATCACGCTGATCGCCATGCTGGTGGCCGGGCCGATCGGCCTCTTTGCCGCCGTCTACATGGCGGAATACGCTTCCGCGCCGGTCCGTGCGCTGGTCAAGCCCTTGCTGGAAATCCTCGCCGGCATTCCCACCGTGGTTCTGGGATTCTTTGCCGCATTGACCGTCGCCCCGTTCATCCGCGGCTTGGGTGAAAGCATCGGTCTGTCGGTGGCATCGGAGTCGGCACTGGCGGCCGGCCTGGTCATGGGCATGATGATCATTCCCTTCGTTTCGTCCCTCTCCGACGACGTGATCAATGCGGTTCCCCAGTCGCTCCGCGATGGCTCTTACGCCATGGGCGCAACCCGCTCAGAAACCATCAAGAAGGTCGTGCTACCGGCCGCCCTGCCAGGCATTGTCTCAGCCTTCATGCTGGCGATGTCGCGCGCTGTTGGCGAAACCATGATCGTGGTCATGGCCGCCGGACTTGCCGCCAACCTCACATTCAACCCACTCGAGGCAGTGACCACCTTCACTGTCCAGATCAAGACCATTCTTGTGGGTGACCAGGAATTCGACTCCGCCAAGACGCTTTCAGCTTTCGCCCTGGGCTTCGTGCTGTTCTTCTTCACCCTAATCCTGAACTACGTGGCGCTGCGCGTCGTGCGGCGATACCGGGAGCAATATGACTGATCTCTCCAACGCGAGAATTGCCACACAAGCCAGGCAGTCTGCCGTCAACAGCCGCATGGCGAAACGATACGCCGCCGAGCGCCGCTTCCGCTATTATGGCGTAGCGGCCATCATCGTCACTGGTCTCTTCGTGCTGGCGCTGATTTTGGACATCGTCTTCAAGGGGTTTCCCGCCTTTTTCGAACACCGGTTGCTCCTGCAGGTGACGGCATCCCAGGACCTGATCGATCCGGACAACAGCGGCGATCCGGCCAAGCTCCGCGCTGGCGATTTCGACGGCATTATCCGTGCTGCCCTGCGGGCCGAGATGCCTTTCGTGACCAAGCGCGCCGACCGCAAGCTGCTCAATGGGCTTCTGAGCTCGGGTGCCGCCGATGACTTCCGGACAATGGTCGTCGACAATCCGCGCCTTGTTGGCAAGGACCTTACGGTGCCGGTGATTCTGTCCGATGATGCGGATCAGTATCTCAAGGGCTATCAGACCGACGTGGTGCGCCGAACTGGATCTGCGGACCTCAATGTGGTTGCAGATGGCGAGAACGTTACGCTGGAAACGGCAGCACCCGAGCTCGAGGCGATGCGGGGAAGGCTGAAATCCTTTTTGTCCGTCACGCTTGACCGTGACCGGCGCCAACATGACCGCCTCGATCAGGCCGTCAGCCAACTGACCACAAAGGCAGAGCAAGCGGCATCCGATGCCGAACGCGACAGTGTCGCGGTTGAGTTGGCAACGCTCACAGCCCGCCGCGATGCGATCGCATCAAAGGTGGACGATCTGGCGGCGCAGGTCGCTGGCAACGGCAACGCAATTCAGCTCAGTGGCAACCTGCCCAGCGTCCTGATTGAAGTGGGACCTGCGGTCTACCGGCTCACGTCCCTCGAAGCGAATGTGGCGAAAGCCGACGCCATCATCGCAGTGGACGCAGCGGAGTCCGCACCGGCCGGACGATGGCATCTGCTGGAGTTGACCACGCCCGAGAATGACCGCCGCACCTCCGACAGGGAAGTCGTGTGGCTCGAGCGCCTGAAGGCCAATGGCTCGATCGAAAAAGGCTTTGCCTGGCGTTTTCTGACGTCCGGGGATTCCCGTGAGCCCGAACTTGCCGGCATCCGCGGCGCACTCGTCGGATCGATCCTCACCCTCGCTGTCACACTGCTGATCTGTTTGCCGCTCGGCGTCGGGGCTGCGATCTATCTTGAGGAGTTTGCCCCCAAGAACCGTCTGACGGACCTCATCGAGATCAACATCAACAATCTGGCTGCCGTTCCGTCGATCGTCTTCGGCCTGCTTGGGCTTGCCATGTTCCTCAATTTCTTTGGCCTGCCGCGATCGGCGCCGCTGGTCGGCGGACTGGTCCTTGCGTTGCTGGTTCTGCCGACGATCATCATCGCGTCGCGTGCGGCACTGAAGGCCGTGCCTCCGTCGATCAAGGAAGCCGCCCTTGGCGTTGGCGCCTCGCACCAGCAGGCCATTTTCCACCATGTGCTTCCTTTGGCGGTTCCTGGCATCATGACCGGAACCATCATCGGCATGGCGCATGCTCTTGGCGAGACGGCGCCGCTGCTGATGATCGGCATG
>JAGRLX010000320.1 GCA_020441605.1 Alphaproteobacteria bacterium
GATCGGCGGTCTCAAGGAAAAGCTGCTGGCAGCGCTGCGGGCCGGCATCAAGACGGTGATGATCCCAGAGGAAAACGTGAAGGATCTGGCGGAAATACCGGAAAATGTGAAATCCGGTCTCGAGATCATTCCCGTTGGCCGCATGGACGACGTGCTCAAGGTAACGCTAACTCGTGTGCCCGAACCGATCGAGTGGGACGAGGAGGCGGAAGAGGCGGCGGCTGCCGCCAAGGCCGCCGCCGGCAAGGCCGCCGAGGGTGTCGCGCGCGCGCACTGAGCTTGGGTTCATCGCGGAAGAACTGGAACGGGCGGGGCCATGGCTCCGCCCGTATCCGTTCAGCATATGCTGCATGTGCGAAAGCGAGCTTGCCAAGAGCGCCGAATCGCCGCCTGATGGGCCCGATGTGAGGCGTATGCGTCGGGGTTCATTGCTCAAGGAGGCAGGGGGATCGATTAGCAGAAGATAGAATGTTTCACTGACATTGACCCCGCGCGCCCTCAGTAAACGCGCGGGGTTTCTGTTGGCTTGCTTTGCCGGCGGCAGAAGGCTATCACGGCGCGGCTGAGGGCGATTAGCTCAGTTGGTAGAGCGCTTCGTTTACACCGAAGATGTCGGGAGTTCGAGTCTCTCATCGCCCACCACGCTTGCGCTTTCCCAATTGTTGTCAGGTCTGCGCCGTGTGCCGCCTGGCGCTAGAACTGCATATCGGCAATGGCGGCATTGCCCGGTTGCCTCGTATCTGACAGTTCTGCCGCAGCTTCCACCAGCATGTCGAGGAGCTTCGCCTTGCGCTCATGCGGTTGGTCTACTGGCAATATGAAGCAGATCGTGGCGATGGCCAGGCCATCCTTGTTGCGGATGGGTGCGGCCAGGCAACATGTGAAACGATCCGACAACCCGTTTGTCATGCACCGGCCTTCTGCCTTCGCCAGCACAACATCTGCCACGAAGCGATCGGCATCAACCGTCGATCCATCTGGCAATATGAAATCCTCGGCCGGCACGAAGGCCTTGATTTCATCTGCCGACAGATGATCGAGCAGCAACCGTCCCGACGCGGTCCATGGAATGGGCACTTCGACGCCGATGTCGGTGGTGATGCGGAACACGCCCGTTCCATCCGCGGAATCGACCACAACATACTTGTTGCCGCGCAACGCACAGAGCTGTGCGGTAGCGTTGGCCTGCGTTGCAAGTCTCTCGATCATAACGCGACAGCGCCGATGCAGCGGGTTGGCCTCGGCGTGGGCCTGGCCGAAGAGGTGTATGGACTGGCCGAAATACACCTGCCCATCTTCGCTCACCGCTTCCAGGACGCCTGCCTCGATCAACCGGTTGACGATGGAATAGACCGTGGAACGGGGAGCCCCGATATGCCGCGCGAGTTCACCGGTCCGCGTCGGTTGCCTGAGCCGCAGCAGCGCATCCAGGATCTCGACAACGCGGTCGATGCCACTCTGCCGCTCGCGCGACGACGATCTGCTTCGCTCACTTTTCATCCTGTTCATACGCGACGCTGACCGTCAACCATTCCCGTTGCGTGGACAGAGACTCTCGTATAGGGTTTCTCAGTCTCTTACAAGGGACGATTGTCCATTGTAAGAGACATGAATGTGTATCAGTCCACCAAGGGAGGGTGTGTCATGAAGACCTTGAAACTGGCCTTGCTCGCGGGCTTTGCCGCCGCCGCAACAATATCCACTCTTGCCACTTCGGCCATGGCCGAGGGCCGGCTTGAACAGATCATGCAGCGCGGCAAGCTGATGGTCGGGACCGGAACCGGCAACCCGCCATGGCATTTCCGTGACGAGGCGGGCAACATGGCTGGCTTCGACGTCGATGTCGCCAAGATCGTGGCCAAGGGCATCTTCGGCGACGACACGAAGATTGAGTTTGTGAATCAGGCCTCGGACGCCCGCATTCCCAACATCGTGACCGACAAGGTCGATATCACCTGTCAGTTCATGACAGTGACGGCGGAGCGGGCCCAGCAGGTGAATTTCACCATTCCCTACTACCGCGAAGGCGTCGGCCTGATGATGATGGCGGGTGGCAAATACAAGAACTATGACGAACTGAAAGCGGCGGGTTCGGGCGTCACCGTCTCTGTGCTGCAGAACGTCTATGCTGAGGACATGGTGCACTATGCCCTGCCGGAAGCCAAGGTCGACCAGTATGAGAGCATCGATCTCGGTTATCAGGCGCTCAATTCGGGCCGCGCCGACGCGGTAGCGACCGACATGTCATCGCTGCAGTGGTTCATGAAACAGAACCCCGACAAGTATGTCGACTCAGGCTTTGGCTGGGGGCCGCAAACCTACTCCTGCGCCGTCAAGAAAGGCGATCAGGATTACCTGAACTTCGTCAACACCGCGCTGCATGAAGCCATGACCGGCGTCGAATTCGGCACTTACTCGGCTGCCTTCGAGCGCTGGTTCGGCGTCAAGCTTCCGGAGCCGAAGATCGGCTTCCCGATGGAAATGCAGTGAACTGACGTTTCGGGACGGGTGCCTGGCCCATGGACTATTCCTTCCAGTTCCGGGTCATCGAGGCGAACTTCGACAAGTTCGTCGGCGGACTGGCCTTGGGTCTGGGACTGGCACTCGCCTCTATTCTCGTTGGAACCCTGATCGGCGTCTTCTGTGCCTTCGCCACGACAGCGAAGTCGAAGATGCCGGCCAGGCTGGTGAGCATTTATGTCTCGGCGTTCCGTAATACGCCCCTCCTCGTCATCATTCTCTTCGCCTATTTCGCGCTGCCGCAGGTGGGCTTGCGTTTCGGCAAGAACGAGAGCTTCATCCTGTCTCTTGCGATTTACGCAGGCGCGTATCTGACCGAAGTGTTCCGCGCCGGGCTGGCGGGGGTCCCGCGAGGGGTGGTCGATGCCGGCCGCGCCATCGGCCTCACAGGTTTCCAGGTGGCACTCTATGTCGTATTTCCCATCATGTTGCGCAACGCTTTGCCGGCGCTTGGCACCACCTTCATTTCCTTGTTCAAGGATACTTCGCTCGCCGCTGTGATTGCCGTTCCCGAACTCACGTATCAGGCACGCAAGCTCAACACCGAAACCTTCCGTGTCGCCGAGGCCTGGTCGACGGCTGCGGCACTCTATCTGGCGACCTGCCTCATCATCGCGGCTGGGCTCAGGCGGCTTGAACGCCTGTTCCCGAAGTTTTGAGGCGGCCCATGGAACAATTCCTGCACGAAATCTGGATCGCGCGCTGGGCCATCGCCCAGGGTCTCGTGGTGACCATTGAGGTATCCTTTGCCGCCATCATCCTCGGAACGGTGCTCGGCACCCTGGCAGGTATCGGTCTGTCCTACGGTCCATGGCCCATCCGCTGGCCGATCCGCATGCTGGTCGATGCCATTCGCGGCATCCCGGTTCTGGTGCTGATCCTTGCCGCCTACTACCTGTTGACCTTCGCCGGCATCAACCTCACCGCATTCGAATCCGGTCTGGTGTCGCTTACCATCTTTTGTGCCGCCCACATGGGTGAAATCATCCGGGGCGCCCTGCAATCAATTCCAGCGGGGCAGGTCGATGCCGGGCGTGCCATCGGCCTGACCTTTCCGAGAATCCTCGCTTATGTCCTGCTGCCGCAGGCCATGCGGCAGATCGTGCCGGTGTGGATCAACACCGGCGCCGAGATGGTGAAGACCTCGACTTTGCTATCGGTTATCGGCAGCGGCGAACTGTTGTTCCGCACGCAGGAGATTGTTGGGCGCAACTTCATGACACTGGAATTCTACGGCCTCTGCGGCTTGCTCTATTTCATCGTCAATTATGTCATCGAACGCGCCGGAAAGTCCGCCGCGAGACGCTTTGCGCTGCAGTGAGGTCCGCCATGCCGCTTCTATCCATCCGTGGACTGATCAAGCACTTCGGCAGCAACGCAATCCTCAAGGGCGTGGACCTCGATGTGGAAAAGGGCGAAGTCGTCTCGATCATCGGTTCCAGCGGTTCGGGCAAGACCACATTGTTGCGCTGCGTGAACTTGCTCGAGGAATTCGACGGTGGCGAGATCACGCTCGACGGCACATCGATCGGCTATGTGAACCGGAACGGCGCGCGCCGGCGGCTGGGCGAACGTGAACTGGCGCGGCAGCGTGCCATGACGGGCATGGTCTTCCAGAGCTTCAACCTTTTTCCGCATCTCACGGCACTCGGCAACGTCACGCTAGGCCTGTTGAAGGTCAGGCACATGGCGCGCCAGGCGGCCCGAGAACATGCGTTGTCGTGGCTCAAACGCGTCGGACTCGCCGATCGTGCCGACCACTTGCCTTCCCAACTGTCGGGCGGCCAGCAACAGCGCGTCGCGATCGCCAGGGCCCTCGCCATGGACCCCAAGCTGGTGTTGCTCGACGAGATCACCTCAGCTCTCGATCCGGAACTGGTGGGTGAGGTGCTCGGCACGATCAAGGCGCTGGCCGAAGAGGGCACCACGATGTTGATCGTTACCCACGAGATGCGCTTTGCCCGTGACGTTTCGAACCGCGTTGTATTCATGGATGGCGGCAAGATTGCCGAGCAGGGACCACCCAGCCAGTTGTTTGGCAATCCCCAGACCCAGCGCTTGCGGGACTTTCTTGGCAGGGCCTCGGGCCACGTCTAGGCTAGGCATGTACGCGAACCTGTCCTCGGATGGCCGCAGCCTGTCTGAGGGACGGGGAGGCGATGGCGGGATTGTTGGACCAAGGTGCCCTCTGACAAGTATCCGTCCCGTGATTCATTGAATGCCGGCCGTGATGGGACTAAGGCCACCAGGATCATGTTTCCTGCACGGTCCATTACATCCTGCAGCCTCGTCTGCCGAGGCCGCCTGTGAATCTCGTCACCATCGGGTTCATCGGAAGTTTGCTTGCCGGACTGATGACCGCGGTCGGAGCCCTGCCGGTCTTTTTCGGCCGGAATGTCAGCACCAAGGCGAGTGACACGCTTTTGGGCTTCGCTGCGGGCGTGATGCTCGCGGCATCGTTCTTCTCGCTCATTCTCCCGGGGGTCGAGGCCGCTACCTCCCTCTATGGCTCGCGGGTTGTCGCAGCGGGGGCCTGCGCCCTGGGCGTCGTGTTTGGCGTCGGCTTGATGGAAATCATCAATGAACGTGTTCCCCATGAGCACTTCTCACAGGGCAAGCAAGGCCCCGATACCGAACGTCTGACCCGCATCTGGCTCTTCGTTCTGGCGATCACGCTTCACAATGCCCCCGAGGGGCTGGCGGTGGGGGTGGGTTTCGGATCGGGGGATTTTGCGTCGGGTCTGACGCTGGCCATCGGCATCGGGCTCCAGAATGCCCCGGAAGGACTGGCGGTCGCGCTGGGATTGCTGTCGATCGGCTATGCGCCGGGCCGGGCTTTCCTGATCGCTGCCCTCACCGGGGCGGTGGAGCCGGTCGCCGGGGCGGCAGGGGCCTATGCGGTGAGCCTGTCGCACGAGGTGCTGCCCTGGGCCCTGACCATGGCGGCGGGGGCCATGCTCTATGTGATCAGCCACGAGATTATTCCAGACACCCATCAGCATGGCAACGAGCGGGAGGCGACGATGGGCCTGACTGCCGGCCTCGTGGTGATGATGTTCCTCGATGTGGCCTTCGGCTAAACCATTGGCAGGTGGTCTTTTGGGGCGCGGTCCTCAGGCCAGTTGCTTCTTCTCGATGAATTCCTGGTCAATGTCCGGCAGGGCTTCGCCATGCAGTGTCGCTTCGAACGCGCGCAAACGCTTGTAGACCGAGAGCAGGTCCACGATCGTGGTCCATGACTTGACCAGATATTGAAAGGAATCACGTACTTGACCAAAAGCGTTGAGAATCTGGTTCATCGCCCCGAGAGTGATCTTGCCGGCCACGATGGTGGGCGCCAGAATGATGTAGGGGAAGATGTTGTCGGTCTGCAGATAAAAGATGCGGCCGATATTGAAGTACATGTAGTTGAAGTAGAGCCGGAAATAGTTGGTGCGCACCGCTGCGAACAGCTCCTGCAATGTCGGCGGACGGGCCCGGTCGGCATTGTCTTCGCCATAGACAAGTTCCTTGCGGTAGGCCGCCTCGACCCGCTGGTTCTTGAACTCGAGTCCTGGCAGCCGAATGCCGATCAGGGCGAGGAATGCCGTGCCGAAAATTGACCACAGGATGCCGACCACGACGAGGGGATAGGGGATGACGCCGAAGATCGGGATCTCCGTGATATTGGCCGAGAGCCGCAACAGGACCGGAAGGAAGGCGATAAGCGTCATCACCGCGTCGATTAGATTGACGCCCAATCCTTCCACCGTGGAGGCGAACCGCATGGTGTCTTCCTGCACGCGCTGGGAAGCACCCTCGATGTTGTGCAACCTGTCCCAGTTGGCGGTGTAGTAGTCGTTCATCGCCGTCCGCCAGCGGAAGATATAGTGGCTGACGAAGAACCGGGTGAGCACGCCGACGATCACCGCGACGAATGCAATGCCGGCGAAGTTGAGCAATTCGCCGTAGAATTGCGCAAGCGTGACCGGCGCCGTCTTGGCCAGCGCGGCCTGGATCAGATCGTAAAAGGGTCCGTACCAGGCGTTGATGGCAACGCTCACCTGAACCTGGAAGTAGGTCACGAAGATGATGAGCGACGATCCGAGGAGCGACCACCTGAACCATGGGTGGGGTGATACAATCCGCCAGAACGCCGCAAAGAGCCCTACCACCACGGCGTAGTAGATGTAGAACCACAGGAAGGGCTTGGTGACGAAAACGCTCACCCCGATAACCGGCGGCGCGTCCGCTGGCGGGTTCTCCAGCCCGATATGGACGCCCATGTCCCTTGCCACGAAGAACCAGAAAAGGACGACAACGACCGTCCAGATCGCGGCTGACCAGAAGAAAAGGCGCGGCGCGGGAAAGAAGGACACGAACATCTGGCTGGCTCTCCGATTCAAGCGATCGGAAGCCTGCCTAGCACGCACCGTTACCGTCAGTCACCTAACGAAGTGGTATTATTCCGCCGCTCTCAGATGGCGGACATTCTTGCCAGAAGCCTTGGTCGGCGTTTCGATCGCGGTCGTGCTTTCGCCCTTCATGCGCGCAAGATTGGCGTCATTGCGCTGCCGGTCCGCCTCGATTTCGGCGAGGAGGGCGGAGAAGATCTCCTTGATCAGCGACTTCTGTTGATTGGCCCATTCATCCACGCGGCGCAATTCGTCCTCGCGCTTGGAGGAAAGTTCACGGGCCCGGGCCTCGAGAACGTCACGGATCATCAATCGCTCCGACATCAGGATGTCGGTCTCGTGCTGAAGCTTGGACCGCAGGTCCTCACTCAATTTTACGATGTCTAACATATTCGTTCCTTTCCGGGCTATCGACCCATACGCCTCCATCTCCAGATACCGCATCGGTATTTTTTGCACAGTGTACGGATTATTGCGACACGTAACCTTTTCTTTAGTAAATCGTTAAGGTTAACGGTTGAGGGCGGCGCGAGTGTCACCGGAACTGCAGGCGGCTGTGGCGCGCCATTTGTCGGCCCGCGGGGCAGGCGGTTATCGGGTTGGCGCGGCTGCCTTGACGCAACGGTATCGTGCCGGTGAAAGGTCCGACGCCGCCATTGATCTCGGCGCCTATCTGGTCGCCAGACTTCCTGCGACCTTCGCGGCCGTGAAAGCTGTCCTGTGCGAGATCGCATTGCGCCGTCCTGGCTTTGCGCCGGGGGGCCTTCTGGACGTGGGCTGTGGACCCGGCACCGCGAGCTGGGCCGCGGTGGAGACCTGGCCGGAACTTCGGAGTTCCATCTTTCTGGATGATCATCCGGGATTCCTCGCCCTTGCCGGCCAATTGGCCCGAGGTGCCAGTCATCCGGCCCTGGTCAAGGCCAAGGCGCTTCAGGGAGACATGATCGCTCTGCTGCGGCAGCAGGAGGTAAGCGATCTGGTGATCTGCGCCTATGCATTAGCCGAAATCCCGGAAGGGCGCCTGACCGCCGCTGTCGAAAGCTTGTGGCAGGCAGCCCGCGATATCCTTGTACTGGTCGAGCCGGGTACACCGGCAGGCTTTCGGCGGCTGCATGCGGCGCGCTCCTGGCTGCTGGCATCTGGGGCGGTGCCGGTCGCACCGTGTCCCCATGGCGGACCTTGTCCGCTCGTCGCGCCCGACTGGTGCCACTTCCCGGTCAGGCTGGCCCGCAGCCGGGCTCACATGCATGCTAAAGCCGCCGCCGTACCGTTCGAGGACGAGAAGTTCTCCTATCTGGCCGTGAGCCGTCACGGCGCTGCGAGCGGAGGGGCGCGCATCGTGGCGCCGCCCGGCGATACGAAGCCCGGCCTGACGTTCAAACTCTGCACCGAAGCTGGGCTTGAGACGCGCCACGTTGCGCGCCGCGATCG
The DNA here is from genome assembly GCA_020441605.1 of Alphaproteobacteria bacterium. Next base: position 8,346 of record JAGRLX010000320.1, read on the forward strand.
GGAGGCCTACAAGACCCACCGCAAGGCCATCTGGGGTGGCCTGCTCGGACCGGGGGAGGGCCCGACGTGAATCTCGACACAGTCAAGGCAATGGCCCTGAGCTGGCTGGAGGTCTTGACCGGCTGGCTGATGTCGCCGCAATTTTATGCCCAGGTTGGCGCCATTGTGGTCGCTGCCGCTGTCGCCCGCATCGTTGGACGCCAAATCCTCGCCAGGACACCGCTATTGAGCGCGGCACCCCCAGAGGGACCGTTCTTCAAGCTGCGCCGCTTTGTCCACTCATGCCGCGATCTGCTCGCGCCGGTGCTAACGGTCCTGATGCTGACTGTCGCTGTCGCGGTTTGCGACACTGCTCTTGGTAGCGCGTGGTTGGTGCGTCTGGCCCAGGGTGTTGCGGTTGTGCTGGTGCTCTATGCCGCGATCAATCGCTTCGTCACGCATCCCGTTATCAATGCCGCCTGCCGGTGGATCGGCATACCGGTGGCGGCTCTGCAGGTTTTTGGATTACTCGACGATACGACCCACTGGCTCGACGGCATCGCCTTCGAAGCCGGCAACATCCGGGTCTCCGTCTATGCCCTGTCGAAGGCCGCGATCTTCGGCGGCCTGCTGTTCTGGCTGGGCCGGACATCCGCCACCGCCGGCCAGAAGGTGATCCGTGGCCAGCAGGCCCTAGACATCCAGACCCGCGAACTGGCGGCAAAAGTCCTGGAAGTCGCCGTGTTCTTCGTCGTCGGCCTTTTGCTTCTCAATATCCTGGGCCTCGACCTCACGGCACTCGCGGTATTTGGCGGCGCGCTGGGTGTTGGCCTTGGCTTCGGTCTGCAGCAGATCGCTTCCAATTTCATTTCGGGAATCATCATCCTTCTCGAGCGCTCGTTGAAGGTGGGAGACTATATAGAACTGGAAGACGGTAGATCCGGGACTCTCAAGGAGATCAACATGCGTTCGTCATCCCTTGCCACATTCGATGGCAAGGAATTCATGGTGCCGAACGAGAAATTCATCACCACCACCTTCACCAACTGGACCAAGTCCGATCCGCTGCAGCGCTACGAGGTTGAATTCCAGGTGGGTTATGACACCGACATTCACCGCATTCCGCCGCTTGTCTCAGCTGCCGTCGCGTCGCATCCGGCCGTGCTCCAGGACCCGGAGCCACCCGATTGCGAGTTGAGAGCCTTTGGCAATAACGGCGTCGTGTTTGCGGTCGAATTCTGGGTCAATGGGATCGATGACGGTCCCAACAAGTTTTCTTCCGACGTGCGCTTCATCGTGTGGGACGCACTGAAGGGGGCAGGTATCACCATGCCTTATCCGCGGCGCGACATTCGCATCTTGCCGGATGATCTGGCGGAAAGGGGCATTCACGGCACCCGGCCGGTCCGGGTGCCGGGTTCGGCATCCGCCGGCAAAGCCTCATGAAACAGGAAACGTGAAAGGACAGACCATGACTCGCACCAAGATTTCATCGGGTTCAAAATTCGAGGCTGAAATCGGTTACTCCCGCGCCATTGTTGACGGCGACTGGATCTGGGTCTCCGGTACGACCGGCTTCAACTACGAGACCATGACCATCTCCGAAGACGTCCGCGAACAGGCTGACCAGACAATGAAGAACATCAAGGCCGCCATGGAAAAGGCCGGCTTCGGCCTCGCCGATGTGGTGCGCGCCAACTACATCCTGCCTGATGGGGCCGATTTCGAGCCCTGCTGGCCGGTGTTGCGCAAGTATTTCGGCGAAATCCGCCCGGCCTCCACCATGATCATCGCTGGTTTGGCCGATCCGCGCATGAAGATCGAGATCGAGGTGACCGGCAAGAAGCGCGGACCGGCCTGATCCTCAGCCAGCGGTCGTGGGGTCGATCATGCTGACAACTTCCGTGATCCGGTTGGCGGGAAAACCGCTCAGGTCCGAATGACGCCGGATGGAGGCTTCATCCTCGGCCAGATAGACGCAGAAGGTCTTGTCAGCCGCAACATAGGATTCGACCCATTGGATCTTTGGTCCGATGGCGCGCAAGGCGTCACATGATTTGGCAGCAGCGCCCTTGAGCTGTTCGGCGTTCAGCGAGCCGATGGAAGGAACATCGCGTTCTATGACATAGCGCTTCATGGGAGACTCCCCTCTGGTTGATGGTTTGCGGTTCCGTTGCGAAACCGTTTGCAAGCCTTGCAGCACTCCGCCTAAATCCGCAGGGCGGGAACGGCGCGAAAGGTGTCAAACCGGACTGCTTTATCTTTCGGGAGGGTGGCAAATTGCCCGTCTTGGTGTCAGTTTGATTTCGGGGAACGACAACTGGAGGACAGCAGCCATGAAAAGCCAGACACGAGTCTCAATCGTCGTGCCGGCGGAAGCTGAGCCCTCGGTTGTTGTCGGTCTCTATGATGCTTTCTGGGCGGCGGGCGTGCTGTGGAATAGGATCATGGGCGAGCCGGAACGGCCATGCTTCAAGCCCGAGCTCGTCGCCGTGAACCAGGATCCCGTCACCACCAGCACCGGCATCCGCATTGTGCCGAACCGAACCTTTGCCGATGGTCCGGCGGCTGACATCGTTTTGGTGCCGACGCTTTTCATATCCACAGGAGCGGAGTTCGGCCGCCGCAACCCTGGAATCCTCGACTGGGTACGCGCTGCCCATGCAGCCGACAAGCCGGTGTTCTCGACCTGCACTGGCTCGTTCCTGCTGGCCGAGGCAGGGCTTCTCGATGGCCGCGACGCGACAACCCACTGGGCATTTGCAGGTGCCATGAAGGCCGAATATCCGCGGATTCGGGTTCACCCCGATCGGGTTCTGGTGGCGGCGACCGACGATGGCAGCGTCGTCACCTGCGGTGGAGCCGCCTCGTGGGTGGACATGGTTCTTTACCTGATCGGCCGCTTCGGCAGCGCCGAAGATGCCATGCGCCTCGCCAAGATCCAGATGTTCGACTGGCACCATCAGGGCCAGACCCCTTACGCAAGACTGACGACCCGGCCGCAGACTGCGGACCGGCAGATTCACGATTGTCAGGAGTGGTTGGCGGAGAACTACTATCTGTCCGATCCCGTAGGAGAGATGATCCGGTTCAGTGGCTTGTCGCCGCGCACATTCGGACGGCGTTTCCGCGCCGCAACCGGCCATGCGCCTCTCGACTATGTTCAGCGGGTTCGAATCGAGGAAGCAAAACAGCTCTTGGAAACCGGCAGCCGGACCGTCGATGAGGTCGGCGCCGATGTCGGCTATCGGGACGTCGTCTCTTTCCGCCGATTGTTCAAGCGCATGGTGGGGGAAACCCCCGCCGCCTACCGCAGGCGCCAGTCGATTTCGGAAACGGCAAAGTCCCTGTCGCGCCGGAACTCGCAATTTGAGATGCAGGGCGCCGGCAAGACGTTCCTCGCTTGACAGGGCGAGGGGCCTCATCTATCACGCGGCCACTGAATTGCGGGTGTAGCTCAGTTGGTTAGAGCGTCGGCCTGTCACGCCGAAGGTCGCGGGTTCGAGCCCCGTCACTCGCGCCATTCAGACAAGAACGTCAAAGGGCCGCCCGCAGGGTGGCCCTTTCGCTTTTCTGCCTGTCTCAGTGTCTACTCGGACAATGCGTCAGCTGCGGCCGAGAGGACGCCGACATCGGGATTTGCGGCGCAATACTCGCCGATATCCTTGCCGATGGTCTCCATCTGGTCGAGATCCATGGTCGTCACACCGTTCTGCCCGCCGATGTAACCAAGCAGCCAGGTGAAGAGGAAGGCGCCCTCATCACCGGACATGGTAGATATCTCCGAACATTTGACCGTCGCCACGTCGACGACTTCGGCCCGCGCGGAAACGGTGGGAACGCCAGCGCAAAGGATGAGCGCCAGCAGCAGGTGCTTCTTCATGATATGTTCCTGTCGAATGTGGTGGAATAGATGAGCGGATTGCCCGGATGCCGGGTGCGACAGAATGGTCATATCGGGGTGATTCGGTCCACCTCCTGCGGGGCGCAAGGCAGAATGGCTGTTCACGCGCTGTCCTAAAGGCTTGCGGAGCATGGTGCGGTGCGCTACCAACGCGGCGGATTCTGGTCCGACCTGTGGCGGATCGAGGGCGCAAGAACATGCCGGAACTTCTGAGAGACTATCTGCCAATCGTGATCTTCATGGCCGTAGCGATTGGAATCGCACTGGCCCTGATGATTGCACCGATCATCATCGCATTCCGCAATCCAGACCCCGAGAAGCTGTCGGCCTACGAATGCGGATTCAATGCCTTCGACGATGCGCGCATGAAATTC
>JAGRLX010000321.1 GCA_020441605.1 Alphaproteobacteria bacterium
GACCTGCTGGTGGCGCTGGACAATCTCGAAACCACCGCCCCCAATGTCGAATCCGTGTCGCTGGTCGTCTCCTGGTTCGGCACCGATCTCCGCTGCGGGTCCTGCCAGATCAGGCCCGGGGTCGAAACCGCCACCAAGATCACCACACCCAGGACCTGGGGCGTCAATGGCGTCAGCCGGGCCAACGCCCATCTCGTCAGCCTGATCAGCGAGGCGCCGGCCTTCGGCGGAACGCCTGCGGATTTTTCCGTCGTACAGGCCATCCAGGAGTTGAAGGCAAGGGGTTACCGCGTCACCTTCTATCCCTTCGTGCTGATGGATGTTGCAGACGGCAATGCACTGCCCGATCCCTACTCCGACAATGCGGGCACCATCGGCCAGGCCAAGTATCCCTGGCGCGGGCGCATCACCTGTTCACCAGCAGCTGGATATGCGGGAAGCGTGGACAAGACGGCGGCTGCATCGACACAGGTCGATGTCTTTTTCGGCACGGCGCAAGGGTCAGATTTCGTGGTGACGGGCACGACCGTGTCCTGGACCGGCGGCAGCGACTGGGGCTACCGCCGGATGGTGCTGCACTATGCCAAGCTCTGCGCTGCCGCGGGTGGCGTCGACAGCTTCCTGATCGGCTCCGAATTGCGTGGTCTTACACAAGTCCGGTCAAGCACCTCCGTCTACCCCGCCGTCGCAAAACTCAAGACACTCGCCGCCGATGTCAGTGCCATTCTGGGGACGACCACCAAGGTCGGCTACGCGGCGGATTGGTCAGAGTACTTCGGCCACCATCCGCAGGATGGGTCGGAGGATGTGTATTTTAACCTCGACCCGCTGTGGGCCGACAGTAACATCAATTTCGTCGGCATCGATAATTACATGCCGCTGGCCGACTGGCGCGAGGGCTTCTCGCATGCCGATGCATTGGCAGGCTGGTCGTCGATTTACGATCGCGCCTATCTCGAAGCCAATGTCGAGGGCGGCGAAGGTTACGACTGGTACTACGCCAGTCCGGCCGATCGCGATGCGCAGCTGCGCACCCCGATCACCGATGGTGCTTCTGGCAAGCCCTGGGTGTTCCGTTACAAGGACATCCGCGCCTGGTGGTCGAATGCCCACTATGACCGTCCGGGTGGCGTAGAGAGTGCCTCGCCCACGGTTTGGGTGGCGAAGTCGAAACCTATCCGCTTCACCGAAGCCGGATGTCCAGCCGTCGACAAGGGCGCCAACCAGCCCAATGTCTTCGTCGATCCGAAGTCGTCGGAAAGCGCATTGCCTTATTATTCCCTGGGGAACCGCGACGACGCCATGCAGCGCCGCTACATCGAGGCACTCTATCATTATTGGAGCACTCACAACCCCTCAGGCGGCACCTATGGCGGGCCGATGCTCGAGATGGGTGAGCTTGCCATCTGGTGCTGGGATGCCAGACCCTATCCGGCTTTCCCTGGCCGCGCCGAAATCTGGGGCGATGCCCAGAACTGGCAGTTTGGCCACTGGCTGAATGGCAGACTGGGCGACAGCGGTCTTGCCGCCCTGGTGCGCGAGCTCTGCCGGCAGGGCGGCCTCGCCGACACCGACATCGATGTGAGCCAGCTCGCCGCGGCGGTTCCAGGCTACACCATCGAGGCGATTGCCAGTGCCCGCGCCTCGATCGAGCCCTTGGCCCGCTTCTATGGCTTCGACGCGGTCGAAAGCGACGGTGTCATCCGCTTCGTGCCGCGTGGTGGTGCACCCATCGCCACCGTTGCGCCGGACGATCTGGTTGCCACAAAGCGCGAGGACGAGGATATCGAGCTGGTGCGCGGGCAGGAGACGGAACTGCCGCTTGCCCTCAAGTGGCGATTGACCCGCCCGGACAAGAAGTATGAGTCCCTCACCGTCGAGGCCCGCCGCATCACCGTCGATACGGCGCGTATTGCGTCGGAGTCCTTCCCGTTAGTCACCTCGGGGGCGGAAGCCGACATGCGGTGCCGCCGGGCATTGATGGAAGCCTGGGTTCAGCGCGAGACGGCCAAGTTCCAGTTGCCCCCCTCGCGGCTGGCGCTCGATCCGACCGACGTGGTGCTGATCGCGCATGATGGACGGCAGCTTGAGTTCCGGCTCGCGGCAATTGCTGACCAGGATGCGCGGCTTGTTGAGGCGGTGCGGACCGATGCGGTGATCTATGGCGCAAGGCCCGGTCCCGAACGCGATGTGACCCTGCCGCCGCCGGTTGTCTATGGCCCGCCGGTCGTCTCCATGATGGATCTGCCGATCCTCGATGAGGCGGTGCCCGCACATCGACCCTTTATCGGACTCTATGCCTCGCCATGGTATGGGCGGGCGGCAGTCTGGAAGAGTCCGGCGCTCGATGGTTTTGCTCTGCTCGACACCATTGGCCGCCCGGCGCGCATGGGGACACTGGCCTTCGATGTCTACGGCGGTCCGACCGACCGCTTCGACTACGGCAACGTCCTCTATGTGGATCTACTGTCGGGCACGCTCACCAGTGTCACCGACCTCGAACTCTTTGCCGGCGCCAATACGCTGGCCGTCGAGTCGGCGGCTGGCACGTGGGAGATCGTGCAGTTCTCCAGTGCGGAACTGGTGGCGGCGGGCCGCTACAAGCTGACACGCCTCCTGCGCGGTCAGCGCGGCACAGAGAGTGCCATTGGAAATCCGGCACCTGCGGGGGTGCGCGTCGTCATGCTCGATGCCGACATCGCACCCTTGAGTATCGCTTCGACAGATGTCGGCATTACCTGGAACTGGATGGTGGGCCCGGCGTCGGAAGATCTGACGGACATTTCCTATGCGCAGGTGGCGTTTGCGCCGAAAGGTATTGGCCTCCGCCCCTATGCGGTGGCTCATGTCAGCCAGCCCTGGAAGTTCGCGCGCACACCCGGCGATCTGACGATCTCCTGGACCCGCCGCACGCGTGCCATTGCAGGTGACAGCTGGGAGGCGATCGAGGTTCCGCTGTTCGAGGATGCCGAGTCCTACGAGGTCGACATTCTGAACGGTTCAACGGTCAAACGCACGCTCGCCGCGAGCAGCACCAGCGTTCTCTACAACGGCGCCCAGCAAATCGCCGATTGGGGGGCGCTGCTGGTGCCGGGGAATTCGCTGCAACTCGCCATCTACCAGCTCTCGGCCCAGTTCGGCCGCGGCGCTCCAAAACTCGAAACTCTCTACTTCTGAACCCTTGAGGTCCGCTTCCCATGCCGGATGACAGCACCCATCTGCATCTGCCCTATATTGCCGCCAATCAGGCGCAGAAGCATGTGACGCACAATGAGGCGATCCGGCTGCTCGATGCGCTGGTGCAGATGGCCGTCATCTCGCGCGTCCTCACCGCACCTCCTGCCACGCCCGCCGATGGCGACCGCTACATTGTCGCTCCAGCTGCGACCGGCGCCTGGGCCACCTGGGATTTGAACATCGCCTTTTACGTCGATGGCGCCTGGATGAAGCTTGTGCCGCAACCGGGCTGGCTTGCCTGGATCGAGGCCGACTCTGCCCATGTCCGCTGGGATGGCGCCGCCTGGGGCGGATTGACCAGTGGCGGTTCCATCGCCTGGGGATCGATCACCGGCACCTTGTCGAGCCAGACCGATCTGCAAACGGCCCTCAACAGCAAAGCCGCCGTGAGCCATGCGCATCCAGTAGCGGAGATCTCGGATTCGACTGTCGCAGGCCGCGCGATGCTGACCGCCGCCGATGCCGCCGCACAGACCGCGCTGCTCAATGCATTCACGTCAACGCTCAAAGGCCTGGCGCCGGCGTCGGGTGGCGGAACCACCGCCTTTCTCAGGGCGGACGGAAGCTGGACCACGATCACCACCGCCAACATCAACAACAATGCCATCACCAACGCCAAGCTTGCGACCGTCGCCTCCGCCATCTTCAAAGGCCGCCTGACGGCAGGGACGGGCAATGTCGAGGATCTGACGGGAACCCAGGCGACGACGCTGCTCGACATTTTCACAACTGCCCTGAAGGGACTCGTCCCGGCGTCTGGCGGCGGTACCGTAAACTTCCTGCGGGCCGATGGGACATGGGCAGCGCCGCCCGCTGGTGGAAGTGCGACCTGGGGATCGATCACCGGCACGCTTTCGACCCAGACCGATCTGCAGTCAGCGCTTGATGCCCGGCAGCCGCTCGACAGCGACCTCACCACCATCGCGGGGCTCACCGCAACGACCGACAGCTTCCTGCAGGCCAAGGCCGGGGCATGGGCAGCGCGCACCATCGCCCAGGTCAAGACCGATCTCGGACTGGCCGGCACCAATAGCGGCGATCAGACCATCACGCTCACCGGTGATGTGACCGGGTCCGGCACTGGATCCTTCGTCGCGACCATCGGCGCCAATGCCGTGACCAACGCCAAGCTCGCCACCATGGCAACGGC
>JAGRLX010000322.1 GCA_020441605.1 Alphaproteobacteria bacterium
TGAAACCGGGCGTGTGGCAGCTATAGAGCACGAAGAGCGCGTCGGGCGCCAGCAGTGAGCGGCACGCCTGGAGGAGCGGCACCAGGTCGTTCTCGATCTTGAAGACCTCGCCCTTAGGGCCGCGGCCAAAGGTGGGCGGGTCGAGGATGATGGCCTGGTAGGTGTGGCCGCGCCGCTCTTCGCGCTGGACGAACTTCATGGCATCATCCACCAGCCAGCGGATGGGGCGTTCCTGCAAGCCGCTCAGCTCGGCGTTCTTGCGCGCCCAGTCCACCACGCCGCGCGCGGCATCGAGATGCACGCAGTGCGCGCCGGCCTGGCTGCATGCCAGCGTGCTGCCGCCTGTGTAGCCGAAGAGATTGAGCACGTGCAGGTTGCGGTGGTTGGTGCGCGCCAGCCGGGCACGGATGGCGTCGCGCATCCAGTTCCAGTTTTCGAGTTGCTCGGCAAAGAGGCCTAGATGGCCGAAGTTGGTGAGCTTGATGTGAAATTGCAGGTCGCCGTAGAGCACTTCAAACTCGCGGTTGACCTTGCGCGCAAACTTCCAGCGCCCGCCGTCCTCGTTGGAGGAGCGCTCGTAGAGGCCGTCGGCGCGCTCCCAGTCGCTGTCGATGCGCCGCGGCTGCCAGATGGCCTGCAACGACGGCCGCACCAGCAGGTACGGGCCGATGCGCTCCAGCCGGCGCATATTGCCGGAGTCGAGTAATTGGTAGTCGTCGCCTGATTGTGCCGCCATGTGTCTCACCCTCTGTCCTGGTTCTCTGACGCGAATCCCGCACGGGTATTGCCGATTGGTGAACCCCCGGAACTCGCAACTCGCCCCTCGCAACTCGTGTCGAGTGTAGCACAGCGGTTGGGTGAGACCCAAGCCGCCAGACTATGGTATACTTTTTGCCAGGAGATGGCGCCGGCTGGCGGCGGCGCCCAGATCTCGATTCCGATCACCGATCGGGTGCATTGATTGTCTTTTCCCAGGAGTATCAACGATGGCTGCACAACTTGGCGACGAACGTCTGCCCTACTTTCGCGACCTCATTGGCCGGCTGGACGACACCCAACGCGATATCCTGACCAGCCTGCGCGACCGCGGGCCGGGTCTTGCCATGGATATCGCCGTGCGGGTGTTGCTCTTTCCCGATGAAATCAGCCGTCCCCTGCGCGACCTACAGGAGTTGAACCTGGTGCGGGCGCGACCTTTCACCGGCGCGCAGATGGGCGCCGAACTCTTCTCGCTGACGGTCGATGGCGAGCAGGTGGTGCGCCTGCTGCGCGAACCGGAGTTTATGAAGTCGGTTGCCGGCCGTGCGGCAGAGGCGCCGGCAGCCTATTCCGTCGCACCCGCCTTCGACCCGCGGCAGGAGCAGATCGAGCTACTCAAGCGCCGCGCCGACCTGGCCATCAAGCGCGGCGACGAGATCGCCGCCGACAAGTTTTTGAGCGAGGCCCAGGATATCGCCCAGCAACTCTCCGCCGCGTCCTGACCGGCGCCACCACCGAACGGAGTCCTCAATGATCGACTTCTGGAACCCGATTCTGGCCGGCGCCATCGGCGCCATCTGGGGGATCAGCGAACTCATCGGCACCTTCAAGAACGAGACCGGCCGGTCGCTGCGCATGGGCGGCGCCTGGCTGCTCATTGGCGTCAACTTCCTGGCCGCGCTGCTCGTCTACCTGCTGGTCGCCGCGCTGGCCGCCCTTGTCTTCAATGCCGCTGGTATCGGGAAACTGGGGCATCCGAGCCTCGACTTCCTCGTACGGCCCTGGGCAATGCCAGGCACCCTCGACATGCTGCTGATGGGAACATGCGGGCTGATCGCCGCAGCCGGCATGTGGCTGCTCACCAATGCCTATCGTCTGGCGCCGGCGAGCCTGGTCACCGTCTTCGAATATACCGGCATGATATGGGCGCCCTTGTGGGGCTTTCTCATCTTTGCGGAAATCCCCCGCTGGACAACCGTGGTCGGCACCGTGATCATCGTCGCAGCCGGCATCTACGCAGTGCGCAGCGCCACGGCGACGGAACGCCCCGCCAACTGACCTAACCGGGCCCCGCCTGGCCCTGAGTCAGTTGGCGCAACACCAGCACCATGGTGGCATGGGCTTCGTGGGCCCCGACATTGACGATCTTGTGCGGCAGATCGCCCCGGAACCGGATCGCTTCGCCCGTCTTGGCCCGGTGTGTCTCATCGCCAGACGAGATCTCGATCTCGCCAGCCAGAACATAGAGGTGCTCGACCGTGCCTGGCGGATGGGGATCTGATTCGAGTGTGCCGCCCGGTTTGGCGTGAAAATCATACCATTGGACCTGTTCGACCAGATTGAGTGGGCCGGCAATAGCCAGGCGGCACAGGCCATCCTGGCTTTCGAGAAGTGGAATGGCCGACTTGGTCTGATGTTCCAGGAAAGCGTGCTGATCATCCGTCCGCAGCACTTCGTCGATGGTCGTGTCGAGTGCCCGGGACAGCCGGTAGACGGTCGACAGCGTCGGATTGGTTTCGTTGCGCTCGATCTGCGAAATGATCGACTTGGCAACACCCGATTGCTCGGAAAGGTCGCCGAGCGACATGTTGTAGGCTTTGCGCAACCGCTGGATCGTCTTGCCGAGGGACGGCGTCGGATCGAAATCGGGTGTTTCGGGAGATTTCTTGCCGCGACGCGTTGACATTCCGTCGTCCTATAATTAGAACTATCGTTCGTTAAAACAAACAACACCGCCGTTCGGTGTTCTGTTGGCGCGTAGTTAGCCGCTTTTAGTTTGAAAAATCAAACAATATTGCGGTCCGATCGAGTGCTTGTACGGAAAACCGAACGTTTGGCTGAGCGAACGAAAGTGTCATGAGCAGCATAAGAGTGATCGACCAGCACGGTATCAGCCACATTCTCGAAGCGGTCGAGGGTTGGCGGGTCATGGAGATCATCCGCGAGCATGGCTTTGATATTGGCGGGATTTGCGGCGGCGCCTGCGCCTGTGCCACATGCCATGTCGAAGTCGATGACGCCTGGCGCGAGAAACTCCACCCGGCGAATGACGACGAGGAGGCCATGCTGGATCTCGTGCCGGTACTGACCGACGGTTCACGCCTGTCGTGCCAGATCATTTTCACGCCCGAACTGGACGGTCTGAAGCTCCGGCTGGTGGCCAACGAGTAGGTTCGATGCAGCAACACAAGCCAATCGGCGAGACGCCTCCCATGACCAATTTCGAAAAGGGCCAGATTATCACGGCCAATCGCCTGCGCGACGGCATCGCTGTTTTCATGACGCGCAGCGGCAACTGGAGCGAGAGCATCGATGACGCGGCCCTCGCCCTCGAGCCCCAGGCCGCGGCAGCCCTGGAGCAGAGGGCGAAAGACGGTGAAATATCCAATCTCGTGACCGGTTCCTACCTGATCGACGCCGAACGGCGGGAGGGTCATGTTCGGGCCGCCCACATTCGTGAACGCATGCGCGCCCTTGGACCCACCGTGCGGCTCGATCTCGGCAAGCAGGCCGAGGGGACCGCCGGGGCCTTCCCCGCGCCCGAAGGAGCCTGAGGCCATGTATCGCTACGACGAATTCGACCATCAGTTCGTGCGCGAGCGCACCGCGCAGTTCCGCGATCAGGCCGAGCGCCGGCTGACCGGTCTGTTGACCGAAGACGAGTTCCGCCCGTTGCGCCTGATGAACGGGCTCTATCTCCAGCTTCACGCCTACATGCTGCGCGTCGCCATTCCTTATGGCACCTTGTCGAGCCGCCAAATGCGCGCATTGGCGATGATCGCCGAGCGTTGGGACAAGGGCTATGGCCATTTCACCACCCGGCAGAACATACAGTACAATTGGATCCGGCTGGAGGATTCCGCAGACATCCTCGCCGCACTGGCCGAGGTCGAGATGCACGCCATCCAGACATCGGGCAATTGCATCCGCAATGTCACCACCGACCAGTGGGCGGGCGCGGCCGCTGACGAAATTGCCGACCCCCGCCCGGTGGCGGAACTGCTACGCCAGTGGTCGTCGCTCCATCCGGAATTCTCCTTCCTGCCGCGCAAGTTCAAGATTGCGGTGACCGGTGCTCCCAATGACCGCGCCGCGGTCAAGGTCCACGACATCGGCCTCCGCCTGCACAGGAATGCCGATGGCCTGATCGGTTGGGAGGTGATCGTCGGCGGCGGACTGGGGCGCACCCCGATCGTCGGCGTGACCGTGCGCGACTTCCTGCCGGAACATGAGCTGATCGGCTATCTCGAAGCCATCATGCGCGTCTACAACCTCTATGGCCGCCGGGACAACAAGTACAAGGCACGCATAAAGATCCTCGTGCATGAACTGGGCCATGACGCGTTCAGGGCCGAGGTCGAGGCCGAGTACGCCCGCAGACCGCAAGCTTCCACCGAAGTGGAGGAGCGCGAACTGGCGCGCATCGCCGCCTATTTCGCGCCGCCAGCCTTCGAGACCCTGCCGCGCTGGTCCCATGCCTTCGAACAGGCGAAACTGAGCAATCCGGATTTCGCCCGCTGGGCCCGCAACAATCTGAGCGCCCACCGTGCCGATGGCTATGCGATCGTCAATGTCTCCCTGAAACCCGAAGGTGGCATCCCGGGCGATGCGTCGGCCGCGCAGATGAGGGTCCTTGCCGATCTGGCGGAAACCTATTCACATGACGAACTGCGTGTGAGCCACGCCCAGAACATCGTGCTTCCGCATGTGAAGAAAGATGATGCGTTTGCCGTTTGGCAAGCCCTGGACGCGGCTGGTCTCGCCGTGCCAAATCTCGGGCTGGTGGGTGACATCATCGCCTGCCCCGGCCTCGACTACTGCGCCCTGGCGACGGCGCGGTCCATCCCGATTGCCCAATCGATTTCGCGCAAGTTCGCTGATGTCGACAAGCAGGAAGAGATCGGCCCCATCAAGATCAACATATCGGGTTGCATCAATGCCTGCGGTCACCATCACGTGGGCCACATCGGCATTCTCGGCCTCGACAAGAAGGGCGAGGAATTCTACCAGATCACCCTCGGAGGGTCTTCCGCCACCAAGGCCTCCATCGGCACGATCCTCGGACCAGGCTTCGCCGGCCATGAGGTCGCCGACGCCATCGGCACGATCCTCGACACCTATCTGAAATTGCGTGAACCCGGCGAGGAATTCCTCGTTGCCTACAATCGTCTTGGTGCCAAGCCATTCAAGGAGGCCCTCTATGCCGCTGCTTAGAAACAATGCCGTAGTTGCCGACTCGTGGTTCCATGCCGGTCTCGACGACCCGTTGCCTGTTGAGGACGATGTCTTCGTGCCGTTCGGCAGGCTCCTGCGCGAATTCGAGGCCCTGTCAAAGCGCAATGGCAGGCTTGGTGTCGTGCTCACGAATGTTGACAAGGCCGACTCCATCGCCGCCTTTCTGCCGCGCCTGTCGGCGGTGATCCTGCCTTTTCCCGCGTTCAACGACGGACGGGCCTATTCCATCGCCCGCCAATTGCGCGACCTCGGGTTTCGCGGTGAAATCCGCGCGACCGGAAATGTGCTTCCCGACCAGCTGCAGTTCATGCTCCAGGTCGGTTTCGATTGCTTCGACATCGGCGAACGGTTTCCTCTCGCCCTCTGGCAGGGCGCCGCCCGCCAGATGTCGCTGGCCTACCAGCGCGGCCTGTTCCGCCGTAACGCCGAAGCCGAGGTCTGGACCGAACGCCACACCGATGCGGAACCCTGGCTCGAACAGCCTCACGCCGGCTGATGCCCGCCATGGATCGCAGCATATTCGAGAGCTATGCGGGGCTAGAAGGCAAGGCACTGCTGGCGCCCGTCCTGCGCGATTTCGCCGGACGGGCCGCCGTCGTTTCGTCGTTCGGCGCTGAATCCGCAATCCTTCTCCACATGGTGGCCCAGGTCGATCCGGCGACGCCGGTGTTGTTCATCGACACCGGCAAGCACTTCTGGGAGACCTTGAGCTACCGCGCCATGGTGATCGACAAGCTCGGCCTGACCGGCGTGCGCAGCATCTCTCCGGATCCGGCCGACCTTGCCAACGACCCCGATGGCACGCTGCACCACACCAACAGCGATCTGTGCTGCCATATCCGCAAAACCCGGCCGCTCGAACGCGCCCTAGAGGGCTTCGACGTGGTGATCTCCGGCCGCAAGCGCTATCACGGCGCGGCGCGCGCCACCCTGGATTTCCTGTCGATCGCCGACGGCCGCCTCAAGGTCGAGCCCCTCGCCGGCCATTCGGCACTTGATCTCGAAGCCTATCGCAAGGCCCACCAACTGCCGCCCCACCCGCTTACTGGCCTTGGATACTATTCCATCGGGTGCGAGCCCTGCACCGCACCTGGCGGAAATTCCGCCGACCCCCGCGCCGGCCGATGGGCTGGCACCGACAAGACCGAATGTGGCATACACTGGACCCACAATGGGGTGCCGATCAGAGTGAGCGACATCACCACGCACTGATGCCGGCACGCTCCGGGGGAAAGCAATGGAAGATTTTTTCATCTTCGCGATGGTCGGCTTCTTCGCGCAGTTGATCGATGGCGCTCTGGGCATGGGCTATGGGGTCATCAGTTCCGTCGTGCTGCTGGCGACAGGCGTGCCCCCGGCCCACACCTCGGCGAGCGTCCATGCCGCCAAGCTGTTCACCACTGCCACGTCAGGCACTTCACATATTCTCCACGGAAATGTCGAGCGCCGGGCCCTTGTGATCCTCAGTATTGCGGGAATCGCCGGGGGCATCGCCGGTGCGCTCGTCCTGGTCAATCTCCATGGGGCAACGATCAGGCCCTTCGTCTTCGGTTATCTGCTCATCATGGGACTGGTGATCATCTGGCGTGGATTGCTGCTTCCGGCGACCCGCACCGTTCCCGGCCGCTTCATCGCCCCGCTGGGCGTGGCCGGCGGCTTTCTGGATGCAATCGGCGGCGGTGGCTGGGGACCCGTCGTCACCTCGAGCCTGATCGGCGCGGGAGCACCGCCACGCTACGTGGTCGGCACCGTCAATGCGGCAGAATTCGTCGTTACCTGTGCCATCGTCTCGGCCTTTGCCGTCACGTTGCTGTTTGGATCGTGGACCGATTCACATGGTCTAGCCGATCACGGCATCGCCGTTGCCGGACTGATAGCTGGCGGCATACCCGCAGCCTTCTTCGCCGGCTGGCTGCTCAAGAATGCACCGCGCAAACCTCTGATGATTGCCGTTGGCCTGCTGATCGTCGGACTTTCGGCCTACGAACTGTCGAAGGTTCTGATCAGGACCTGACCGGACAATCAGAAGCCCCGGCTCACGGCTCGATGTGTTCGCGCAGGATGCTGAAATCGCCAACGTGCACCGGTTGATCAGCAGGACCGCCAGAAACGCGCAGCCAGACGCTTCGTCCCACCACATGGCCCGGAATGGCAAAGGTTTGGCTGTCGTCCGATTGCTGCAGCGTGAAGCTCAACACTGGGCGCCCCGAGCCTTCCATCTGGCCGTCCGGCAATACCATCACATCCAGCGCCGTTGCCAGCGTACTGGGCACTGATCCCGGCGGCGGCGTATACTCAATGGCCGTGACCGGCTGGGCCGAAGTCGTGGCAAAGGTCACCAGCACATTCAATTCCCGATCCGGCGGCGCGATGACCAAACTGGTGTCGGGCTTGCCGTCAAAAAGAAGCGCGAAGTCGTACCGGGTCTCCGAACCATCCTTCAGGGCCGCGTCGAACCGGGCATTCCGCTCGAGGGCAATGGCGTCAGTCTGCAGCATGGGGCCGCCGTCCGTCTTCGCCTCGTTGCTGCCCGCTTCTTGTCCGGTCGCATTCGGCTGCCCCACGGCCACCGTCACCTGGACCGGCTGCGGTTGCTCCTGCCGGGGCGCAAAGGTCTGGTATCCGGCCAGCGTGACCCCCGCTATCGCGGCAAGGCTCGAAACCACGATATGCAGGTTGGTCAGCTTCATTGTTTCAGGCTTTGAGGATCGCGCGTCCCGCGTATGTGGCCTGTGTTCCAAGTTCTTCCTCGATGCGGAGCAACTGATTGTACTTCGCCAGCCGGTCGGACCTGGCCAGCGAACCAGTCTTGATCTGACCGCAGTTTGTGGCGACAGCAAGATCAGCGATGGTCGAATCCTCCGTCTCGCCCGAACGGTGAGACATCACCGCCGTGTAGCCCGCCTTGTGGGCCATTTCCACCGCTTCCAGCGTTTCGGTAAGCGATCCGATCTGGTTCACCTTCACCAGTATCGAGTTGGCGACGCCCTTGGTGATGCCGTCCTTCAGCCGCCTGGTATTGGTGACGAACAGGTCATCGCCCACCAATTGGCAGGACTTGCCGGCCAGATCGGTGAGCTGCTTCCAGCCATCCCAATCGTCCTCCGACATACCGTCCTCGATCGAGATGATCGGATAGTCCTTGGCCAGCTTGGCAAGATAGGCGGCTTGCTCGGCAATCGAGCGCTTCTTGCCTTCGCCTTGGTAGTCGTAAACCCCGCTCTTGAAGAATTCGGTCGAAGCGCAGTCGAGAGCCAGATAGACATCGGCACCCGGTTTGTAGCCGGCCTGTTCGATGGCCCGCATCACGAAATCGAGGCCGGCCTCCGCCGACGGAAGATTGGGAGCAAAGCCGCCCTCGTCGCCGACATTGGTGTTATGGCCCGCCTTCTTCAACGCGCCCTTCAGGGTGTGGAAGATCTCGGCTCCCATGCGCAACGCCTCGCGGAAACTCTCCGCGCCCACCGGCATGACCATGAATTCCTGGAAATCGATGGGATTGTCGGCATGCGCGCCACCATTGATGATGTTCATCATCGGGACCGGAAGCGTTCGCGCCGCAGCACCGCCGACGTAGCGATAGAGCGGCAAACCGGAGGCTTCGGCAGCCGACTTCGCCACTGCCAGGGACACGCCGAGAATGGCATTGGCGCCAAGCTTCGACTTGTTGTGCGTCCCGTCGAGTTCGATCATCGCCCGGTCGATGGCAATCTGGTCCTCGGCTTCCATCCCGGCCAGTGCATCGAAGATATCGCCATTGACGGCGGCAACCGCCCGGGTCACGCCCTTGCCCAGATACCGGGCCTTGTCGCCATCACGCAGCTCGACCGCCTCGTGGGCGCCCGTCGAGGCGCCGGACGGGACCGCGNNCCGTCCGAGTAGATCTCGGAGGTGGCCGGGTCGAGCGCGATGAAGACCTCCTCGCCCGCCTTGTAGCCGGCGGCCTCGATGCCTTCGATCAGCATTTCGAGGGCTGCTTCGTTCGAGGAGAGGTCGGGAGCGAACCCGCCTTCGTCACCGACCGCCGTGGCAAGCCCGTGACCGGAGAGGATTTTCTTCAGCGAGTGGAACACCTCGGTTCCCACCTGGAGGCATTCCGAGAAGCTCGCCGTGCCGGCCGGCATGATCATGAACTCCTGGAAATCAACCGAGTTGTCGGCGTGGGCTCCGCCGTTGAGAACGTTCATCATCGGAACCGGAAGCAGCGAAGGGTCGGATTCGCCGTAGAGGTCACCGAGGTAGCTGTAGAGCGGGCGCTTCTCCATCGCTGCGGCCGCGTGGGCGGCAGCCAGGGAGACACCGAGGATTGCGTTGGCCCCGAGCCGGCCCTTGTTGTCGGTTCCGTCGAGCCGGATCATCAGCTCGTCGAGCCCGGTCTGGTCGGTCACGTCGAAGCCGAGCAGCGCTTCACGGATCTCGCCGTTCACGTTTTCCACGGCCTGGGTCACACCCTTGCCGAGATAGGCCTCTCCACCGTCGCGCAGCTCGACCGCTTCGAACTCGCCGGTCGAGGCGCCGGACGGGACCGCGGCGCGGCCCATGGAGCCGTCTTCGAGCACGACATCCACCTCCACTGTGGGATTGCCACGGCTGTCGAGAATTTCGCGGGCGGTGATGTCGAGGATGGCGGTCATGGGGTGCTCCGTGAGGTACGTCAATCACGCGGCCTTATGGGCGGGACACGAGGCGAAAGCAAGTGGCCAAGAAAGCCGGAGGCTGAACATGTTGCGGCCTTTCGCACCGCTGGCCTGTGCCGGGTCGAGAGGACAGGCTTTCTCGGCACAATCATCAGGCTATCGCCCCACCCATGCAACTCGCTATAATCCCCCGCATGAAGAAGACCGATGTATCAGGACTGACCCAGCTCGGCACGGCCACGGCCATCCCGGCCTCTCCCGATAAGGCGATAATCGAGCGTGTGCCGAACGACCAGGCGGACGTGAATTACCTGGTCCGTTTCGTAGCACCCGAATTCACCAGCATGTGTCCGATGACCGGCCAGCCCGATTTCGCCCATCTCGTCATCGACTATGTGCCGGACCGTTGGCTGGTCGAGTCAAAGTCCTTGAAGCTCTACCTCGGGTCCTTTCGCAATCACGGCAGCTTTCACGAAGACTGCACCATCGGCATTGCAAGGCGGCTGGTGAAGGACCTGAAACCTCGATGGCTCAGGATCGGCGGCTACTGGTACCCCAGAGGCGGCATTCCGATCGACGTCTTCTGGCAGACCGGCGTACCGCCCCAGGGCGTCTGGATACCGGACCAGGGCGTCCCGCCCTATCGCGGCCGGGGGTAGCGCAACCGGCGAGCGATAGGGCTCCCCCACACGGCGAACGTTCCGCCGAATTCAATGCGACAAGCGGCTCTGGCCGATGGAAGCTTTCGTCACTTGGTCGATGGCGATCAGGGTCTTGAGCAGGCCCTCGATCTGGTCGAGCGGCACCATGTTGGGCCCGTCGGACGGCGCCCTGTCGGGATCTTCATGGGTTTCGATGAATACCCCGGCAATCCCGACCGCCACGGCGGCACGGGCCAGAACCGGCACCATGCGGCGGTCGCCACCCGACGCCCCACCCAGCCCGCCGGGCTGCTGGACTGAATGTGTCGCATCGAAGATCACCGGTGCGCCCGTCTCTGCCATGATCGGCAATGCGCGCATGTCCGAGACCAGGGTGTTGTAGCCGAACGAGGCGCCGCGCTCGGTCAACAGCACGTCGGAATTGCCACTTTCGACCAGCTTGTCCACCACGTTCCGCATGTCCCAGGGCGCAAGAAACTGCCCCTTCTTGACGTTCACGGGCTTTCCCGCCCTGGCGGCTGCCACCAACAGGTCTGTCTGGCGGCAAAGAAAGGCTGGGATCTGCAGGATATCGACGACGTGTGCCACTTCGGAACAATGACCGACCTCATGGACATCGGTGAGCACCGGCAGGTCCAATTCTTGCGAAATGGCGGCAAAGACGGCGAGCGACTTTTCCAGGCCGAGTCCGCGCTTGCCGGCAAGGCTCGTGCGGTTGGCCTTGTCGAAGCTCGATTTGAAGACCAGACCGACACCCAGCCGGCCGCAAATGTCCCGCAAGCGCTCGGCCACCATGAAGGCGTGATCGTGGCTTTCCAACTGGCAAGGACCGGCAATCAACGCCAACGGCAGTCCATTGCCGAAGCTGACCTTACCCACCTGCACGACCCTGTTGGTCATGAGGGATAGACCAGAAAGGTGCCCGATCCATGCGCGTAGAGCTTGCCATCGCCATCGATCACGCGGGCTTCGGCGGTGAACATGGTGCGCCCGCTGTGAATGACGGTGCCGATGCAGCGCAAGGTTCCGGATTCGACCACCAGCTTGCGCACATAATTGACCTTCATTTCGATGGTCCCATAACCGATGTTCTTCGGCAGCCTGGTCTGCACGGCGCAACCCATCGCCGAATCGATGAGCGTGGCGCAATAGCCGCCGTGCATGCGCATCTGCGGATTGTAGTATTTGGACGTGGGAACGGCTTCGAACGTGGCACAGCCATCTTCCACCGCGACCAGCCTGATGCCCATCAGATCCGCCATGGGCGAACCGTGCCAGTCTTTCAGGAGAGACTGGAGATAGGCGAGGCCGCTGGTACCGCCGTCATCCGGGTGCTTGTCATTCATCGCTGCTGCCTATTCTTTAGGGCTCTGAATTAGCTCAAGCGGAAAGGGATTGGTAATGCCTTTTTCGCCGATGGACCTGAGATGGATTGGCAGACGTCATGCGGCGGCGTCTTTGCTTCTCGCGTCTGGAGCAAAAGGCACAGCCAATCGGACCAGCCCCCGACCCCCTTACACCAGCCGGCTTTGTTCAACCGCGGCCGCGATGAAGGAGGAAAACAGGGGATGCGGCGCAAATGGCTTCGACTTCAGTTCCGGGTGATATTGGACACCAATGAACCACGGATGATCGGGATACTCGATCGTTTCCGGAAGCAGGCCATCCGGCGACATGCCGGCAAAACTCATTCCCGCAGCTTCGAGCCGTTCACGGTAGCGCGTATTCACCTCATAGCGATGGCGGTGGCGTTCGGAGATGCGGGTACCGCCGTAGATCTGCGAAATCTTGCTACCGGCTTTCAAGGTCGCATCATAGGCACCAAGACGCATCGTGCCGCCAAGGTCCCCACCCGCTTTTCGAATTTCGAGCTCGTTACCCCGCATCCACTCGGTCATCGTACCCACCACCGGCTCGCTCGTTTCTCCAAATTCGGTGGAACTGGCCGCCTCGATGCCGCACAGGCTTCGCGCTGCCTCGATACAGGCCATCTGCATGCCGAAGCAAATCCCGAAATAGGGAACCTTGCGCGTGCGCGCGAATGTTGCGGCCTTGATCTTGCCCTCAGAACCTCTCTCGCCGAAGCCTCCTGGCACCAGGATCCCATCGACGCCTTCAAGGAACGGGGCCGGGTCTTCATTTTCAAAGACCTCGGACTCGATCCATTCGAGGTTGACCTTCACCCTGTTGGCAATGCCACCATGGACCAAAGCCTCCTGCAGTGACTTGTAGGCATCGAGCAGGCCAGTGTATTTGCCGACAACCGCGATCGTCACCTCGCCTTCCGGCTGGGTGATGCGGGCCATGATCTCCGCCCACTTGCTCAGATCGGGATCGGGCGCGTCCTTGAAGCCGAAGGCGTCCAGCACCTCCTTGTCGAGCCCCTCGTTGTGATAGGCGCGCGGCACATCGTAGATCGACTTGACGTCCAGCGCCTGGATGACGGCGGAGGGACGGACATTGCAGAACAGGGCTATCTTGCGGCGCTCATTGACCGGAATCTCGCGATCCGCCCGGCACAGCAAGATATCGGGCTGAATGCCGATCGAACGCAGTTCCTTGACCGAATGCTGTGTCGGCTTGGTCTTCAGCTCGCCCGCCGTTGGGATATAGGGCAGCAGGGTCAGATGGATGAACAGGCAGTCGCCGCGCGGCTGCTCCTGGCCGAACTGGCGGATGGCCTCGAAAAAGGGCAGGCCCTCGATGTCGCCCACCGTTCCGCCGATCTCGCAAAGCACGAAGTCGTAATCGTCGTTGCCATCGAGGACGAACTGCTTGATCTCGTTGGTGACGTGGGGAATGACCTGGACGGTGGCGCCGAGGTAGTCGCCGCGCCG
>JAGRLX010000323.1 GCA_020441605.1 Alphaproteobacteria bacterium
GACGACGTCAAGGCCATGGCCGAGGACACCGTCGCCAAGATCAAGTCTGGCGAGATCCATCCCTTCATGGGCCCGATCACCAAGCAGGACGGCTCGACGGTGGGCGAAGCCGGCAAGCCGCTGCCCGACAGCGAGCTGCTCGGCATGAACTACTACATCAAGGGCATCGATGACCAGCTGCCGCAGTAAGCGCAACGCCTGAGCATGAGCGCCTGCCGCGGGAGCGATCTCCGGCAGGCGTATTCTTGAGGAGACCCGAGCTTGGACGCCTTCATCGCTGATTGGCTGAACCTGATGGTCCGCTGGGGCCACATGATTGCGGGCATTGCCTGGATCGGAACCTCCTTCTATTTCGTCGCCCTCGACTTTTCGCTGAAGACGCGCGACGGGCTTCCGACGGGGGTGCGGGGCGAGGCCTGGGAAGTCCATGGCGGCGGCTTCTACCACGTTCAGAAATACCTCTCGGCTCCTGCGAAGATGCCGGACCATCTCACATGGTTCAAATGGGAGGCCTATCTCACCTGGGTCACGGGCTTTTTGCTGCTGGTGGCTCAATACTATTTCCAGGCACCGGCCTATTTGATCGATCCTGCCGTGCTTGACCTCTCATCCTGGCAGGCGATCGCCATCTCCTTGGTTTCGATCGCCTCGGGTTGGGTGATCTATGACATATTGTGCCGTTCCTCCGTCGGCCGCCGAACGGAGCTGTTGGCGGCCTGCGTCCTGTTGCTGATCCTCGCCTTTGCCTATCTCTTCACCCACGTGTTCAAGGGGCAGGGTGCTTTCATCAACATTGGCGCATTGGTCGGCACGATCATGGCGGCCAATGTGTTCATGGTGATCATTCCGAACCAGCGCAAGATTGCTGCAGCCCTGATCCAGGGGCAGGTGCCCGACCCCCGCTTGGGCGAGATGGGTAAGCAGCGCTCGCTGCACAACACCTATCTGACTCTTCCCGTCCTCTTGATGATGATCAGCAATCACTTTGCGATGGTGACCGACGCGCCGCAGTCCTGGTTGATTGCCGGACTGGTCGTTATCGGAGGTGCTGCGTTGCGGCACTTTCTGGTTCGTCACGAGGTTGGTGATCCGCTCCACCGCATTGGCTGGACCTTGCCGATCATCGGTTTCGCTCTCGGATTGGCGTGGTGGCTAAGTCCGGTCCCGCTTCTCTCTCTCGACTGGCTCAATCTTCTGTTGCGTTGGGGCCATATGATCGCCGGCATCGCCTGGATCGGAACGTCCTTCTACTTCGTGGCCCTGGATTTTTCGCTCCGCAAGCGCGACGGACTTGCAGCCGGTGTTGCCGGCGAGGCGTGGGAGGTTCATGGCGGCGGTTTCTATCATGTCCAGAAATATCTGACCGCGCCGGCGGGTCTTCCCAGCGATCTCATCTGGTTCAAGTGGGAGGCCTACCTCACGTGGGCAACGGGCTTCCTGCTGCTAATCGCGCTCTACTACCTGCAGGCCGAGAACTACCTGATCAATACCGACGTCCTAGCGCTGTCGCGTTGGCAGGCGATCGTCATTTCTCTTGCAAGCCTTGCCGGTGGCTGGTTGATCTATGACCGGCTCTGCCGTTCACCCCTGGGACGGCATACGGCAGCCCTGGCTCTGGCTGTCTTCGTGATGATCATGATGGCGGCCTACGGCTACACTCAGATCTATTCTGGGCGCGGTGCCTTCATTCATGTCGGCGCGCTGATTGGAACGATGATGGCAGCCAATGTGTTCATGGTCATCATTCCAAACCAGCGCAAGATCACGGCCGCCCTGCTCGAGAAATCCGCGCCGGACCCGCGGCTCGGTGCAATCGGCAAGCAAAGGTCGCTGCACAATACCTATCTGACCCTGCCGGTTCTTCTGATGATGGTGAGCAATCACTATCCCCTGATCACGGACCATCCGCGGGCCTGGACTCTCGTGGGTCTCATCGTGATTGGCGGTTGCTTGCTCAGGCACTTTCTGGTGCGCACCGAGGTCGGTGACGCGCAGGCCGATATCGCCTGGACCCTGCCGATAGTGGGTGCCGCGCTTGCTGTGGCACTTGTGGTTACGCAGCCCGCCCAGGGGATAGGATACCAGGGACAGGTCAGCGATGATGATGCTCTGGCCATCGTTCAGGCCCGCTGTGCTTCCTGCCATGCGGTGACACCAAAAGATCCGACCATCAAGGCGGCGCCGAAGGGGATCGCTCTGGAGAGCCTCGATGAGTTGCGGCGCTATGCGGTTCAGGTTGAGACACAGGCCGTCAAGAACCGTGCCATGCCGCTTGGCAATCGGACCGGCATGACCCCCGAAGAACGAATAAAGCTCGGTGCTTGGATCGTGCGACAATGATACCGCTCTTCGAAGTCAATGACCTATCACTGGAGCGTTTCCTCACATTGTTCGGCGATGTAGCCGAACACTCGCCCTGGGTGGCCAGGGAGGCCGCCGCATATCGGCCCTTTGCCACCCGTGACGCCATGATAGATGCATTTTCCCGCGCCCTCCGTGCCGCCAATTCGACCGCGCAATTGGCCGTGATCCGAGCTCACCCGGATCTGGCGACCAAAGCTAGGCTCAGCGACGACTCGGGCAGGGAACAGGCTGGAGCCGGGCTCAATGCCCTGTCGGCGCAGGAGTTCGATCGGTTCACAAGACTCAACGCGCAATACAGGGACCGATTCGGCTTTCCATTCATCTTTGCCGTGAAAGGCGCGACCAGGCAGATGATCATGGCCGCCTTCGAGGAACGGGTTTCAAACGCGCCGGAAGCTGAACTGGAGACGGCGCTCAACCAAATTGGCCGCATCTTTCGCTTTCGCATCGAAGATAGGGTTGAACTGTGACCAAGGTCATTCGTGGTCGTATCGTCTCGTTCGGTCCCGGCCCGTTCGACTGCCGGGACGAGCGCCGCGGCGCTGTGGTGGTCGGCGACGACGGCATGATTCTGTGGGTTGGTCCGCAACCGCTTCTGCCACAGGCGTTCCGGCGGTCACCATGTGATGACCATGGCGATCAGCTCATTCTGCCTGGCTTCATTGACGCGCATATTCATTTTCCGCAGTACCGCATGCTGGCGGCGCCGGGAAAGGATCTCCTCGACTGGTTGCAGCGCTTCACCTTTCCTGAAGAAAGGAAATACGCGGATTCGGTCTATGCGGAATCTGCCGCCGAAAACTTTCTGTCCCGCCTCATCGCCCATGGGACGACCTCTGCCATGGCTTTCTGTTCGGTCCACAAGTCATGCGCCGAAGCACTCTTTGCGGCGGCTGGCCGCCTGAACATGGCACTGATCACCGGCAAGACGATGATGGACAGGAATGCCGCTGCCGATCTTCATGACGATCCCGAGACCAGCGCGCGCGAGAGCGAGGAACTCTATCGGGCCTGGCATGGGAAAGGCCGGCTCCGTTACGCGGTCACCCCTCGATTTGCCGTGACATCGAGCGAAGAGCAGTTGCGGCTTTCTGGCGAACTTCTTGATACTCTCGATGGTGCGCTGATGCAGACCCATCTGTCGGAAAGCCGGGGAGAAATCGAATTCGTGAAGCAGCTCTATCCGTGGGCCAAGGACTATACGGACGTCTATGACCACTTCGGTCTTCTGGGCGGGCGGAGCTTTTTCGCCCATGGCGTTCACCTTTCCGACCGCGAGTGCGCGCGACTGTCGGAGACCGGGTCCACGGTTCTGCATTGTCCGACGTCAAACAGCTTCCTGGGTTCAGGCATCATGCCGATGGGCCACATGCTGAAATCCGAGAGGCCTGTGCCGCTGGGGCTTGCCACCGACATCGGTGCTGGCACCACCTACTCGATGCTTGCCACCCTCGGCGAAACCTACAAGCTGCAGATGTTGGCCGGCCATCGCCCTTCTGCCATCGAACTCTTTCACCTCGCGACATTGGGCAATGCGACACGACTAGGCCTTGCCTCGGAAACAGGCTCGATCGAGACAGGAAAATATGCCGATATTGTCGTGCTCGATCCTTTCTCGACCGACGTGCTGACCAGCCGTATGGAGCTATCGCAATCCCTGGAGGACGTCTTGTTCTCGCTGATGATCTTGGGCGATGATCGCGCGGTTCGCGCGACCTACGTCGCCGGGATCAGCCTCCATGCAAAGCCGGAAGATCGAGGCTGATCGACAAGCCCTCATCGAGTTCGACCTCTTCAAGATTGTTCCCGGGTCCCTTGCGGTCGACGACCAAGAACAAGCTATGTGCATCAAGAACGAGCAACGGATGGTGCCAGATGTTGCGCGCATAGTTCACTCCCTGCCGGCCATCGGCAAGGAACGCGCGATAGCTGTCGGGGGTCCGGACATCGGAACAGACCACCACGAGCCAAGGGCGATCTTGCATCGGATGGAAGATTTGCGTTCCGAGCGGGTGGCGCTCCATCAGCCAGATGGCGATGGGGCGGGGTCGCGGCATGGCCTCGACAATGCTGATGTTGATCTCGCCCGACTGTTCCGCCACATCGACGCGGCAGAGGTCGTTGAAGCGCTCTGCATAGCCCTGATTGATGGTGAAATGCCCGGCACCCTCCATGCTGACGACGTCGCCGTAAGGCGCAAATCCGGCCTTGGTCAGCGGTTCAGGGCGGAGGACCTTCACGCGAGTCTCCCGAATATGCGAAGACGCGACACGCCACCATCTGGAAAGATGTTGAGCTTCACATAGTTGACAGGCCCGACCTGTGAAAGTTCGCCAGCCCGGAAAGTGTGGATGTGATCCATTTGAAGCTTGTGCTCGCTCATCAATTCCGGCCAGAACATGGCCTCGGTCACCACCGACTGATCGGTGGCGCCAATTACATGGGCGGCTTGAAGTGAGCATCGGTCTGGATAGTTGCCCTTGTAGTGGCAAGTGTCGACCTCAATCCTTTCGACAATCCCGATGGCACCAAGCTTGACGATGATCCAGTCGTAACCTGGTTCACGGCGGCGACGGGTTTCCCATCCATCGCCCATGTTGATGCCGCGCCCGGTTGTCAGCAACGTCCAGACCGAGCCGTAATGGGCATTGTTGTATGCAACGATCCGGCCACCATTGTTGGCAAGCGAGAGCTCATGCAAGGCGCTCGGATCCTTGCCCTCCCAGGACGGCACCGGTTCGCCATATACCCTCAGGCGGGCGATGCCACCGTCGGGATAGATGTGAAGCCGGAGATGCGTCCAGGCTTCGCCACTGCTGATGGCATGAAAGTGATGGGATGATGGCCCAAGGGAAACGGCGGGCAGGATCTCGATCCAGTTCGACCGGTCGTCCGGATCGCCATCCGAGACACAGGCCTCTATCGAGGCCGCCGGCGGAAAATTGCCTGTGAAATGGCTGGTATCGATATCGACACCGCGAACAATACCACGTGCACCGAGCTGGACGATACAGTAGTCATGGCCACCGCTGCGCCGCCGCCGCGACTCCCAACCGTCCATATACTTGCCATTCTCGTCATACCTGTCGGGATCGAAACTGGGCAGCGCATCGGACAACATGCGCGACTTGTCAGCGAAGAAATCGTCTGTAGCGAAGATCGCCTTGGCCCCCAGTCGGGGAGAGGCGAGATTGATGGAATTGCGGGCAAACGAAGGAAAGTCGATAACGCTTTGTGCCATGATGTGCCTGTCGGGGATTGTCCCGCACCTTCTAACACGGACTTCATGCCTAGGCTATGTTGGCGTCGATCGAGCCGAGGCGTCCATAGTTGATGGTTATGGAATCCCCCGGGGCAATGGCGGCGGGAACGATGCAGGTACCGGTCGTGACGAATTGTCCTTTCCGTACCCCACCGCAGTAGCGAGCCGCTTCGTTGACGAACCATGTCAAGGCCAGGCGGGGATCGCCGAGCACCGCGCGGCCGGACCCTTCTGCCACCTTGTCGCCATTCCGCCGTGCGATGACAACGTGATTGGCAAGGTCAAGCTCGCGCCATCCGGTTTCGATCGCAGGACCCAGCACAAGCCAGCAAGCGCAAGCCGTGTCGGCGATGAGCGACGGCGCTCCGACCTTGGTGAAATCCACGTATCGGCTATCGGGCACCTCGATTGACAAATGCAAAGCGGAGACGGCTTCCAGAGCCTCGTCTATCGTATACTCAGACGCGCGCGGAGGCAGGTCCTGTCCGAAGGCGAAGGCAAACTCCGCCTCCGCCACGCGCATGATATTGTTGCCTAGGGGCACTTGTGCGCCCGGTCCCTTTAGCTTGTCCGACAATATGCGGCCGATCAAAGGGCTGTCGACATTGATATGGCGCTGTCCGGCCTCACTGGTGGCGGCAATCTTCCAGCCGGCAATCGCCGAACCTGACAATTCCGCCACCCGTGCCGCCACCTGGTAGCCCTCTGCCCTCGTGCCGGGCCGACAGTCTTCTGGTAACGACGCGATGCGAGTTTCGTTCCGCCAATTGGTCAGCAATACCTCGGCTGCGATGTCTTCCTGCATCTGTGCTGTCCCTCTTATCCGATGGTCGCGGCAAGTCCTCGCTTGAGAAGAGAACGCGCGACGATCAGTCGTTGTATCTCGCTGGTTCCTTCCCAGATCCGGTCAACGCGTAGCTCACGGTAGAACCGCTCGGCAACATTTTCGCGCATGTATCCGCGCCCGCCAAAGATCTGCACCGCCCGATCAGCCACGCGGCCTGCGGCTTCGGATGCAATGAGCTTGGCGATCGAACAACGGGCGTGGAGCGACTTCACATCCTCTCCGCGGTCATGTGCAGCGGCCGCCTCGAAAGTGATGAGGCGCGCCGCCTGCAAGTCGACGACCGAATCTGCCAGCATGCCTTGAATGAACTGATAATTGGCAATCGCCTCGCCCGAGACGACGCGGGTTTTGGCGAAGGCCGTCGCCTCCTCTATAAGGCGTTCCATGGCGCCGCAACAACGCGCTGCGATCATGAGCCGCTCGCGGCGAAACCAGCTATGGGTGAAGCCCATGCCGTCGCCTTCACGCCCCAGGCGGTCGCATCGTGGAATCCTGACATTCTTGAAGTTCAGGATGGGATGGTGGTGGTCATACTGATGCATGTATAGTGGATTTCGGGTGATCGAAAGTCCTGACGCATCGACAGGACAGAAAAAGAGACAATGCTCGCCAGTCTCGAGTCTGGCCTGAACCAGCACTATTGTCGCGCGATTGAAGCTTGTCACATGCCACTTTTCGCCATTCAGGACGTAGTCATCCCCGTCAAGGGTGGCCGTCGTTGAAATCGTCGAGGGATCGGAGCCGGCATCTTCTTCGGTGATCGCATAGCACAGATGCACGTCACCGGTGGTCATGGGCAGAATGTATCTCGTGATCTGAGCGGAATCGCAGGCCTCGAACATCCACCTTTGCGCTTCCCCATAGCACCATCCAAGGGCATTGGTGACGCGGCCAATCATTCCAACAATGGCAACCTGGGTCAAAATCGGCAGTGCCAGACCTCCGTAGTCCGCAGGCACATCCATCAACGGAAGACCAAGCCCTATGGCCGAGTCTTCATGCTGTTTCACCAGATGCTCGGGGATGCGTCCCCCGTTCATCTCGGCCTGAACCTCGAGCGGTTGCAGGTCGCGGGTCACGAATGCCCGGACTTTTTCGCGCAATTCCAGCGCTTCGCATGGAAGGGCAAATGTCATGTTCAATCCGGTAGCCGTTGAAGCAGTAGCTTATAACGGGGGTGGTCGCGCAATATATCGAGGTCTGCATCGCTCAACATATATTCCTTCAGGGACTTTATCGAGTAGGAGCCCAGAGCCTGGTCGAGCCTGTCCATGGCAAGGTCCCGTTCTCCGAGGATGGCGAAGGCGCAGGCCAGATTGTACTGCATGTAGTGATCATCGGGCTCGATCAGGGCAGCTCTTTCGGCCCAGTCCTTGGTTCTGCCGGACTCTCCCAGAAAGGCCAATATTCCAGCGCCAAACGCTAGCGCGTCGGCGTCATCGGGCCGTTCCGCGATGGCTTTTTCGGCGCGCGCCAAGGAAAGCCGCGCGGCCGCGATGGCGTCATCCTTTCGCCCGAGAGATTGGAAACACATCGATTGAAGCCCATGGGCGCGAAAGTCATTGTTTCTCAACTCGGCAGCTTTGCCGAACAGTTCGGCCGCCTGTTCGAAGCGGCCGCGGTTGAGACAATTGCGGCCGTAGAACAAATAGGACTCGAACAGTTCGGGCTTGAGCGCAATGGCAGTGATAAAAGACGCGTCAGCATCATCATAGCGGCCGGCCGTGTACAGGGCGAGGCCCCGCGAGGCGTGCGCTTCTGCAAGATTTGGATCCAGGTGCAATGCCTCTTCGCTCTGCTTGAGGATATCCTCAACAGATATGGAACTGTCACCGGCATCGAGGAGATGGGAGTTGCAGTCGGCAACGCCGGCATGCGCCTGCGCGTAGTTGGGATCGATCTCGAGAGCCTTGTTGAAGATCTGACGCGCTAGCTTGAGGTAGCGCTTGGTGTGACCCAAATGAAAGAATCCGCGGCCCATCAGGTAGTAGCGGTAGGCCTCGGCAGCACCCGTCGGCTTCTGGGTCAGAGTTGCAACCTCTGCCGGCAACATCTTGACCTTGAGAGTCTCGACGATGCTTCTGGAAATGTCATCCTGAAGCTCGAAAATGTCTCGGAAATCGCGATCGTAGCGTTCGGCCCAGACGTGGCCGTTGGTCCTTCCATCGATCAACTGGGCAGTGACCCGCACACGATTGCCCGATTTCCTGACGCTACCTTCGAGGACGTATTGGACGCCGAGTCTGTTCGCCACCTGGTCGATGTCGACATGCTGGCCCTTGAAGGTGAAGGCGGTGTTTCGCGACACCACGAAGAGAGACGAGATTTTTGACAGATCGGTGATGATATCCTCGCTGATGCCATCGCTGAAGTACTCCTGCTCGGGATCTCCGGACATGTTCGCGAATGGCAGCACGACGATGGAGGCCTGGTGACCATCGTTCTTGGTGCGGCGGCTGGCCTGATAGGCGTTGGAATTCGGTTTGACGCGATAGACCTGCACTGCACCTGAAATATTCTTGAACCGTTGCTTGCCCAGATCTTCGAAGCGATAAGAGAGATGGCGGCTCACATGCTGATGCACTGTTTCCGAAATGCAGATTCCTCCCGGCTCGGCCAGGGACTGAAGTCGGGCTGCAACATTTACACCGTCGCCATAGACGTCATCGGCATCGGCAATAACATCGGACAGATTGATGCCGATGCGAAACCGCATCTGGCGTTCTTCGGGAAGTGCAGCATTGCGGCTCTCGGTTGCGCTCTGCAGATCGATGGAGAAATGCACCGCGTTGACGACGCTGCCGAACTCGGCGAGAAATCCGTCGCCCAGCAGCTTGATCAGCCGCCCGCCGTGCTTCTCCAGCAGTGGGGATGTCACGGTATCGCTGCGCGCCTTCATTTCATCGAGGGTACCCGCCTCATCAATCCCCATGAGTCGCGAGTATCCAACGATATCAGCTGACAGAATGGTGGTCAGGCGCCGTTCCAAAAAGCAAGTCCTCTTCGCCGCTGGGGCGGGGAAGATAAGTGCTAATGCATTGTTAGGCAAATCGTTTCAGTGTAGATGCCGGACAGCCCGCAGCCTGCTTGACTCTTGGTTTGCGTCACGACAGACTTTCCCGCGATCGGGTGATCAAACTCCGATTTCAAGGACGTCAGCCGTGTTCATGCAGCCTCACAGTCTGGCCGAAGCTTTGCAGCTGCTCGCCGGGCATGATGCGCAGCCCTTCGGCGGCGGCACGGATATCTATCCCGCCCATGTCGGACGGCCCGTGACCAGAGATCTCGTCTCGCTTCGGCAGATCGAGGAATTGCGCGTCATTTGCGATGACGGCGATCATGTCAGAATCGGAGGCAGCGTCACATGGTCGGAAATTCTCCGGAGTTCGCTGCCGCCGACGTTTGCTGCGTTGGCGCAGGCGGCCCGTGAAGTCGGCTCGGTTCAAATCCAGAATTGCGGGACCATTGCTGGAAATCTCTGCAATGCGTCGCCAGCCGCTGACGGGGTTCCACCGCTCCTGGTGCTGGACGCGTCAGTTGAATTGACGTCGCTCGAGGGAAAACGCCGTGTAAAGCTGGCTGAGTTTCTGACCGGCTATCGCAAGACTTCAATTCGGCAAGGCGAGGTGCTCTCGGCGGTGCTGGTGCCAAAATCCAAAGGCGCGTCGGCCTTTGTGAAACTTGGGAGCCGACGCTACCTGGTGATCTCCATCGTTATGGCGGCGGCCCTTGTCGAGCGGGCGCCAGACGGAACGATCATCGAGGCGCGCGTGTCAGTGGGGGCAGCATCGCCGGTTGCGCGGCGGCTATTAGATCTCGAGCAAGACCTGGTGGGCCTTTCGGGCCAGATCCTGCCATCCACTATGATCAGGTCCGATCATCTGAATTGCCTCGTGCCGATCGACGACGTCCGAGCGACGGCGGGCTACAGACAGGATGCGGCCATCGTCGCAATTGGCCGCGCGCTGGATCAGGCCTGGGGAGTCAAGCCGGCGTGAGTACCTCCATCGCCTTCTTACTCAATGGCAGGCACGTCGAAGCCCTTTCCCCGCCGGCGTCGCGGCTGAGCGACGTGCTTCGTGGTGAGTTCAATGCGACAGGAACCAAAATTGGATGTGATGCTGGAGATTGCGGGGCCTGCAGCATTCTGGTCGACGGCGAAGTGGTTTGCGCCTGCCTGATGCCCTTGGGCCAGGTTGCTGGCAGGACGGTCACGACAATCGAGGGCTTGTCGCGCACGACGCGCTATGGGGATGCGCTGCAGCAGTCCTTTCTGTCCCATGGCGCGGCACAGTGCGGCATATGCACACCAGGCATGCTGATTTCGGCGGCAGCCCTGCTGGAGCAGAAGCCCAATCCGGATCGGGACAGCATTGCTGACGCCCTGGGAGGCGTGCTGTGCCGCTGTACGGGTTACGCAAAGATCGTCGCGGCCGTCGAGAACGCACTCGGCGGCGCCGAGGGTCGACAAGTACTCCCGGCTGGTGGCAAGGCTGTCGGTGCCGCCGTCCCGCGCCTTGACGGCGCACCGAAAGTCATGGGCGAGGAGGCTTATGGGGCAGACAGCGTCCCTGCCGATGCTCTCTTTGTCAGGGCGGTCCGCTCACCGTTCCATCGCGCCGGATTCACCTTCGGCGATCTTGAGAGCTACCGCCGAAGCCATCCGGGATTGGTCCGCATACTTACGGCAGAGGATATCCCAGGCCGCAATCTTTTTGGTGTCATTGCGCACTTTGCCGATCAGCCGGTCTTTGCCGAAGGCGAGGTCCGCTTTCGCGGCGAGGCGGTTGCGGCAGTCGTGGGAGAGCGCCGCGCGGTCGAGGAGCTTGATCTCGGTCAGTTTCCGGTCACATGGCAGGAGCGTGAGCCGGCACTTGCCATGGATGAGGCCCTGGCTGATGCGGCTCCGATGCTCCATGCCAATCGTCCCGGCAACATCCTGGTGACGGGGAGGGTGGCGCGCGGCGACCTCGCGGCCGGGTTTTCCGAAGGCGCTGTCATGGTAGAGGAGGAATTCGAGACAAGCTTTGTGGAGCATGCCTATATCGAACCCGAGGCGGGATGGGCATGCCGGGTGGGAAACAGGATCGAGATCACTGTTTCGACCCAGTCCCCTTATCTCGATCGCGACGATGTTGCGGCGATAATGGGAATTCCCCCTGAGGACGTTCGTATCGTTCCTTCAGCCTGTGGCGGCGGATTCGGGTCGAAGCTTGATCTTTCGGTTCAGCCCTTCGTTGCTGTAGCGGCGTGGCTGACCGGCCGGACGGTGGCGATGGTCTATTCTCGGCCCGAGTCGATCATGGCGACCACCAAGCGGCATGCGGCGAAAATGCGATCGTGCATCGCGGCGTCGCGGGATGGCCGGATCGTCGCCATGGATTTCACCGGTGATTTCAACACCGGGGCTTATGCATCTTGGGGCCCGACTGTCGCCAACCGGGTGCCGGTTCATGCTTCCGGTCCCTATGTCGTGCCGCACTACCGCGCCACGAGTCGCGCCGTCCTGACCAACTGCGCACCGGCTGGTGCTTTCCGCGGATTTGGCGTGCCGCAGACTGTGATCGCCCAGGAGCAATTGCTGGACATGGCCGCCGAGCGACTTGCGCTGGATCCGCTGGAGTTCCGCATACGCAATGCCTTGTCCGATCTGGCGCCAACCGTGACCGGGCAGGTTTTGGGGGAAGGGGTCGGCATCAAGGATTGTTTCGAGGCCCTGCGAGCGCCTTGGCAGGAGGCCCGTGCCAATGCCCGGCATCACAATGCGCAGTCGCCTTCGAAACGCCGGGGCGTGGGCGTCGCGGGCATGTTCTATGGTTGTGGAAATACGTCATTACCCAATCCCTCGACCATCCGCTTCGGGCTGAAGCCGGATGGAAGGCTTTCGCTGCATCAGGGCGCGGTGGACATCGGGCAGGGGTCAAATACGGTCATCGCACAGATTGCCGCTGACGCCGTGGGTCTTCCCCTCTCACTTGTCGACCAGATCGGACCCGATACCGACGTCACGCCAGATTGCGGCAAGACATCGGCATCTCGGCAGACATTCGTGACTGGCAAGGCAGCGGAGCTTGCGGGCAAGGCTCTGAGGCGGCAGATTCTTCGCTTGGCCAATGTGGGTGAGGATGCATCGATAGAGATTGCCAATGCCCGGCTGCTGGTGCGCGAGCTTTCGACGGTCAGGATGGTTGATCTCACGGGCTTGCCACTCGATGGACTTGGATACGTGTTATGCGCCGAAGAGACATTCGATCCGCCCACTTCGCCGCTTGACGCCGATGGCCAGGGCGAGCCTTATGCGGTTTACGGCTATGGTGCTCACATGGCCGAGGTCGAGGTGGACATGAAGCTCGGCACGGTGAAGGTCCTCAAGGTCATTGCAGCTCATGATGTCGGTCGCGCAATCAATCCCATGCTGATCGAAGGTCAGATCGAAGGCGGGGTAGCACAGGGGATCGGCATGGCTCTGATGGAGGAATTCACCCCGGGCCGGGGAGAAAATCTCCATGACTATCTGATCCCCACCATTGGCGATGTCCCTCCCATCGACTCCATCCTGATCGAGTGTGCATCATCCGTCGGGCCGTTCGGTGCCAAAGGCATAGGCGAGCAAGCGTTGATTCCGACGGCGCCTGCCATTCTCAATGCAATTGCACATGCAGCCGGCGTGCGGATCAAGCGCACGCCCGCAACGCCGGACCGGGTTTTGGCTGCGATCAAGAGCAGGGCCTTGTCATGACCGGGGGGCCAACGGGCAAGATCCGCTGCGATGCCTGCCCGGTGCTGTGCTACATCCGTGAGGGCCTGCGGGGGGCCTGTGATCGCTACGCCAATGAGCAAGGGGTACTGGTTCGGGTCGATCCGCATGTGCTGATCGAGCGGACCATAAGCGAAGGGGGCAGAGTGCAGCCGTTCCTCGGTGGCGGCGAGACCTGGCGGGGAGAGGTCGTAAACACGGCCGAGACTTTCGTCACCGCTATTGGAGCCGGCACCACCTATCCTGACTACAAGCCTGCGCCGTTCATCGTCTCCAGCGAGGTGGATGGTGTCGATATGGTGACAGTGGTAACTGAAGGTATCTTCAGCTATTGCGGCGTCAAGGTGAAGATCGATACTGATCGGCATCTCGGACCGGAATGCGCGGCGGTGCGTGTGAATGGCGAACAGATCGGCCACGTCACGACGGCAGAATATGGTTCCCAGATGCTGTCCCTCGGCGGCGTGCGGCACCTGACAGGAGGGTCCAAGAAAGAGGGTCGCATCACCTGCGAAAGCCTGCTGCGTCTGTGCAACCGTGAGCTGGTCGAAGTCGAGATCGACAACGGCGCACGGCTTGCGATAGAGGCCGGCAAGGCGCCGGTCATTAATGGTGTCGTCGAGGAGCGTATGCGGGTCGGATGCGGCTCCGCCACCATAGGCATGTTCGCCCGTCAATGGCTGGATCATGTGGACGAGGTTGTGGTGGTCGATGACCACATCACCGGCGTTCTCTCGGAGCACCAGGCCGGCAAATTCCTCGATGTTCGCGAAACCGGAATCAAGATCAAGGGACACCGGTCGACGCCGGGGCGCTATTTCAAGGTCGCCCAGCCGGGCATCGGATGGGGCGGCACGGACCTGACCGATCCGCTCGCGATCCTGAAGCCCTTCGATCCTGAGGAGGCCTGGCCGGGGCTGCGTCTTTTCATGGTGTCCACGACCGGCGAGCACTATGCCTATTTTGAACTCGATGATCGCCTGATACCGGTCGCGAAAGAACTCCCGGAAGCCCTCGCGCGGTCGGTCGAGCGCATCGCCGAAAACTGCGAACCTGCCTTGTCGACGGTGCTCTTCATGGGTGGCGCGGGAGGGTCGCTCCGCGCCGGTGTGACAGAAAACCCGGTCCGCCTGACGACGTCGGTGAAGGAAGCTCTGACTCGGATCACCTGTGGCGGAGCGCCAGTCTATGTCTGGCCCGGCGGCGGCATCACCTTCATGGTGGATGTGACCCGGCTGCCGGGCAATGCCTTCGGCTATGTGCCCACGCCGGCGCTCGTAGCGCCGATCGAGTTCACCATGACCAGGGCCGACTATGAGGCGCTTGGCGGTCACATGAGCGAGGTCAGGCCTCTATCCGAAATTCGTGCGAATCAGGGGCAGAAACGTTTGCCAAGCATCTTGGACAATCCCTGGCCCTTGGAGCGTAAACCATGAGCCGCATGCGGTCGAGATGGCTGGAGGATGGCCGCAGGCTTCATCTGCACGACGGTCCCATCGATCTGATCATTGCTGCCGAGCATGCTTTGCTCGAGGTCAGTCGCGCCTTCGAAGCAGCCGAGAACCGGTTCTCCACCATTCTGGATGAATTATGCGCGGAATTGCCACTTCTGCGGCGACCATTTTCGGATTTACCTGATGGCAAAGTCGCCAGGCGCATGTGGAAGGCCGTAGCCCCCCATGCGAAGCAGTCCTTCATCACTCCGATGGCGGCAGTCGCTGGTGCGGTTGCCGAGGAGGTGTTGCAATCCATGACTGCTGCAGCGCCGTTGGACAGGGCCTTTGTCAACAATGGCGGAGATATCGCCCTTCATCTTGCGCCCGGGAAGAACTATGCCGTGGGACTGGTGGACCGGCCGGACCGGCCATCCCTCTTCGCGAAGGTGCAGCTTTGCTCTGGAGACCCAGTCAGAGGCTTGGCCACCAGCGGTTGGCGTGGGCGTAGTCTTTCGATGGGCATTGCCGATGCCGTGACGGTGCTGGCCGCAACCGCCAGTGCGGCCGATGCGGCGGCAACGCTCATCGCCAATGCTGTCGATCTGCCCGGCCATCCTGCCATCTCGCGCTGTGCGGCGGACGATGTTCAGCCGGGAAGCGACCTAGGGCGGCGGCTTATCACCCGGAGCGTGGGCTACCTGCAGCCGGAAGAAATCACTCTGGCCCTTGACCGCGGCGTGACCCGTGCCGAAACTATGGTTGATCGTGGACTGATCGAAGCTTGCGCTCTTCACCTGGCGGGCATGACCCGCAGCGTTAGTCGCGTGTCCGCCACACAGTCACGGAGGCTTGTCGCACATGCCTGAAGCCAAGGTCAGGAAGTTCCTGGTGTC
This sequence comes from Alphaproteobacteria bacterium, assembly GCA_020441605.1. The sequence goes on from JAGRLX010000323.1 coordinate 15,560, forward strand.
CGTTGAGGACATCTGCCACGAGGGCGGTCCGCCGCCTGAAAGACCCCACCGCCGTGGGTCGGTGCTGGCGGTGATCGAAAATCCCTTTGCCGGCGCCTATCATCAGGACATCCAGCTTTTCATGGATGATCTGAAGCCGCTCGGCCTGTTGATGGCTCGCAAGCTTCTGGCCGCGATGATGGCTGAGCCGTCGCAAATCGAGGGCTACGGCAAGGGGGCCATCGTTGGCGAGGCGGGTGAAGTGGAACATGCCGCGCTATGGCATGCACCGGGTGGCTACGCCATGCGGGATGTTCTCGGCGGAGCCAAGGCGATCGTTCCGTCGACCAAGAAGGTCGGGGGGCCGGGAGCCCGTCTCGACGTGCCGGTGACCCATGTTAATGCCTCCTATGTCCGCAGCCACTTCGATGCCATCGAGGTTGGGGTTCCGGACGCGCCGCGCGCCACGGAAATGGTTGTGGCGCTGGTCATGACCACGGGGCCCCGCGTTCACGCGAGAGCTGGGGGTTTGCAGGCCAGTGACATCAAGGGTGAGGATGGATTGAGATGAAAGCTAGGATTCGCAAGCTCGTGACGTTTGTCGACGAAACCCTAAGTGAGCAGGGCCGGGACGTGTCGCCGCCCATTCGCCGGGCCGCTGCCGTGGCTGTCATTAGCAATCCCTATGCCGGGGTCTATCAGGAAGACCTGTCGGACCTGATCGACATTGGCGAGGAACTGGGCGGGTTGCTGGCTGAACGCGCCGTCGCGGCGCTCGGCATAGCCGGCTCGGCGGTCGAAAGTTATGGCAAAGCCGCCGCGGTTGGCGAAAACGGTGAGCTCGAACATGCTGCGGCGATACTGCACCCAAAGTTGGGCGCCCCGTTTCGCAAGGTGTTGGGCAAGGGCGCCGCGCTCATTCCGTCATCGAAGAAGCGCGGCGGCATGGGCGTCGTGCTCGACGTACCCCTCGGACACAAGGATGCAGCCTACGTCCGCAGCCACTTCGACGGCCTGGAAGTGCGGATCAACGATGCACCGCGCGCCAACGAGATCATGGTCGCAGTGGCCGTTACCAGCGGTGGCAGGCCATTCCCCCGCGTGGGTGGGTTGAAGACGTCTGAAATCAAGGGCGAAGACGGTCTGCGCTGACCGGGTTGGCCTCGACGGCCGATCTGAGGATCAGGCAGCGGCGCGAAGTGCGCTGCGGCCCGAGACCAGATTGGCGAACAGGTTTCGGCTCATGTCTTCCATGCGCGGCATCAAGGGCAAAGCCGTGCGGCGTACGCGATCATAGGCATTCTCGCCCAAGGCGTCCTCCAGCCATTGCAGATATTGCGGGATCGCCGCCCAGCGGTCAACCAGAGCCGGGGTGAGTTCGGCATGGAATTGCGTGGCTAGGATATCGGAGCCGACGGCCATGACCTGAACATTCGTGGTGGGCGACGACGCCAGCACCACTGCATCTTCTGGCAACCTGGTCACCTCCGCATGGTGCCATTGCATCACCTGGAGATCGGGCGCAAGTCCAGCGGTCATCGGGTGAGCGATGCCAGATTCCGTGAGCTTGACATCTCCGACACCGACTTCAGCGGCCGACGCAAGCCCGACCTCACCACCCAGCGCCTCCGCCACCAGTTGCAGGCCGAGGCAGATGCCCAGGTAGGGCCGGTTACGGTTGATCGTCCATTCCCGGATCGCTGCCTTTTCATCGATCAGCCACGGATGGGCCTCCGTCTCCCAGACATCCATGGCGCCACCCATGACCAGCATAAGATCGTAAGAGGCAAGGGACGGTATCGCCTCACCCCTGTGCAGCATCACGATGTCCAGCTCAGCGCCATGCGCACCGAGAAATTCGCCGAACAGGCCAGGCGGCTCGTCGTCCATGTGCTGAAAAACCAGGGCTCGTCTTATCATCGCTTCGGTTCCCCAAATGCCGTGAGGGCGCGCATGTAATGGCTGCTGCGCGAATCACAACTGTCGCTTTTGTCGCAGTAATGGGTTACGCGGACTTTACAACATCTCAATGAACCCATGACGCCGCTACGCATCCTCCTCACAGCCCTGTTTCCCTTCGCCACCGGCTATTTCATGTCCTACCTTCTGCGGGCCGTGAATGCCGTTGTCGCGCCGGATCTGGTGCGAGATATAGGGCTTTCGCCCGGCCAACTGGGATTGTTGACGGCCGCCTATCTGGGCGCGTTCGCCTTGTTCCAACTACCCCTGGGCGTTTTGCTTGATCGTTATGGCCCGCGAAAGGTCCAAACGGGTCTGTTGACGGTTGCGGCCCTGGGCTGTGTTGGATTTGCGCTTTCCACCGGTTTCCTTGGCCTGTTCCTGTCGCGCGCCCTGATCGGTCTGGGCTTTTCGGCGGGGCTGATGGCAAGCTACAAGTCTTCCGCCACCTGGGTTCCGATCGAACGGCGCTCCCTGGTCAACACCGGCATTATGTCCGTGGGAGCACTCGGCGTTGTCGTGGCCACGGAACCCACGGAGTTCCTCGTCGGATTGATCGGATGGCGAAGTTCCTTTGCCACGTTTGCCGCCTTGATCATGCTGGCCGGCGTGTTCATATTCCTGGCCGCTCCGCGGCGCGACACGGCCGGAACATCGGCTCCTTTTGTCTACCAGGTGTCCGAGATGGTGGCCATCATGAAGCGGCCGCTTTTCTGGCGAATCGCGCCTCTGCTTGGCCTGACCTCCGGCGTGCAGATCGGAATCCAAACACTGTGGGCAGGCCCCTGGTATCGCGACGTGCTGGGATTCTCTCGCGAGGAAGTGGCTCGACACCTGCTGTGGATGGCGCTCAGTTTCATGATCGGCATCCTCTCCGTGGGAATCATCGCGGATCGCTTGGGTCGCCGTGGCATCAGCCCCATGCAGGTGATGCTGGGATTCAATGTCGTGTATTTCTCCGCCCAGGCGATCATCGTGCTCCGGATCGAAAGCCTGGTTGTCCCGGCATGGCTGGCCGTTGCCGCATTCGGGCAGGTGGCCGTATTGGCCTTTCCCTGGTTTGCCGCGCATATTGGCAGGGATTTGGCGGGCCGCTCCAATGCCACGATCAACTTCACCATGTTCGTCGCGGCCTTTGCCGCGCAATATGCCGTTGGCCTCATCATTGGCCTTTTCCCGGCAACTGCCGAGAGCTATGACCCGCGGGGTTATAGCTGGGCGATCGGCTGCTTCCTGGTTCTGCAGATCGCCGCATTCTTCTGGTATCTGTCGAATTCCCCACATCGAAAGCCTGATCATGATTAATCCTGTCATCGCCGAGGTCACCCGTGGCGGGGTGGTGGAAAGCCGCCATCGCGGCGCCTTCGCCGTTCTTGACCGGTCGGGACACGTCGTCTCGGCAGAAGGGGGGATCGCCGCAGCCATCTTCCCTCGCTCGGCCATCAAGGCCTTCCAATGCCAGGCCATGGTCGACAGCGGTGCGGCCGACCGATTCGGCTTGAGTGATGAGGAACTGGCGCTGGCCTGTGCGTCCCACGACGGTGAGCCTGAGCACGTACGAGTTGCGCGTTCGATGCTTGCCAAGGCCGGTAACGGCGAAGATCTCCTCGAATGCGGTGCGCATTGGCCCGAAAATGAGAGTGCCCATGGTGCGCTGGTTCGCACTGGTCACGCCTGTCTCCCGGTTCATAACAACTGTTCGGGCAAGCACGCGGGCATGCTGGCTCTGGCGCGGCAACTGGGTGTCGATCCGGCGAACTACTCCACTGCCGATCACCCGGTTCAGAGGACTATAGCCGCCACGATCAGCGGCCTCTGTTCCTGCGACGTCAATGTCCAACCATGTGGCGTGGACGGTTGCTCCGTGCCTACATGGGCAATTCCCCTGCGCAGTCTAGCACTGGGCTTCGCTCGATTTTGCGCACCGGACAATCCAGCAGGGCAGCGAATCATCGCAGCCGTGAGGGCCCATCCCTTCATGGTGGGAGGAACCGGCGAATTTGACACCGATCTGATGAAGGCAGTGCCGCGCGTCTTCGTGAAAACGGGGGCCGAGGGTGTCTACTGCGCCTGCATACCCCATGCCGGTCTGGGCATTGCCCTGAAGTGTGACGATGGCGCGGGCCGGGCCGCCAGGGTGGCAATTGCCTCCGTGCTTTCCAGCCTCAACGTCTGGACTGACGAGGAGAGGGAAACGTTGCAGCACTTCCGTCATCATGGATTGAAGAACTGGCGCAAGATCCATGTTGGCGAGGTGCGCGCGGTCAATTGACCATGTTGCCGTCGATTCGAGTGCCTTTGGGGATCTCAATTCCTGGCAGTCCGAGATCGGATGTCTCCGGGCTGCCATGGTCGGCGCCGACGATCGACTCGTTGGTGCAACCGGCAATCCTGTTGTTGATGATCATGGCGCCCTCTGCGCCGTCGCTCACAGAAAAGACGATCCCTCGGCCGCAGTTGCGGAGAAGATTGCCGTTGGCGACCAGATTCCGGGCGTAGCCGCCCCACCCAAGGGAGATGCCGATGTCCCTTGCCTCTTCGATAACGTTGCCAGTCACCAGCGTGTCGGCTTCGGCCCCGATACCCACCGCCCGCGTATACGGCAGACTGCCCCCGCCGGTCACCCGGCGGATGATGTTGTTGGCGACGCTGGCCAATCTGCCGCCTTCATTGAAATTGGTGATTGAGATGCCAAGCGCCACATCTTCGAGGAGATTGCCGTTGACAATCGCGCCTTCGAAACCAAACTCGCAGTAGATGGCGACCTCCCCGGTTCGCGAGATCGAATTGTTGCTGATCTGGCAGTTTGAGCCGGCATTGTTGCGGATGGCAGAGAAGGCACAGTCACTGATGCGGTTGCCTGTGACCACGACATTGCCGGCCCGAAAGACGTTGATGCCATTGCCATTCTGTCCGGTTCCGCCGTCCTCCGCAGCAACCTTGGAGATGCGGTTGTTGTAGACCAGTGTTCCATCTTCCGCTGACGTTGAAGTCCAGACCTGGATGCCATTGTTGCCGATATCTTCCAGATCGTTTCCGGAGATTTCGAGACCGCGTGAATCGCGAGCAAACAATGCGGTCTTGGCGATCTGTGACAAGCGTGATGCCGTGACCCGACCGCTGCAGCCTTGAAGTCTGAGGCCGCTGCCCCCGGAGTTCATGAAGTGGCAATTCTCGATAACCAGCCCATCCACCGCCTGACAGGTGACCAGCGCATGATCGTCGCCTGGCTGCCGTGGACCACCATCGAATGTCACGCCGCTGATCACCACGTCAGAGCCGCTCTCGATGGTCAATAGATTGCCGCCCGACCGGGCGACCAGCCGCGTTTGCCCCGGAACACCTACGATATGAACTGGTCCGCTAATGGAAAGCGCATCGACCGGAATGTCACCTCCGGGCAGCGCGACCGGAACCCCGGCTTTGACCGCTTTGTCAATGAGCGGCTGCAAGCTTTTGATTGAACTTGAATTTGCGTCGAGAGAACCTGCGAAGCTCAAACCCAGGGCGCTCAAGCCGGTCAGCGTCTGTCGTCGTGAAAATCTCATTATGGCACGCTCCCCGGTCTGCATCGCAAGACCCGTGCCGGTCACGACAGACTAATGACTTGAAGCCACAATTGTCCGCTGGCAGCAGTCCAGGTTCGCCGGCACGACGCTGGCCCTTCAGCGCGGACGTTTCACGACGGGTTTGCGATTTCGAGCCGGGAGCTGGGCGCGCCAGGCATCTTGATCAACGCCTTGAACAGGGCTTTGGTCCCTTCCTTAGGCTTGATGAAACAATCCTCGCCGTTGAAATTGATGCTCTTGGCGACAGCCTCATGCTTTTTCAGGTCGGTACACGACAGGATCCGGAAGTCAGCGCGATGGTTCTGGACCTCCGCCAGCATGTAGACTGTCGGCTTCCCCTTCTCCATGGCTTGCACGACATGCCATCGTCCATCCAACGGGATGAAGAAGAGTTCTATCGTAACGCCTTCGGTCTCGACCGCATAATGGTGCCCACTCGTCCGTAGGGTGACCGGCTTTTCATCCATCACCCATTGTCCGTCTTTTCGGCTATAGATCCTGGCCGAGAGCTTTCCGTTCCCGAAAACCAGCTTCGCATTGCTGTCCGGGAAGATCGGCGCAGGCGATTGAAGCACGCATCCCGCGAGCAGCGTTGTAACGACCAATGTAACGATCCATCTGAGCATCTGCAGACCCTCACCAAGTGCTGACGCTCACAACACTTCACGACATTATCAAGGCGGCGACCCACCCAGAAACTGGCGAACTCCTGCAATCGGGAGCCGCTGCCACGGACGAATATCCGTTCAGCCTGCTGCCCGCCGTTGCGCATAGCCCAGCCGGGCGTTGAGCGAGTTGAGCAGTGCCAGTGCGGCATCGGGAATGACGGTTCCCGGAGGAAAGACGGCGGCAGCACCCATCTCCAGCAAGCGTGGGATGTCTTCCGGGGGTATGACGCCTCCGACCACGATCATGATGTCCGAACGTCCCGCCTGGTCGAGAGCCGTCTTTAGCTTCGGTACCAGGGTCAGATGGCCGGCGGTGAGTGTCGAGACCCCGACCACATGAACATCATCCCTGGCCGCATGTTGGGCAACTTCATCGGGCGTTGCGAAAAGCGGTCCGATCTTCACATCAAAGCCAATGTCGGCGAAAGCGGAGGCGATGACTTTCTGACCCCTGTCGTGACCGTCCTGTCCCATCTTGGCGACCAGAATGCGGGGAGCCCGGCCATCGGCCTCCCTGAATGCGGTTGCGGCTTCCTTTGCCCGGTCGATCTTGTGGCGGTCCTTCGGGGTCGCGGCATAGATTCCCTTGATCGTGCGGATGACGGGCGTGTGGCGGTTCCATACCCTTTCAAGCGCGTAGGAAATCTCGCCGACCGTTGCCTTCGCCCGGGCGGCATCGACAGCCGCGGCCAGGAGATTGCCTGCACCCGACTTCGCTACCTCCGACAACCGGCCGAGGCAAGCCTGGGTGGCCGATGGATCACGTTCGCTCCTCAGGCGGGTCAGCTTCTCGATCTGCTTGGCACGTACTGCCGAGTTGTCGACCTTCAGAATGTCGATCTGCGTTTCATCCTCGACCATGTACTTGTTGACGCCGACCACAATCTGCTCACCGGAATCGATGCGGGCTTGGGTACGTGCGGCGGCCTCTTCGATGCGGGCCTTCGGGATGCCAGCTTCGATAGCCTTGGCCATGCCTCCCAGCTTTTCGACCTCCTCGATGTGGGTCCACGCCTTCGCGGCGAGGTCGGCGGTCAGGCGTTCGACAAAGTAGCTGCCGCCCCAAGGATCGATGACCCGGCAGGTTCCCGCCTCCTGCTGAAGAAAAAGCTGGGTGTTCCGCGCTATACGTGCCGAGAAGTCAGTTGGGAGGGCGAGTGCCTCGTCAAGTGAATTGGTGTGCAGGGACTGTGTGCCGCCCTGGGTCGCCGCCATGGCTTCGATACAGGTGCGCGTCACATTGTTGAAGACATCCTGTGCTGCCAGACTCCATCCGCTCGTCTGGCAATGGGTGCGCAGGCTGAGGGACCGCTCGTCGCGTGGATTGAACCTCTGGATCAGCTTGGCCCATATCATGCGGGCCGCGCGCATCTTGGCAACTTCCATGAAGAAGTTCATGCCGNNTGCCGATCGCCCAGAAGAACGATAGGCGGGGCGCAAACCTGTCGATATCCAGACCGGCTGCGACTCCGGCTCGGGCATATTCCAGCCCGTCAGCGAGGGTATAGGCGAGTTCGAGATCGGCAGTCGCCCCAGCCTCCTGCATGTGATAGCCGGAG
>JAGRLX010000033.1 GCA_020441605.1 Alphaproteobacteria bacterium
GGCGACAACAAGGAAGCCGGCAACCTCGGCTATGCGCCATTTGCCGCCAATCCGAACGCTTCGGCGCCCACGCCGAACGTCTGGATCTGGTCGTTGGCCATGAACAATGCCGGAACCCAGAAGGATGCCACCTGGTACTTCCTGCAATGGGCGACTTCGGTCGAGCATGACCTGTTCGGTGCCCGCAAGATGGACTTCGTCAACCCGGTCCGCGCCTCCGTCTGGAAAGACGAGGAATTCCGCGCCCGCATCGATAAGTCCTATCCGGGTTACCTCAACCAGCATGACGTTTCGGCGCCAGGCGCGAAGATCTACTTCACCGCCCAGCCGCTGTTCTTCGACCTGACCACGCTCTGGGCTGAAACCCTGCAGAAGATGGTTGCGAAGGAAGTGCCGATCGACGAGGGGCTCGACGCGATGGCCGCCGAAATCGACCAGAAGCTTGTCGAGGCGGGTCTGGGCTAAGACCTGAGGCTGGCGCGGGGCAACGACTCCCTGCGGTGTCCCGCGCCAGGCATGTTTCACGACAACCGCAACCGGAAACAGGGTTTCGGAACCGATGACCGCAACCGCCACAACCGCCCATGCTCCAGTGAAGCAAAGCCGCTTCATGCGTCGTGCCTTGCCCTATCTGCTGAGCCTTCCCGCACTGCTCATGTGCATCGGCATCCTGATTCCGTTCTTTACCGCGGTCTATTATTCGCTGCTGCGCTACCGGATGAACCTCCCCGCGATGAAAGGGTTCATCTGGTTTGACAATTATTTGAATTTCTTCTCCGACCCCAAGTTCTGGAACACCGTCTACATCTCGCTTGTCTATGCGGCGCTTACGGTCGGCCTCGAGCTTCTGCTCGGCCTCGGAATTGCCTTGCTCCTGCAGCGGCCATCGCGCTTCAACAATGTGGCCTCCATCATGCTGTTGCTGCCCCTGATGACGGCGCCGGCCCTCGCGGCCCTGATGTGGAAGTTGATGACCCATCCTGACTTCGGCATCCTGAGCTATCTGATTTCGTTGCTGGGCGTCACCGACTTCAAATGGGCTTCGGATCCCAAGACGGCTCTGCTCACCGTGCTGCTTGTCGATATCTGGGTCTATACGCCCTTCATCATGATCCTCTTGCTGGCGGGTCTTCGGTCGCTGCCCAAGGCACCCTTCGAGGCGGCGGCCCTCGATGGCGTTCCGAGGAGCTTCGTCTTCTTCCGCATAACCCTTCCCATGCTGATGCCTTACGTCATTACCGCGGCATTGTTTCGCCTGCTCGACTCGATCCAGCAGTTCGACATCATCTATGCAATGACCCAAGGCGGCCCCGGCGACAAGCTTCTGGTCTTCCAGGTGCAGGCCTATCTCGACTTCTTCCAGGCCACCAACGTCGGCCGGTCGGCGGCACTCATGATCATTCTGTGGGCCATAACCTATGCCCTTTCCAACGTCTTCATCAAACAGTGGCTGAAACTGCGCGAACGCGCCCATGGTGCTGGGTAGTCCGATGGATCACACGTCATCTTTCGAAAAGCTGCTCCGGGGCGTGCTGATCGCGCTGGTGCTGGTGTTCTTTCTGTTCCCGATCTTCTGGATTCTGCTGATGTCGTTCCAGACGAACGAGACAATCCTGCGGATACCGCCATCGCTGGTCTTCACCCCGATCTATGACAATTACACTGCGCTGATCACCGGAGAACTGCGCACCGCCGCGGGCAGTCTGCAGTTGAACTTCATGCAGAACCTGTGGAACTCGGTGCTCCTCTCGGTTGCCTCGGTGGCGCTCTCGCTCCTGCTCGGCGTTCCTGCGGCCTATGCCTTCGCGCGCTTCAAGTTCCGCCTCGGGGAGGACATCGCCTTCACACTTCTGTCCTTCCGCTTCGCGCCGCCGCTTCTGGTGCTCTTGCCGCTCAGCCTTTATTTCAAGAGCCTCGGCCTCACCAATACGTATGTGGGCCTCATCTGGGTCTACCAGCTCATCTGCCTGCCGTTGATCCTGTGGATCGTGCGCGGCTATTTCGAGGACATCAGCCCGGATATCGAACACGCCTACCGGATCTCCGGCAACAGCTGGTGGAAGACATTCCTCAAGATTTCACTGCCTCTGGCGCGGCCAGGAATCGCTGCGGCGGGCCTGCTGGCCTTCATCTTCGCCTGGAACAATTTTGTGTTCGCGCTGATCCTCGCGTCGGCCGACAAGCAGCCGGTGACCGTGGGAGCGCTGGCCTTCGTGACCGCCTCTGGCATCCAGTACGGCCAGATCGCCGCTGCCATCGTGCTGTCAATCACGCCAACCCTGGCCCTGGCGCTCTACGCACAACGTTATCTGGTCGAGGGGCTTTCCATGGGAGCGGTGAAGGGATGACACAGCTTTCGTTGAAATCTCTGACCAAGTCCTATGGCGCAGTGAAGGTGTTCGACGGCTTGAACCTGAATGCCGAGGCTGGCGAGATCGTGGTTGTGTTTGGTGGATCGGGCACCGGCAAGACCATTCTGCTCAGGCTCATTGCCGGCGTCGAGGAACCGACCGGCGGCGCAATCGAGATCGCCGGACACGATGTTTCGGACATCGCGCCGGAGCATCGCGGCGTCGGCATGGCCTTCCAGAACTTCGCGCTGTTTCCGCACATGTCTGCGGCAGAGAACATTGCCACACCTCTGCGGGCCGCCGGAGCCAGCGAGGACAGGGTGAAGGCTGGCATTGCTAAGGTGGCGCAGCTGTTGAAGATCAGTCATGTGCTTGGCCATGCACCGCGCGAACTTTCCAACGGCCAGAAGCAGCGCACGGCCTTGGCGCGTGCCCTCGCTGCCGAACCAAAGATCCTCCTGCTCGACGATCCCCTGCGCAATGTCGACGCCAAGTTGCGCTTCGAGATGAGGCTGGAATTGCCAAGGCTCCTGCGCCAGTCCGGGGCGACCGTTCTCTATGTGACCCAGGACTACAAGGAGGCCATGGCCCTCGCCGACCGCATCGCCGTCCTGGCCGGCGGAAAATTCACCCAGATCGCCACGCCCGAGGACATTTATCTGCGCCCCGCCACGCTGGACGTCGCCAGGCTCTTTGGCGATCCTTCTATCAACACCGAGACCACTCGCATCTTCGTCGACGGCGATGCCGTGAGCGTGGTGCTGGGCGGCGAGAAGGTGCCCGTTCACGCGAGCTACAGGTCATTCGAGGGACGGGACGTGGTATTCGGTATTCGGCCTGAAGCCATTGCGGTGGCTGTGGAAAGAACCCCGGGGCTTGCCGCCACCGTCATGGCGGTGACCCCGCTCAACGAGCGCGTCGTGCTGCTGCTCGAGTCGGTGGGTGGTTGGGAGTTCCTGGCGTCGCTGCCGTCGTCGTCCTCTGATATCCCTGAACCCGGCACCAGGGTGAGCGCCAGCTTTGCGGCATCCGGAACCCATATCTTCGACAAGACCTCAGGTGAGCGGCTTCATGGGTGAACTCGTCATAAATAATGTCGACAAGATCTACCGGTCTCGGAAGGCACCGGTTCACGCCGTCAAGACGCTGAGCCTGCAAGTCAAGCCCGGCGAGATCGTCGCGCTGCTCGGATCATCCGGCTGTGGCAAGACCTCGACCCTTCGGATGATTGCCGGCTTCGAAGACGTGACCAATGGAACGATATCGCTCGACGGTCGTGAGATCCAGTCGCTGCCGCCGGCGCAGCGCGGCGTGGCCATGGCCTTCGAGGCTTATTCACTCTATCCGCCGCTGACGATCGGGGAAAACATCGCCTTTGCGCTCAAGTCGTCGAAACTGGGCGCCGCCGAACAGCAGGACCGGGTGAAGTCGATGGCCGAAATGCTGGAGATCGACGACATTCTGAACAAATACCCATCCTCGGTCTCGGGTGGTCAGCAGCAGCGTGCCAGTCTTGGCCGGGCACTTGTCAGGAGTGCGGGACTCTACCTCCTCGATGAGCCGATGGGCCAGCTCGAGCCACAACTCCGTGCGGTTCTGCGCGGCCGCATCAAGCACTACCTGCGCGAACACCATTGCACCACGATTCTTGTCACCCACGACCAGACCGAGGCCAACGCCCTGGCAGATCGAATTGCTGTCATGGAAGGTGGCGAATTGCAGCAATATGCGACACCGGCGGAGCTGAAGCAGCGGCCGGCCAACCTTTTCGCCGGCACCTTCATCGGCGAACCGCCGATGAACGTGTTCCAGAGCAATGTGACATGCATGCCGCAGGAGGTCGCCTTCGACATCGACGAAGGTGGCAGCCTGGCATTTCCCGTAGCCGACATCTCGCCCGCAGTCATCGAGATGCTGGCATCGCGGAAACGTGTCGCCATCGGCATTCGCCCGCACGCCTTGCACATCGGTGATGGTCCGCTCGAGGGCAAGGTGACCTCCTGCCAATGGCTAGGTGATCAAACCCACATCGCGGTCGATGTCGGGGGACGGACCGTGGTGTCGGTCGCCCACGACCGGGTCAGCCAGCCGACCGGAAGCAAGGTCGCACTTCATGTGGCCGCGGCTGATCTGCATCTGTTTGACCCCGATACCGGCAAGGCGCTGGCTCACGGAGGCGAACGCGCATGAAGGAGGCCTTGCTGATTGGAATCGATGCCGGAACTTCCGTCATCAAGTCGATAGCCTTTACGGTCGGCGGCGAACAGATTGCTTCCGCAGCGATTGCCAATTCATACGAGTCCCTTGCGGATGGCGGCGTCGAACAGGACATGGCCCGGACCTGGCGGGACGCTGCCGAAACCTTGCGTCAGCTTTCAGAGAAGATTCCGGATCTGGCCAACCGGCTGGTCGCCATCAGCGTGACCGGTCAGGGCGACGGCATGTGGTTGATCGACCGCGCTGGCGAACCCGTCGCGCCGGCGTGGCTCTGGCTCGACGCGCGGGCTGCGTCGATTGCCGAGGAGTTCACCCGCCATCCGGACTACCCGGCCCACTATCGCCGTACCGGCACCGGTGTAAATGCCTGTCAGATGAGCACACATCTCGCCTGGATGACGCGGCATCGGCCAGAAGTCCTGACAAGGGCCTCGACCGCCTTCCACTGCAAGGACTGGCTCTACTTCAGGCTGACTGGCCAGCGCGCGACCGATCCGTCGGAGGCGAATTTCACGTTCGGCGAGTACAGGAGCAGGTGCTATGCGCCGGAGGTGCTCGACGTGCTTGGAGCCTCCGATGCAAAGCGTCTCTTGCCTGAGATTGTGGAAGGCACCGAGGTCTCCCATGGCTTGTCTGCCGAAGCCGCAGCGCAGACCGGATTGCTGGCCGGCACACCGGTTACGCTGGGCTATGTGGATGTGATCTGCACCGGTCTGGGTGGCGGTCTCTTCGATCCGGACGGCCGGACCGGCTGCACCATCGTCGGGTCGACCGGAATGCATATGCGTGTCGCGCCTACCGCCGCCGACGTGAAGCTGAACGCCGAATTGTCCGGATATACGATGGCCTTTCCGGTGCCGGGCATGTACGCGCAGATCCAGTCCAACATGGCATCGACGCTCAACATCGACTGGCTTCTCGATCTCGCGCGCGAGGTGCTGAAGTCGGAAGGTGTGGAGCGTTCGCGGTCGGACGTCCTCAAGGGGATGGATGACCGCATCCTGGCGAAGGCCGCTGCGGGCCTGCTCTACCATCCCTATATTTCCAAGGCCGGCGAGCGGGGGCCATTCATGGAGCCAGCGGCGCGCGCCATGTTCTCCGGGCTTGAGATGGGCATGGGCTATGCCGACATGATGCGCAGCGTCTTCGAGGGCCTGAGTTTTGCGGCGCGCGATTGCTATGCGGCGATGGGCAGCATGCCCGAGGAGGTTCGCGTTACAGGCGGCGCGGCGCGTTCCGCTGCCTTGCGGAGCATTCTCGCAAACGTTCTCAACTCGCCAATCCGCACGGTCTCGCGTGAGGAGGCTGGTGCTGCGGGGGCCGCGATGATGGCCGCCGTACAGCAGAAGCTCTATCCCTGCATGGCGGCCTGTGCCGGGGTTTGGGTTGACCCTCTGCTGGGTGGCATGACCAAGCCTGACCCGGCGCTCATCCCCATCTATGACAACGCTTTCGCAGTCTACAAGGAAACCCGGGAAAAAATGCGTCCGCTCTGGCGTGCCTGGCTCGCAAACCGCACGGAGGCGCGTCATGCCTCGTAAGGTTTCGATCATCGGCGATCTCTTTATGCTCTCATCGATGTTCGAGGCGGCCATCCGCGAGCGCTGCCGATTGTTCGATCTCGAGATCACGCGCCACGATCTCCAGTGGCCCGACGCGCCGATGGAGCACGGCTACGCCGTTCAGGGCATGGATGGTCTCAAGGAATATATGGGCAGTGCCGATGAAGTGGTGCAATTGACCGGCGATGCCGAAATCCTGGTAACCCATCTGGCGCCCTTGTCGGTGGGCATTCTCGAGCGATTGCCTACACTCAGATTCGTGGCCGTATCGCGCGGCGGGCCGGTCAACATCGACATGAGGGCCGCCCGTGACCGGGGCGTCCTGGTGGTGAACACGCCGGGTCGAAACGCGAGCGCCGTTGCCGAGTTTACCATCGGTGCGATCCTCAGCGAAACGCGCAACATCACCCGGGGCCACGATGCGCTTCGGCGCGGCGAATGGCGCGGCGACCTCTACCGCGCTGACCTGGCGGGAGAGGAACTCTCGGAAATGACCGTGGGCCTGATCGGCTATGGCGAAGTGGGGCGCCGTGTCGTCAAGCTGCTGAAGGCATTCGGTTGCCGCATACTGGTCAGCGATCCTTACGTTCAACTGTCTGTCGACGATCTGCGCGATGGAGTCATCCAGACCTCGCTGGAGCGCGTACTGGCGGAATCAGATGTGGTGTCACTGCATCCGCGCGTGACTGCCGAGACAACCAAGATGATCAACCACGACACCCTGGCGCAGATGAAGAAGGGAGCCTACCTGATCAACACCGCGCGCGGACCCCTGGTCGATTATAAGGCGCTCTATGAGGTTCTCGAGAACAATCACCTTCGTGGCGCGATGCTGGAGACCTTCGATGTCGAGCCCGCGCCGGCGGACTCGGCCTTGCTGCGGCTTCCCAACGTGACCTTGACCCCCCACATTGCCGGCGCGTCGGTCAAGACCGTGCGCTACGCGGCTGGTCTGGCCGCCGAGGAAGTGCGCCGCTATCTGGCCGGCGAACCGCCACTCAACCGGTGTTGATAGGATAGACCATGTCGGACTGGGGCTTGCGTGATCTCGTCGTGATAGGCGGGGGAATCAATGGTGCCGGCATTGCGCGCGATGCCACTGGCCGCGGACTGTCGGTTCTGCTGTGCGAGAAGGACGATCTCGCTCAGGGTACCTCGTCGCGCTCCGGCAAGCTGATCCATGGCGGCCTTCGCTACCTCGAGTATTATGAGTTCCGTCTGGTCCGCGAGGCACTCATCGAGCGCGAGGTGCTGCTCAATGCCGCCCCCCACATTGTCTGGCCCATGCGCTTTGTGCTGCCGCATTCTCCCGAACAGCGTCCAGCCTGGCTCGTGCGCCTCGGGCTCTTTCTTTATGACCATCTCGGCGGCAGGGTGCGCCTCCCGGGCTGCCGGAGAATCGATCTCCACCGGGATCCGGAGGGGGGACCGATAAAGGAGCAATATTCCAAAGCCTTTGAGTATTCTGACTGCTGGGTTGACGACGCCCGGCTGGTGGTTCTGAACGCGGTCGACGCCCAGGCGCGCGGCGCGACGATCCTGCCGCGGACCTCGGCCGTGTCCGCCCGGCGGCTGGACGGTCTGTGGCACGTCGAGTTGCAGGGAGGCGATGGCAGCCGTCACAGCGTGAAGGCCAGGGCCCTTGTCAATGCCGCGGGCCCCTGGGTCGAGAATGTGATCAACGGCGTGGTCGGGTCCAACTCGGCGAGAAAGGTGCGGTTGGTGAAGGGTAGCCACATCATCGTTCCGAAGTTCTGGGATGGACCCCAGGCCTATCTTTTCCAGAACCACGACAAGCGGGTCATCTTCGTCAATCCCTACGAGCGGAACCTCTGCCTGATTGGGACTACGGACATTCCCTACAACGGGCGGGCGGATGATGTCGCCATCGACGGCGGCGAGATCGATTACCTTCTGGCTGCAGTCAACCGCTATACCAGGAAGCAGCTTACCCGGAATGACATCGTGCACAGCTTCTCGGGTGTGCGGCCGCTTTATGATGACAATTCTGCCAATCCTTCCGCAGTCACCCGCGACTATGTTTTCGACATAGAGGGTCAGCCCCCGCTTCTGTCGGTGTTCGGGGGCAAGATCACGACCTATCGGAAACTCGCAGAACATGCCCTTCAGAAGCTCAAGCCGCATTTTCCAGCGATGGGTGAGGGGTGGACGGCCAGGGCCCCACTGCCGGGAGGCGGCATGGCGGGGGCGGATTTCGACCGGTATCTGGGTGATCTGACGCGGCGCCACCCATGGCTTCCCGCCGATCTCGCCCGCCATTATGCCAGGCTCTATGGAACCCTTTCCGAGAAGATCATCAGGGAGGCGACTTCGGTAGAGGGGCTTGGTCGGCAATTCAGCGCGCTGCTCTTTGAAGCGGAGATAGATTATCTCCGGCAGCATGAGTGGGCGCAATCGGCAGAGGATATCCTCGAGCGGCGAACCAAGCATGGCCTTCAGATGACTCCCGCGCAACTGGACGAAGCGAGACGCTTCATTTCCGCCTGACGCCCTTGCGGCGCTCCCCGGGGTGTTGTAGGTGCAACCCCACCACCCATATGGGCTCCGGCGCCAGGCCGTGATGCGGAACTAGTCAGGATCATCAGATGTGGGAGTCCCTGTTCACCGGAGAGGCCCTTTGGGCCTTTGCCCAGGTCGTGATGATTGACCTGGTGCTGGCGGGCGACAATGCCATCGTCATCGGCATGGCGGCCGCCGGACTTCCACGACAGCAGCGCAACAAGGCGATCGTCGTCGGAATCATCGCGGCGACAGTGCTGCGCATCGCATTCGCTGGAGCGGCAACGCAACTGCTTCAGATGCTCGGACTTCTGCTGATCGGCGGCATTCTGCTGCTTTGGGTGAGTTGGAAGATGTGGCGCGAGCTGACTGAATCGCGGTCCGAAAAGGAAGATGCCCTGGAGGTGATCACCGCCGAGGACGTCAATGCCGATGGCACGATCGCAGGAGCGGCACCAAGGAAGTCTTTTCGGCAGGCCGCCTGGCAGATCATCATCGCTGACGTGTCCATGTCGCTTGACAATGTGCTTGCGGTGGCCGGCGCGGCCCGCGAGCACCCGACAGTGCTCATTTTTGGCCTGATCCTCTCGATCGGCCTGATGGGAGCGGCAGCGTCATTCATCGCCAGATTGCTGCACCGCTATCACTGGATCGCCTATGTCGGCCTTCTGATCATCCTCTATGTTGCGTTGGAGATGATTTACCGTGGAGTTCTCGAGCTCATGCCGGTCGCCGCGCAAATTGTGACCTGACGGTTGCGCTTGACAGCGGGTGGGGTCTCGGGTCTATCCCCACGCCATGTTTCCGGCACCTGTCCGCCTCTCGCCGGCAGTGCAGCGCGGTCTTTCTCGATTTGGATGTGCCCATGTCAGCAGCTATCAGTTTCCATGAACTCGCCAAGATGTCCGCCGCGGAGCGCAATCGGCTTCTGCAACGAACCGAGGCGGACCTGTCGTCCTACGAGGCGAAGGTAAAGCCAATCATCGAAGCTGTCCGTCTGGAGGGCGACGTGGCCCTTGCCCGCTTTGCCAGGGAATTCGACAAGTCCCCCGTTGAAGCCGATGAGATCGCCGCCACCGCGGCGGATTTCGACGCCGCGGAACAGTCCCTGGACCCATCGGTGCGGGAGTCGCTCGCCTTTGCGGCATCCTCCATCCGCAAGTTCCACCAAGACCAGAAGCCGGAAGAAATGTGGTTTCATGAGATCCGGCCGGGCACATTTGCGGGGGATCGCATCACCCCGATCCCCTCGGTCGGCTGTTACATTCCACGCGGCAAGGGGGCATTCCCGTCTGCCGTGCTGATGACCACCATTCCAGCAAATGTCGCCGGCGTAAAGGAGATCGCCATCGTCACGCCGCCAGGCCCTGATGGCAGGATCGACGACGCAACGCTGGTGGCGGCACGCATGTCCGGCGTGTCCAAGGTGTTCAAGGCCGGCGGAGCCCAGGGCATTGCAGCTGTTGCCTATGGTACGCGATCGGTTCCGAAATGCGCCAAGGTCGTAGGTCCTGGAAGTCCATGGGTGGCTGCGGCCAAGCGCTTGCTGTCGCACCTTCTCGATACCGGCACGCCGGCGGGTCCCAGCGAATTGATCGTCCTGGCCGATCAGACCGCCGATGGACGACTGGCCGCGCTGGATCTCATCATCGAGTCGGAACATGGTCCCGACAGTTCCGCCTTCCTGGTGACCTGGAGCCGGCGCGTGGCCGAAGAGGCCATTGCCGCCATTCCGCAGTTCTGGTCGCAGATGAGTGAACAGCGTATCGC
Organism: Alphaproteobacteria bacterium; assembly: GCA_020441605.1. The sequence continues at coordinate 10,421 of JAGRLX010000033.1, forward strand.
CTATTCATCGGCTGTACTTTGCGGGCCCATCGGCGGGGTTGTGCTGGCGCGCGATGAAGCAGAAGCGATCGCCTTCTGCAATGACTATGCGCCGGAGCATCTGGGTGTGCATGCCGAAGAGCCGTTCCAATACCTGGGGAGATTGGAGAATGCCGGCGAGATTCTTCTCGGCAAGCATACCCCGCCGACGCTCGGAAACTTCGTCATCGGCGTCAACCATGTTCTGCCGACCAGTGGTTGGGCCAGGACCGGATCGCCGCTCACCGTCTTCGACTTCATGAAGCGGACATCGATCGCCTATGTCACGGGCCAGGGCTATCCCGAATTGGCCCGCCATGCCCATGTCATCGCCACCTATGAGGGCTTCGACGGCCATGCCAACGCGGTGTCGGCGACCCGCGACGCCTTGCTGAAGCGTTAGAAAGGGAACTGCGACATGGCTCTTCGTAGTGGCGGACAGATACTTGTTGACCAACTGGCCATCCACGGAACCACGCATGTCTTCTGCGTGCCCGGAGAGAGTTACCTCGCAGTGCTGGATGCGCTCCATGACTCGCCGGTCAGGACCATCGTGTGCCGCCAGGAGGGTGGCGCGGCCTATATGGCGGAAGCCTCCGGCAAGCTGACCGGCCGGCCGGGCGTGGTCATGGTCACCCGCGGGCCTGGCGCGACCAACGCTTCTGCCGGCATACATGTCGCTTCGCAGGATTCGACTCCGATGATCATGTTCGTTGGGCAGGTGGCCCGAGACATGAAGGAACGCGAGGCCTTCCAGGAGATCGACTACAAGGCGGTCTTCGGATCCATGACGAAATGGGTTGCTGAGATCGACCGTGCCGAACGCATTCCCGAAATCGTATCGCGCGCCTACCATGTGGCAATGCAGGGGCGGCCGGGACCGGTCGTCATCGCGCTTCCCGAAGACATGCTGACTGACGAGGTGGAGGTTGCCGATGCCGTTCCGGCCAGCCCCGTTGCCACGAGTCCCGGCCAGAAAGATATGGAGCGGTTTCTCCGGCGCCTGCTCGACGCGAAGCGGCCGGTGGTGCTTGCCGGCGGCTCGGGATGGGATGCCCAGGGAACGCGCGATCTCATGCAGTTCGCTGAAAATTTTTCTCTGCCGGTTGCGGTGACGTTCCGACGCCAGATGCTTGTTCCGGCCGACCATCCCAATTTCGCCGGAGATCTCGGAATCGGACCGAACCCCAAGCTCCTGCAGCGTATCGCCACGGCCGACCTCGTCATCCTGGCCGGGGGGCGGCTCTCGGAAATGCCATCGCAGAGCTACACGTTGCTTGACATTCCGGGCGATGGCTCGCGCCTGGTTCACATTCATCCGGGTGCGGAGGAGCTGAACAAGGTTTATCGCGCCGGACTTGGCATCGTGGCAAGTCCGTCGGCCTTTGCCGCGGCTGCCGCTGGCCTGTCGCGCCCGAACCAGGTCAATTGGTCTGGCACGGCCGACGAGGCTCACGCGCAATACCTCAGCTGGAGCAACCCGGATCCGGTGAGGACAGCGGGCGCCCTGCAGATGGGGCAGGTCATGGCCCACTTGAGAGATGCAATGCCGGCCGACGCCGTGTTCTGCAACGGTGCTGGAAATTATGCAACATGGGTGCACCGGTTCTGGCCATTCAGGGCTTTTGGCTCGCAGCTTGCCCCGACGTCCGGCACGATGGGCTATGGGGTTCCCGCCGCAATTGCCGCCAAGTGTCTGATGCCTGAGCGAACCGTGATCGCCTTTGCGGGTGACGGCTGCTTCATGATGAACGGGCAGGAGTTCGCGACTGCGGTTCAATACGGCCTGCCGGTGGTGATCGTGCTCGTCGACAATGGTATGTACGGTACGATCCGCATGCATCAGGAACGCGAATACCCTGGCCGCATCTCGGCGACCACCCTCCACAATCCTGACTTTGCCGCATTGGCCCGTGCCTACGGTGGGCATGGAGAAACCGTCAGTACGACTGAGGAGTTCCCCTCCGCGCTGCAACGCGCCGTGGGCTCTGGCCGACCGTCCATCATTCATTGCCTCATCGACCCGGAAGCCATTACGCCCGCCCGCAGCCTGAGCGATATTCGCAATGCCTCCCTGAACAGGGATTGAAGGCTGGCACCCGTCATTAAAGAGTGTCGAATGCGCATATGGGATCGGTCCGCGCATGTCCGTCGTTATTGCGACGGCCATCATCGGGTTATGAGTGTCAGTCAGCCCTTGCGGAGAAGCATCTCGCGGGCGGTTGCTTCGTTGGTGATCAGCACGTTGCAATCGATGAGCTTGATGGCGCCCAGCAGGCACTCCACCTTTTCGTTACCCCCTGATGCGATGACCCGGGTCGGCACCCCACGTAACTGTTCGATGGGCAACGCCATGACGCGGCGGTTGACTGGATGATCGAGAAGTCGGCCCTCCCGATCATAGAAGCTGAAGAGAAGATCTCCTACTGCGCCCATGCGCATCAGTTCCAACCGCTCCTCGTCGCTGATAAGGTTGAAGCGAAACGCGGTTGATGATGGCGCCAGTGTGCCGACGCTGAGCAATGCGATGTCGAGCCGCTCGGCGCGGCGGAAGATGTCGCGCAAGCCGCAACGCTCGATGAGCGCCTCGCGCGTTTCCGGTGAGTCGACGACGGCCGGCGCTTGGAACAGAAAGCAATCGGCGCCGACCAATCGCGCAAACTGCCAGGCAAACTCTGCCGGGTTGAACTTGCGGGCCTGAACGATACCGCCGAGCAGGGAAATGACTTGGACATTCTCCAACTCCCGTGGCGCCAGGGTCTGAAGCGATTCATAAAGCGTAGCGCCCCAGCCTACGCCAACGGTCATGTTGTCCGTCAACACGTCGGAAACATACATGCCGGCGGCGAAGCCGATCGACTTAGCGATGTTTTCGACCTGGGTCGGTTGCGGCACGACAACCGCTTCCTTGAGGGCAAAAGCCGACTTGAGTTCTTGCTCCAGCTCAAAACATTCGGCGACTTCTCCTTCGATCCAGATCTTTACCTCACGCTGCTTGATGGCCTCGTTGATATTGCGGACCACCGTGACGCGGCCGATGCCGAGCCTGTCTGCAATTTCGTTCTGCGTAAGACCCTCGACGTAATACATCCATGCGATTCGCATCCGGTTACGTGCGATGCGCCCAGCGCCTCGATCTCCCGGCGGCGGCTTGCTCTTACGCGATCCTGCTCGTTCCAGCATTTCTGTTCGATCCTTGGTCTCGGGATTCGGCATCAGCTACGAACACCGTCGTCGACAATGAATGGATACAAAATTGAATCTTCAGTGTTAAATGTAGCACGAATTGACGCTAATGTTACAAGTGCTTGCTTGGGGAAATTCGCCAGTGCGATGCAGATTTCACCGACCGGATGTTGCGGCGCAGCACGAAAATAGTGATCACGATGTCCAAACAGGAAAACGAAACATTTGCATTCTTTGATACAACAAAGTATTCTAATTAATGTTACGCAAGAAACTGCCTCTAACTTGGCAGGCGACGCGTTTGGGAGGACTGATGGTGTTACTGCGCAATATGCGGCCAGGCTCGACCGTCCGAGCGATTGCCAAGGCCTGTCAAGCTAGGCCCACCACCAGCTGATCATCGCAGCAACAGCAGGGTGCGGGTGCATGCCGCAAATGTGCACCCCGGATTGAAATTCGCATGACCTGAAACATGTCTGGCCTGACATGTTGCCGGGGTTCCAGAGGACAGGCCGCTTCACATGGAGGAAAAGTGATGCTGAAACAGAAACCGGCTGTGATGTCACGCCGCAAGTTGCTCAAGTCCACCGCTGCGGCCGGCGCCGCCTTGATGACCGGCACTGGCGGCGTGTCGATGTTTAATGTGCGCAGCGCCTACTCGCAAAACTTGCCGAACCCCGCCGACGTGCTCGCCAAGATCAATGTCGGCAACATGGTCAATGCGGACTACCGCAAGCAGTACAATCTCGGCGACAACGACGAACTGTGGGATCCGAAGTCGGACTGGATCCGCACCGTCGACTGGGAAGCCGTCCGCAAGGAACACGCCGGAAAGACCGTTCGCTTCGCCATCGGCGCCGCGGACCGTGAATCGGCAGAAGGCCAGACCCAACCATTTGCCGATCTGTCTGGCATCAAGATTGAATTGGTGCCGATCCCGGACGATTCGATGTATGACAAGGTCGTCGCCGAGTTCCTTTCGGGCAACGCGGGCTTCGATGCCATCCAGTTCTTCTCGCCCTGGCTTGGCGATTTCGCCGCGCAGGGCTTCCTGAAGCCGCTCGACGAATATGTCGACAAGTGGAAGCTGCCCTTCAACGATTTCTACGAGACCTATCAGCGCAACTACGGCCACTGGGGTGACAAGGGCATCCTCGGCATTCCGTTCGACTGCGACATCCAGCAGGTCCACATCCGTCCGTCGATCTTCAAGAAGATTGGCATCGATGCCGACCGCATCAACACCATCCCGACCTATGACGAGATGATCCGTCTGGCGCCGGAGCTGAACAAGGTGGAACCTGGTGTTGCCGGCATCGGCATGATGGCTGCCCGTGGCTTCTGGGCGACCTATCTCTGGGAGCATATTGCGGCCCAGTATGGCATGATGCTGTTCGACTCCAACTGGGAGCCGATCTTCAATGGCGACGCCGGCGTGAAGGGCCTCGAGACCATCGTGGCGCTGTCGAAGCACGCCATCGAGGGCATCGCTGCCGCCGACTGGCCGACGAACCGCGCCGCCTTCCTTGGTGGCCAGATCGCCTGCAACATCTCGTGGCAGGACTCCGGCACCCAGGCGACCCGCCCCGACCAGTCCAAGGTGGGCGATGACATCCTGACCATCTACGAACCGCGCGTTGCCGGCGGCACCTATGCACCGCCGAACATCGCCGGCTCGACCTCGGTCGTCGCCGCCACTTCGCCGGAACCGGAAGCGGCCTTCCTGATGCTCGGCTATCTCACCACCGCCTCGATCATGGCCATGAACGAAGCCAACGCCAACGGCGTGGCGCCGGGCTACAAGTCGGTGCTGAACAACGAGAAGCTGCGCAGCGTCTCGCAGCCCGCCAAGGTCTGGGCCGAGTCGCTCGACTATGCCTGGTGCGCACCGCGTCTGCCGTCCGGCTTCCAGATTGAGCAGGAAATCGGCTTCCTGATCAACAAGGTCGTCGTCGGCGAAATGAAGCCGAAGGAGGCCCTCGATGAAGCCGCCGTCAAGGTGAAGTCCATCATGACTCAGAACGGCTTCTACAAGGGCAGCGACCCAATGAACTTTGCGGCCACCGAACCCGGCTTGTGGATCGGCAAGGGCAAGCCGCTTCCGTTCTGATCCGCTCCACGCTAGATTGCCCCACCCGCTCCGGCGGGTGGGGTTCTCCTAAAGGCAAGCAGCAGGCGAGACCCGCATGAGCGCGACCACATTGACATCGGGAGCCCGAACGCCGCTGCGGCGCAGGAGCCCCTTCCGGCGCAAACTCTTTCCCTATTTGCTTGTCGCACCCGCCGTCATCTATCTGCTCGGCATCACACTCTATCCTGGTATCTACGCCATCCGCCGCTCGCTGTTCACCGGCAAGTTCCAGATCCAGTGGGTGGGCGTGGAGAACTACAAGACCCTTTTTGCTGACGACGCCTTCTGGGTCGCCCTGTGGAACACACTGTTGCTCGGCTCGATCACATTGCTGCTCGAGTTCGTGATCGCCATGGGGTTGGCGTCGCTGGTTTATCGCAGCCGGATGGTCAAGGGGTGGCGCATTCTCTTCATGCTGCCGATGCTGTTCATGCCGTCTGCCGTGTCGTTTCTGTGGAAGCTGCTTTTCAACGATGGACGGGTGATCGCAGATCTGATCAATCGCGTCGGATTCAATGTCGGCACCATCGACTGGATGGGATCGACCTTCAATGCCAGGTTGGTGCTGGTTGTCACCGACATCTGGCAGTGGACCCCGTTCCTGTTCATCATCTTTGTCGCGGCCTTGCAGGGTCAGGACAAGGAAATCGAGGAGGCCGCACGCCTCGATGGCGCCTCCTGGACCAAGATCTTCTTCAACATTTCGCTGCCTCTCATGCGGCCGGTCATTGCCATTGGCCTGGTGTTGCGCGGCATCGATATCCTTACCATGTTTGCTTCCGTTCACATCATCACCCAGGGAACACCGGCGGGCAAGACCGAGACGCTCAGCTATTTCATCTATCGCACCGCCTTCAAGAGTTTCGACTTCGGCTATGCTTCCGCCGCGTCTGTCGTCGTGTTGATCGTGACAGTCGTCCTGGCACAGGTCTTCGTGCGACGCTTTTTCAAATCGGGGAGGGATTGATGGCCGGTTTCAACAAGCTGTCGATCGGCCGCAATATCATTCTTGCGGCATGGGGCCTGTTCTGCCTTCTGCCGATCGTGTTCTTCGCCACCATCGCGTTGCGTCCGCGCAACGAAATCATAGCCCCGACGCCGATTTATTTCCCGACGATTTCGATCGAGACATGGGCCAAGATCTGGGCCGAATGGCCGATCATGAATTACTTCATGAACTCGGTGATCGCCGTTTCCGGCAGCGTTCTGATCTGCCTTGTGCTTGGTGTTCCTGCCGCCTATTCGCTGGCCCGCTACAGCTACAGGGGCCGCGAGGACATTGGCTTCTATATCCTGTCTACCAAGATGATGGCCCCCGCTGCCGTCGCCATACCTATCTTTGTGTTGTTCGGGCAACTCCGCATCCTCGACACGGCCTGGGCGCTGATGCTGGTCTATGCTGCCATGAATCTGTCCATCGTCGTGTGGATCATCCGCTCCTACATGATCGATATTCCACATGAGATCGAGGATGCCGCAAGGACCGACGGTGCCTCCGACCTTCGTATCCTGTGGTCGATCATCATTCCGATGTGCCTTCCCGGCATCATTACGGCGGCGGTTATCGCGGCCATCTTCGCCATCAACGAATATCTGTTCACCCTCATCATCGCCAGCAAGAATGCCTATCCGTTGTCTGTCGCCTTGGCCAATTTCTCCGGCGGCTCGGATGGCATCATCTACAACGCCATTGCGCTGGTAGGCTTCCTTGCCTTCTTCCCCGCGCTGCTGCTGATCGTTCTCATTCAGAACCATCTGTCACGCGGCTTGACGATGGGTGCCGTTAAGGGCTGATATCGTGCCATGACGATAGCATTCAAGACAGCCGACTCCCTGGCGGCACACGCCGTGTGCGCCGCCGCCGGTGTTCGCGACGGACTGCGCACCGCCCAATTCTACGCCAGGGATCTTTCCAACGCGGATCGCTTTGCCAGCGACGAACCGAACCGGGCGCCATTCCTTTCGCGGGCCGTGGCGCAGACCGCACGGCTGGCTGACCGTTTTATGAGCTGGAGTGCCAATCTTGCGATTTCCATGTTCGTGCCGGGCTGGCGCAAACTGCCCTCGCCTTTCACCCCGGGACTCATGCACGAGGTCGCAACGGGGATCCGGGAAAACAGCCTGATCCACAATCCGCTGTTCAACGCCTATTTCTTCCGGGCAGCGATTCACGTGATCGAGCGGTACTCAAATCCGCCTTATCTCGTGCTGGAACATCGGGTCGATGCCGCGCGCCGCAGTCTTGCAGCCATCGCAGAAGATCAGGCGGCATCAGAGACTGAATTTTTGGCCCGCATTCTGATTGCCCTCGTAGGCCAGGGGCCTGTTGCGCGCATCGGACCAATCGCCGAACGTCACAGATTCTTCGGGCTGGTCAATCCGAATGTTGCCGTTAACGCCATCGCCTGTGTAGCCCTTCTTTTTGCCGAAGAGGGGCGACCCACTGAAGTTATTGACGAAGACGAATTCTTCACCGTGACCGGAGCGCTGATAGGGCCGCGCCTCCACACGATAGCCGAACTGGTGGCGCGCAAAGACGAGGCGGGTCTCGCCAGGGAACTGGCTGAGCTCAGGGAGATGTATTGAGCGGATCGGCTGGGCCCATCGACTGGACCTCGACCGTCGGCGGAGAATCGGGTCCTGGCCGGGGCGATATGGCCGATGGTTTGGGTGGCGAATGGGAGTGGGCAGTTCCACTGGCCGGTTAGTCGGTGCAAGCCGCCTTGAACGTCAGGCGTGAATGGGCTGACCTGATCGGGGAGACACCGAGTTGCCTGAAGAGGTCTTGGATAATACGAAACATTTGCGTTCAATTCTTGCAAATGTGTCGAATATATGAGACTGACAATCACATGACCCATGTGAGGCAGACCGCCGACCGGGGAGGGGGGATTAAGCCATGGCACATATCAGCCTAAAGAAGATCACCAAGTCCTGGGGCTCCGTCGTCGGCGTGGACGGCATTGATCTCGAAATCAGGGACAAGGAATTCATGGTGTTTCTTGGGCCGTCGGGATGCGGCAAGACCACCACCATGCGCATGATCGCCGGACTCGAGGATCCGACATCCGGCGATATCCTGATCGACGATGAGCGCGTGAACGATGTGGACGCCCGCGACCGCGATGTGGCCATGGTCTTCCAGAGCTATGCGCTCTATCCGAATATGTCGATCTACGAGAACATCCGGTTTCCGCTCCGCATGCGCGGCATTCCGGCCGACAAACACGACCGGATGGTGCGGGAGGCTGCCGAGATCGTCGAGTTGGGGGAACTCCTGGACCGCAAGCCAAAGGCGCTTTCGGGTGGACAGCGGCAACGGGCTGCGCTCGCGCGTGCCGTGGTGCGGCACCCGCAGGTCTTCCTCATGGATGAACCCTTGTCGAACCTCGACGCGAAATTGCGCCTGACCATGCGTGGACAGTTGAAGCACATACAGCGCGAACTGGAAACCACGACGGTCTATGTCACCCATGATCAGGTCGAGGCCATGACCCTGGCAGACAGAATCGCCGTGATGGATCAGGGCAAGATCCAGCAACTGGGTACGCCCGACGAAGTCTATAATAATCCCGCAAATATCTTCGTGGCCGGCTTCATCGGCTCGACGCCCATGAACCTGATCAAAGGCGATATCGAGAACGGCACGTTCCGTGGTCCTGACACGGAGGTGGCCGGCGTGAGCAAGGGATCGCGCAAGAATGTCGTCCTCGGCATCCGCCCGGAAGACGTGAACGTTGCTGCAAATGGTAAAGGCCACCTGGCCTCCACGCTCTACTCGCTGGAGCCGACCGGCGACCAGACACTGGTTGCGGTTCGGATCGGCGAACAGTTCGTCGTCGCCAGGGGCCCACGGGATTACCGTCAGCCGGTCGGCGCACCGATCGCCTTCGAATTTGCTACTGATCGGGCCTATCTGTTTGATGCGGCCACGGGACTTCGTATCTGACGCCTGCGGGCAGGCATCAGATGAAGCGTGTCTGCTGTTTCGGGACTGAAACGGGCGTCAGAAGGTGATTACGCTGCGGATCGACTTGCCCGCGTGCATGAGGTCGAAGGCCTCGTTGATCTTTTCCAGCGGCAGGATATGCGTGATCATCGGATCGATTTCGATCTTGCCGTTCATGTACCAGTCAACGATCCGCGGAACGTCGGTCCGGCCCCGTGCGCCGCCGAAGGCCGTGCCGCGCCATGACCGGCCCGTCACCAGCTGGAAGGGTCGGGTAGAGATTTCCTGGCCTGCGCCGGCAACACCGATGATGATTGACTGACCCCAGCCCTTGTGCGCGCACTCGAGCGCCATGCGCATTACTTTCACATTGCCGATGCACTCGAAGGTGTAGTCTGCCCCGCCGCCGGTCAGGTCGACGAGATGAGCCACCAGATCGGCGGTCACCTTGTTCGGGTTGACGAAATGGGTCATGCCGAACTTGCGGCCCCAAGCCTCGCGATCATCGTTGAGATCGACGCCCACGATCATGTTGGCGCCGGCGAGGCGCAAGCCCTGGATCACGTTCAGCCCGATGCCGCCCAGGCCGAAGACCACGCAGTTCGATCCTTCCTCGACCTTGGCGGTATTGATGACCGCGCCAATGCCGGTGGTGACGCCGCAGCCGNNNAGATCTTGTCGAAGGGCGCGTCCTGCCGCACCTTGGCCAATGCGATCTCCGGCAGCACGGTATAGTTGGAAAATGTCGAGCACCCCATGTAGTGATGGACCTTCTGGCCCTTGTAGGAGAAGCGCGAGGTGCCGTCCGGCATCAGGCCCTTGCCCTGGGTGATGCGGATCTTCTGGCATAGGTTGGTCTTGGGATTGAGGCAATATTCGCACTCCCGGCATTCCGGCGTGTAGAGCGGAATGACGTGATCGCCTTTCGCCAGCGACTTGACGCCTGGGCCAACGTCGACAACGACACCGGCGCCTTCATGTCCCATAATGGCCGGGAACAGGCCTTCAGGATCCGCGCCAGAGATCGTGAAGTCGTCCGTATGGCAGACGCCGGTCGCCTTGATCTCGACGAGGACCTCGCCTTCCTTCGGGCCTTCCACATCGACTTCGACGATCTCCAGCGGTTTCCCGGCTTCAAAGGCGACAGCGGCACGCGACTTCATTGGCGTAATTCTCCTGAATCGATGATCGGCCGTTACTTACAGGCCTTGGCAGCGCTTGACCAGAATTTCCATGGTCCACTTTAGCGCCCGCTCATGCCGCGTTGCGCAGACCCAGCATCTGGCGGGCCTGCTGCCAGCTCGCGACCGGCCGCTCGAGCCTCTCACAGATCGCCACGGCGCGGCGTACCAGGGCGGCATTCGAAGGCGCAAGCGTGTGCTTGTCGAGCCGGACATTGTCCTCCAGCCCGGCGCGCGTATGACCGCCTTTCGAGATCGCCCATTCGTTGAGTGTGATCTGGCTCGCGCCAATGCCGGCCGCACACCACTGGGCGTCGGGCGCCAGCCGGGAGAGCGTCTCGATGTAGAAGTCGAGGATCCGCTCGTCGGCCGGCATGGCATTCTTCACGCCCATGACGAATTGGACATAGAGCGGGCCCTTCAAACGTCCATCGCGGGCCATGCCGGCAGCTTGCACGATGTGCGACAGGTCGAAGGCCTCGATCTCGGGCTTGATCTCGTATTTCATCATCTCCCCAGCGAGCCAGTCCACCAGATCCGGCGGGTTCTCATAGACCCGGGTGGGAAAATTGTTGGAACCCACCGACAACGAAGCCATGTCGGGGCGGAGCGGCAGCATGCCGCCTCTGGCCGTGCCCGCCCCCGAGCGGCCGCCGGTGGACAATTGAATAATCATGCCCGGACAATGCTTCTCCAGGCCTTCCTTCAGACGGGCAAAGCGTTCGGGATCCGATGTCGGTCTTCCGGCGTCGTCCCGTACATGGCAATGGGCAATGCTGGCACCGGCTTCGAAGGCCTCCTGTGTGCTCTCGACCTGCTCGCTGACGGTGATGGGAACGGCCGGGTTATCCTGCTTGGTGGGAAGCGATCCAGTTATTGCGACGCAAATGATGCAGGGCTTGGTCATGCGGGGGGCGGGCCTTCTGGTTGCCGTGTCTGGTTAGCGGCCTCTCGTGAAATGTCAATTCAGCCCCGATCGGACCGAGTTTCGGCGCCGGCGCCTTGCCGTAGCCGCGAGGAGAGGGGAAGCCGGAGCCATTTTCCGAACAGCCCTTGTGGCGCGAACACGACCACGACAATGAACAGCAGTCCCATGGTCAGCAACCAGTATTCGCCGAGCGTATCCGACAGGGTGTTCTCGACCGACCGGACCAGAATGGCTCCGAGCAGGGCTGCCATCAATACGCCTCTGCCGCCGACGGCGACCCAGATGAGGACTTCGGTGGATAGCGCGAAACCGACCAATGGTGGCGAGACGAAGCCGAACTGGGCCGTGAACAAGGTCCCAGCAAGTCCGGCGGTGGCGGCCGAGACGACGAAGGCGAACAGCTTGGCCGACATGACGTCATAGCCGAAGAACCGGGTGCGTTCCTCGTTGCTTCGGATCGCCGCCAGCGCCGTGCCGAATGCGGATCGGCCGAGCCACAGCAGAATGGCGTAAGCTCCGGCCACCACGGCCAGAATGAAGAAATAGGTCTCCAGCGATGTGAAGTATGGATCCGCCCGGTCGAATGGCCAGAGCAGCGGGGGTACGCCGAGCAGGCCATTGAAGCCGCCGATCAGGTCCCAACGCCTGGCGCCCACTTCGGCAATGACCGAGGCGCACAATGTCACGATAGCGAGATGGGCTCCCGAGAGGCCGCGGCCCCCGAACAGAAACAGCCCGAACAATCCCGCCGCGGCTGCGGCCGCGCAGGCCCCGAACAGCATGCCGATCCATTGGCTTTCACCGATCCATGGAACCTTGCCGAGGGTGATCAGCGCCATCACATAGGCCCCGATCCCGAAAAAGATTGCCTGCCCGAAGCACAGAATGCCAGCCTGACCCCAGATGAAGGCCAGCGAGAGCGCGAAGAGACCATAGGTGAGCAACTGGGCAAGCTGGCTGACGCGCCAGTCGTTCAGGACAAGCGGTGCCAGAGCGAAAGCAGCCCAGATTGCGGCGGTGAGGAAGCGGGATGGAACCATGGTCCCTAGCGCCCCCTCTTGGACAGCCCGGTCGGGAAGGCGCGGATGATGACGATCGCCAGCGCAAAGACCAGAATCTGCGCCAATGCCTGCGACATGAAGCTGGAAAACGTGGTCGTGGCTCCGCCGATGATGCCGGCTCCGAAGATCGCTCCGACCAGCGAGTTCAAACCGCCGACGAGCACGGCGAGAAACGCGGGTATGAGAAAGCCCACGCCCATCTGCGGATCGACACTCATGATCGGGGCCATGACCGCGCCAGCGATGCCGGCAAGTCCCGCGCCGATGGCGAAGGTACCGCGATCCATCAGACGGGTATTGATGCCGAGGGAGCCCGCCATCGCCCGGTTGGCGATCACCCCGCGAATCTGCAGTCCTACGGGGGTCAGATAGAGGGCGAAGTAGATTGCGGCGGCGAGCGAAGCCGAGACCAGCATGATCAGCAACCGGTAGGAGGGATATTCGATTCCAGCCAGTTGCACGGCCCCGGGGAGTGGTGTCGCCACGCTAATGGCCTGGGGGCCGAACAGGACGATGATCCCCTGCTTCAGCACCAGTGAAATGCCCCAAGTCGCGAGAATCGTGTCGATGGCCCGGCCATAAACATGCCGGATGACCAGTTCCTCGATCAGCAGGCCGATGGCGCCGACGACGATGGGCGCCAGCAACACGCCGAGCCAGAACGGGCCGCCTGCCGCCTGAACCGCAACCAGCGTGTAGGCGCCAACGAGGAACAATTCGCCATGCGCCATGTTGATGACGTTCATCATCCCGTAGATGACGACGAGACCCAGTGTCACCAGCAACAGCGTGAGCACGAAACTCACTGTATCAAGGCCGATGGCGAAGACTGTCTCCATGAGCGCGCTACACTGAAAGATATCTGTTGATGAGGGATGCGTCCGTGCTGAGGCGCGACATGTCGGTTGATTCTTCGACGATCCTGCCATTCTCGATGAACAGGACCCGTGTGGCGAGCATGAGGACAAGATCGAGGTTCTGCTCGACCAGCAGGATGCTGAGGTCTTTGCCCTCTGCATAACGCCGGAGTGCGCCGCCGATATCGTGAACGATGGACGGCTGTATCCCCTCGGAGGGCTCATCCAGCAGCACCAGTGATGGAGCCCCGACGAGGGCGCGCATGATCGCCAACTGCTGTTGCTGCCCGCCTGACATGGTTCCGGCCCGCTGCGTCCTTCGCTCCGCCAGCACCGGGAACAGGTCGAAGGCCCAGGCCGGAACCTGGTTGGCAAGCTCCGCCTTGCCCAGAACGCCCAGCCTGAGATTTTCCTCGACGGTGAAATCGGCGAAGATTTCCCGGCCTTGTGGCACATAGCCCACACCGGCACGCGCGATGCGATAGGGCGGCAGGCCGGTAATGTCCCGCTCACCCATTGTAATGTTGCCGCTGGCCGGCTTGAGATGGCCGGTGATCGTTCGCAGCAGGGTGGACTTGCCCATGCCGTTGCGCCCCAGGAGCGCGACGACCTCGCCGTGGCCGATGGTCAGCGACAGGCCGTCCAGCACCCGGCTGCCCTGAACATACCCACAGACAACATCGCCGACCCTCAACATCAATTCGCCCGGCCAAGATAGGATTCAATGACCCGCTGGTCCTGGCGGATCGTGTCGAAGTCGCCTTCCGCGATGATGGCCCCCCGCGCCATGACCAGGACCGGACATCCGAGATCCCTGACAAAATTCATGTCATGCTCGATCACCAGAACGGTCTTTCCGTGCTCCGCGCAGAGTTGATTGACAAGGTCTGCCACCGCCTTTGTCTCGCCCCTGGACATGCCTGCCGTCGGCTCGTCGAGAAGCAGCAGGTCGGCATCGACTGCCAGAAGCATGCCAATCTCGAGGCGCTGCTTCTCGCCATGGGAGAGTTCGGCGGCACTCACATGCCTCTTTCGCTCCAGACCGGAGAAGGCCAGGATATCGGTCAGGGTTGTGGTCGCCGCCGGCATGCGCAGCAGTGATGCGATGGTGGGGTTGCGATTCCTCGCTGCCAATGGCACCGCCAGGTTCTCGATGACACTCAGTTCCGGATAGAGTGCCGGAACCTGAAATTTCCGGGATATCCCCAAGCGGGCAATCACCTGCGGCGGCAGGCCGGCGATGTCTTTGCCCTGAAACCTGATGCGGCCCGACGTCGGTTTGAGGGCGCCCGTGATGATGTTGAACAGCGTGGTCTTGCCGCACCCGTTGGGGCCGAGGATGCATCGCAAGGTGCCGCGCCCCACCAATAGGGAAAGGCCAGCCAGCGCCACGATGCCGCCGAAGCGCATCGTGGCCTGGTCGACCTCGAGCAGAGGAGACTGGGGATCAGGCACGCGTCCCGCTCAGCCGCATTGACTGGGCGCCTTGATCAGTCCGAGGTCCTTCAGGAGCTTCATCTTGCCATCCTGGGCTTCGACGATGAGCACGTTCAAGTCGGCATGGCGATCGGAAGCGCGGAGCGTCACCTCGCCATTGCCCGACATCAGCGATTGCCCGACCATGGCATCGGTGATCTGCTCCTTGTCGTCGCTGCCGGCCTTTTTGACTCCCTCCACGAAGAAGCGCGTCAGCGCATAGTGGGCATCCACCGTGTTGGACACCACGGCAGTGTCGCCATAGCGCTTGTGCACCTTGTCGACCAGCGCCTTTGCCTCGGGCTTGTCGAGGGTCGCGATGAAGTTCGCCGATCCGACAATGCCATTCGATTCGTCCGCTGTCAGACCTGACAGATAGTTTTCGCTGAAGCCGAAGAAGATGAGGCGCACTTTGCCCTTGAGCGACGAGGCCGCGAATTGCTTTACGAATGTCACCGCATCCGCACCGACCAGAGTAATGACCACGGTGTCGGCGCCGGCACTCTCGATCTTGCGGAGCGTAGGCGTATAGTCCTTGGCGCCCCAGGCCCCATACTCCTCGCCGACGACCTTCGCCCCGGCCTTGTCGACCTCCGCCTTGTAGGCGGCATTCATCTTCTGCGGCCACACATAGTCGCTGCCGAGGAGATAGAAGCTCTTGCCGATGTTCTCGACGGCATAGGGCACAAGCGGCGCGACCCAATGGGCCGGCAGCGCGCTGTAGCAGGTGATGTAGCGGCTGCAGACACCGCCCTCGTAGTCGGTTGCGTAGAGAAGTGGCGTCTTGAACCTCTCCACCGTCGACTGGATCGCATCCCGCTCGGCGCTGGTCACCGGTCCGATGATCGCCGTGACCTTCTGGCTGCGGATCAACTCGTTCGTCTTTTCAACTGCCGTCTTCGGATCGGTCTTGGTATCCGCCCTGACGATTTCGAACATCCGGCCGTCAAGCACGCCACCGGCCTCGTTCGCCTCGAGGAGAGCCATCTCTGTGCCCTGCGCACCCTGTTCTCCCAGCACTTCAAGTCCGCCCGAAAATGGTTGCAGGATGCCGATCCTGATCGGTTCGGCCGCACGCACGATCGTCGGCATCCCGAGACTGCTGACTGCAATCCCTCCAATGCCTGCTCCGATAAAGCGCCGGCGGCTCAAGCGCCGCGGTACCACCAAGCCCCTTGTCATTGTCGGATCTCCTCCCGTTCTGGTTTCTTGAACACGTCTGCCGGCTATGCAGGAATTTCCATGTTTTCGATCGGCATGCCCGTTTCGAGGGCGCGAATGACGGCCCTGGAGTCTGTCACTGTGCCGAAATGCGTCGCGATGTCGTAGAGCGACGAAATCTGTTCGCGCGGCCCGGTCGCGGCACAGCAGTCCTCCGGAACGATCACCTTGTAACCATGAAAGAAGGCATCGTGAACCGTGGATCTCACACAGATGTTGGTGACCACGCCCATGACGACAACCGTGTCGACCATCATGTCCTTCAGGGTGAGGTCAAGATCGGTGTTGAAGAAACCGGAGTAGCGCCGTTTGATCACCCGCAGGTCGTCGTCCTGCTGATCGAGTTCTGGAACGACCTCGGCTCCGGCGGAGCCTTCGAAGCAATGGGGGGTCCGTTTCAGGAATTCCCGCTCGCGCCGGGCCTGAGGGCGGTGGGAGTCGATGATGAAGACGATCGTTCCACCGGCTTGCCTGACGGCCTTGATCACCGCATTCTGGGGCCCGAGGAGGCGTTCGTATCCTGGCAGGACCATGGCGCCTCCCGCGATGCAGAAGTCTTTCAGCATGTCGACGACCAGAACCGCCGTGCTGGTCGCCTGGACGGTCGTGCGATTGTCAAGTCGATGGGCCGAGAATTGGTCCATGTGACCACCTCCCATGGGCTGAAACCCTAACACCGGGACAGCACGCTATTACGCGATAAAGGAAGCGTCAATGGCACCGAAGTGCATGGCGCGCGCGCCGCGCCCGCATGCCCTGTCTCGTGGAAAGGCTCAGTTGGCCTCGCTCCTGAGGACAACCGGATCAATCCGTTGCAGCCGGTGCAGACTTGCTGCGCCGGATCACCCTAGGCTCCTGAAGGCTTCCCAGAAACGCCTGGATCAGCAGGCGCTCGCTGTCACTCCGACGGTAGGCAATGTTGTGGAGCGAAGTGAATGCGTATGTGCGGGGTTTGATGGCTCTCAGCATGCCGTCGCGCACCCAACGCAGCGCGAAATGATCGGGCAGGAAGCCGATGAAACGTCCCGACAGGATCAGCATGAGTTGCGCTTCCATGTGAATGGTTGAGGCACCGGCGCGCGGATGTCCGACGCGGTAAAGATCGTCGAATTGCCGGTAGCCGCGGACCGAGAACCGTGACGCGTCGATGTCGGATTGACTGATCGTCGCATCCTTCCGCCGGAACAACGGATGATCCTTGCCGCAGTAGAGGAAGTGAGGTTCGTCGAAGAGCGGCTTGTAGACGATACCGGGGGCCATCTGCGACAGCGGCCCGATGACGATGTCTCGGTCGCCATCCGAAAGTCGTCGCTCAAGTTCTGAGGGTGTCCCCAGGAAGAGATCGATGAACACATCGAAATCCGGCTTCATCAACTTGGCCATCACCCTTTGCATGCCAAGATGAACGCTGGTGAAGACGCCATCCGACAACCCGATCTTCAACCGTCCGGTGATGCCGCCGCTGGCCGCGCTGATCCGCGCCTGAAAGTCGTCGATATCGGCAAAGAGCTTGCGGGCAGCATCATAGGTCGCCTGTCCGACATCGGTGAGGCGGAAGCCGCGGCGGCCCCGGAGACAAAGTTGCGCGCCGATGCGCTTTTCGAGTTCGGACAGGTGGGTGCTGAGTGTCGACTGCGAAAGGTTGAGGGTAATCTGTGCGTCGGCAAAACCACCTGCATCGACCAGAACCACGAAGACCCGCAGCAGCCGCAGGTCGATGTTGTCGAGACGGCGCATGACCCCAGACCCAGATGAAGGAGGAAGTTACATCGAGGATTCTCAAAAATTCTTTCCAAAATTCGTGATGGATTTCAATGTAAAACTTTCTGACTATGACGTTATTCAAAGCTGTCATGGGAGGAAATCATGAAAAGGCTTTACGCAGGTACAGCTCTTTTGGCCTTGGCCATCTCATCGGACCAGGCCCAATCCGCCGAAGTGATCCGCATGCTGGCCCCGACCTGGTTGGGATTTGCCCCGGTTCACGTGGCCAATGATCTCGGCTGCTTCCAGGAGGAAGGGCTCGAAGTCGACTACAAGTTCGAAGACGACCGCTCGAACGTCATGGCAGCCTATGCCCGTGGTGACATAGAAGTCGACATGCGCACCGTCGGCGAACATCAGGGGCGGCCTCGTGATGCCGACACGCCTGGCGTCATTATCGGAGTGATCGACGAATCGGTCGGTGGGGACGGTGTGATCAGCGACGACGCGGTAAAGTCCGTGGCCGATCTCAAGGGCAAGACGGTGGCTGCCGAACCGAATATACCCGCACGTCTGCTGTTGCAGATGGAGCTCAAGAAGGCGGGACTCACCCTGAACGACCTGCAGATCAAGGACATCGCGACGGCCGATACTGCCGCGGTCTTTGCCGACTCGTCGATCGCTGCAATCGCGACATACGAGCCCTTCATGTCCCAGGCGGTCAAGAACTCGACCCGCCCGGGAGCACGCGTCATGCTGTCGTCCAGCGACTACCGTGGCATCATCATCGATGTCATCACCGCGCGGAAGGAGGATCTCGCGGCGAACCCCAAGAAATATGCAAGTTTCCTCAAATGCATTTACAAGGCGGTGGATTTCAGTGTCGCCGAGCCGGACAAATATGCGGAAATGGCAGCGCCGCATTTCGGGCTCACGCCGGCTGATGTGACTGAGATTCTGGCCACCAGCCTTGCCTACACGCCGCTGTCAGAGGCCAAGGCCTACATGGGCCCGGCTGGCGGGCGCGGCAAGCTGCATGACATTTTTGACACGGTGATGGAGCTCAATCTCGAAAACGGCGCGGCCGACAACAAGCTCGAATCCAATCAGCAGATCGACAACGCGGTCATCAACGGGCTCTAGGAGCCGAGCGGTCGCTGCCGCGAGGGGGCGGAGAGGGGAAATGTTGGGCGGGCTGTTCGCCTTTCGTGGGAAGGCCTCGGTGCGCGCCGAGATCACCATCGGCGTGATCATGGCCGCGGCCGTTCTGCTGACCTGGGAACTGGTAGCGCGGGCTGGGTTTATCGCGCCGCAGTTCCTGCCGTCGCCCAGCCGGGTTCTGTCGGCACTGTGGGCCATGATCACAGGCCAGCACCTTCTGTGGCATGCTCTGGTGTCGAGTCTGCGGGTGTGGATTGCATTTCTGATTGCGGCCGCGATGGCGATTCCGATCGGCATTCTCATGAGCAGTTACCGGATCGTCGGTGCCGCGCTGGAACCGATCATCGACTTCATACGCTATTTGCCGGTGCCGGCGCTCGTTCCGCTGTCGATCATCTGGTTCGGCGTTGGCGAGGAAACAAAGATTTTCCTGCTCTGGCTGGGGACCTTCTTCCAGTTGGTTCTGCTCGTCGCCGATGACATGCGGCGGGTTCCACATGAATATGTGGAGATCGCGTTCACCCTGGGTGCGAGGCCGCGTCAGGTGCTGACCGATGTGGCGTTTCGGGCGATGGGTCCGACGCTGATGGACAATCTTCGCATTACCCTGGGCTGGTGCTGGACCTATCTGGTGATTGCGGAAATCGTGGCGGCGGATTCAGGTCTTGGATTCGTGATCTGGTCGGCCCGCCGGTATGTGAAGACGCCAGAAGTCATGGCCGGCGTCGTCGTCATCGGCCTGATCGGCCTTGTCACAGACCAGGTACTGCGCGCCCTGCATCGGCGCATGTTCAAATATGTCTGAGGGTGGACAAGGCGTGTCGGGCAACTACCTGGAATTCGACCAAGTGACCAAGTCCTTCGGTCCCGTGCCGGTGGTGTCGAACACGTCATTGTCCATCGGGCGCAAATCGCTGGTGGTGTTCCTTGGTCCATCGGGCTGCGGCAAGACGACATTGATGCGGATGGTCGGCGGACTTGATACGCCGTCCGCAGGCACGATCCGCCTCGACAGCGAAGTCGTCACCAAGCCGGACCGCCGCCGGGGGATGGTGTTTCAATCCTATTCGTCCTTTCCGTGGTTGACTGTCGAGGGGAACATCGCATTCGGCATGAGGTACCGGGACGATCTCTCGGCGGCGGAACGCAGCGAGCGCGTTGACCATTACCTGCGGCTGATCGGGCTCGAGGATTTTGCCAAATCATTTCCGAACCGCATTTCCGGCGGGATGCGGCAGCGGGTGGCCATTGCCCGAACACTTGCCGCGGGTTCCGACGTCCTGCTCATGGACGAGCCATTCGGCGCCCTTGATGCCTTGACCAGGGAACGGTTGCAGGTGGAGTTGCGGCAGATCCAGGCCGAGGAAGCCAAGACCATCATCTTCGTCACCCATGATGTCGAGGAGGCAGTCTTTCTCGCCGACCGCATCATCCTGTTTTCGGCTCGGCCGGCGCGCGTGCTGCGCGATATCGACGTGGCTGCGGCCCTTGGGCCCGTGCGCAATCTCGACATTCGTGAAAGCGAGACCTTCTTCAAGTTGCGTAACGACGTTCTGCACCTCATTCGCAGTGAAACCGGCGATCAGCGATGAGCTTGGATTTCGAAGGAAAGTCGGTGGTCATCACCGGTGCCAGCCGCGGCATCGGTCTGGGCATAGCCAAGGGCTTCGCCGCAGCGGGCGCGAACCTCACCCTTCTTGCCGATGACCCCGCCGTTGTGGCTGCGGCTCGGTCGATCGGCGCTCACGGCGTCGTCGCCGACATTGTCAGCCCGGCCGACGTCGAAAAGGCTATAGGCCCCTTGGGACGCATCGACATAGTGATCAACAATGCCGGTCTCGAACGGCTGACACCCATCGCCGAAGGCGGCGAGGATGTCGAAGCCACCTTCCGCCGCATCATCGAAATCAACGTGATCGGCACGCAAATCGTCACCCGCCGCGCCCTGGTGAAGATGGCGGCGGGCGCTGCGATCATCAATACGGCGTCGATTTGGGGGCGGGTGGCGGAGCCGCTCTTCGGCGCCTATGTGGCATCGAAACACGCGATTATCGGTCTGACCAAGACCTGGGCCAGGGAATTGGGACCACGCGGCATCCGCGTCAACGCGGTATGCCCGGGCTGGGTGAGGACCGAGGCCTCCATGCGCTCGCTCAAGAACATGGCCGAACGCCGGTCGCTGCCGGAACAGGATGTGTTGCAGTCGATCGTAACGGGGCAGGCTCTGCCGGGCCTGATGGAGCCCGAGGACATGGCCGATACCTATCTGTTCTTGGCCTCGGACCGGGCCCGGAACATCACTGGGCAATCGGTCGGCGTTGATCGCGGAGAAGTGCCATGGTGAATGCGATGCGGAACAAGCGGATTGTGATCACCGGCGCCGCCAACGGGATCGGCTATGCCACTGCGCGGATGTTCATGGATGAGGGGGCCAGCGTCATTGGCCTCGACCTTGCCAAAGGCGACGGCACGGTGCCGATCATATCCTGCGATCTGACCCGCGAAGCGGAAATCGCCTGCGCCGTCGCCCAGGCCGCGGGCGAACTCGGCGGCGTCGATGTCCTGGTGAACAATGCAGGCATCATGCAGGAAGCGCCACTCGACGCCGTGACAGCGGACCACATCGACCGGCATTTTGCAGTGAACGTTCGTGGCGCCATTCTGGTGACTCGTGAAATGATGCCTCATCTCGGCGAGGGTGCTCGCATCATCAACATCGCTTCTGAGCTTGCCTATCTCGGCCGCGCCAACGCCTCCGTCTACTGCGCCACCAAGGCGGCTATGCTCGGGTTGACGCGGTCATGGGCCAGGGAATTCGCGCCACGGATCTTGGTGAATGCGGTGGCACCCGGACCCACCGACACGCCCCTGTTGGCATTCGAGAGCCTGACGGAAGCACAGAAGACCCTCGAGACGGCGCATCCGCTCGGGCGCATCGGCCGCCCGGAAGAGATCGCCGCGGCCGTAATGTTTCTCGCGGGCCCCGGCGCCACATTCTTCACCGGCCAATGCCTTGGCGCCAATGGTGGCGCAGCAATGCTCTGAAATTCCAATCACCTGACCATTCTTGACCGGGAGACCAATGTGACCGACACACCCTATCAACCGATCGACGCGGCCGTGGTGCCGCGCTTCGCCGGTCCCACGACATTCATGCGGCTGCCGTCGGTTGCAACGGCGGAGGGGCTCGATATCGCCTTGCTGGGCATTCCCTGGGATGGAGGAACGACGAACCGGGCCGGCGCCCGTCATGGCCCGCGCGAAATCCGCAGCCAGTCCAGCCTCATGCGGAGGGTCCACCATGTTTCGGGGACCGAGCCTTTCAGCCTGGCTCGGGTCGCCGATGTCGGCGACGTGTCGGTCAACCCGATCAACCTTCTCGATGGCCTGGCACGTATCGAGTCCGGAATCGACGCGATTGCCGCCGCCGGCGCGATACCGCTGATTGCTGGCGGCGATCACCTGACGACCCTACCCGTCCTGCGTGCCGTGGCCAGGAGCAGGCCGGTCGGCATGATCCATTTCGATGCCCATTCCGACACCAATGATACCTATTTCGGCGACAATCCCTATACTCACGGAACGCCTTTCCGCCGGGCGGTCGAGGAGGGACTGCTCGATCCGAAGCGGGTGGTGCAGATCGGTATCCGCGGATCGATCTACGAGCCCGGCGAACATGACTGGGCGCGAGCCCAGGGTATGCGCGTCATCTATATGGAAGAGTGCGTGCGGCGCGGCATCGAAGACGTGATGGAGGAGGCGAGGTCGATCGCGGCCGGCGGACCGACCTATGTGTCCTTCGATATCGACTGCATCGACCCCTCCATGGCGCCAGGGACCGGTACGCCGGAGGTTGGCGGCTTCACCACCCGGGAGACGCAGCAGATGCTGCGGCTGCTCGACGGTGTCGACATCATAGGCGCGGACGTGGTGGAAGTGGCTCCGCCCTTCGACCTCGGCAACCTGACGGCCTTGGCCGGCGCCACAATGATGTTCGAGTTGCTTTGCGTCATGGCCCGGCATGTGGCCATGCGCAAATAGGCCGGCATAATGCAAATTGGCGGCTTGTGCGGACTTGTTCCGGAGGACTAGATTGCAGATACCATGGGGAACGTCATAGGCCTATGAGCGGATTCTGGGTGCGCTTCCGCCGGGACCGTCTGGCGGTCGCAGGCGTGGCAATCATCATCGTGTTTGTCGTGGCCGCGGTGGCTGCACCGCTTGTCGCACCCTATGATCCGACCGAGCAGTTCTTCGATGGACTGACGCTTGAAGGGTCACCCCTTCCGCCGAGCCTGCGCTTTTGGTTCGGCACCGATACGAATGGCCGCGATCAGTTTTCACGCCTGCTCTTTGGCGCGCGGACATCGTTGCTCATCGGCATCGTGGCCAATGGACTTGCCGTTGTGACAGGTACCGCCCTGGGCCTCCTGGCCGGCTATGTCAGAGGCTTGGCCGGGGCCGCGATCATGCGGTTGACCGATCTCATGATGGCGTTCCCGCCCTTGCTTCTGGCCATCGCCCTGGCGGCCATTCTCAAGCCGGGACTGAACATCGTGATTCTTGTCATCGCCCTGGTGAACTGGGTGCAAATCGCGCGGGTCATCTATACCGAGACCGTCGCTCTTTCCGAGCGCGAATATATCGAGGCGGCGCGCGCACTGGGAGCAGGGACTGGCCGCATCCTCCTGCGTCACATGCTGCCCCATCTGATTCCAACGGTCATCGTCTATGCGACGCTTGGGATCGCGACGACCGTTTTGCTCGAATCCATGCTGTCCTTTCTCGGCCGCGGCGTGCAGCCGCCGACGCCTGCCTGGGGCATGATGATCTTCGAAAGCCAGTCCTATTTTCTTAATGCGCCGTGGCTCGTCTTTATCCCCGGCGCTGCCATCCTCATCCTGGCGCTGGCCTTCAACCTGGTCGGAGACGGATTGCGCGACGCGCTCGATCCAACCCAGCGGGGGCGTTCGTGATGTTGACCTATCTAGGGCGGCGGCTGCTGGCGTCAGTGATGATCCTGTTCGGCGTCAGCATCGTCACCTTCGCCTTGACCTTCATGATTCCGGCCGACCCCGTCGCGATGATCGCCGGCCGCAATTCGACGCCGGAGGTACGCGAGCAGATCCGCCACCAACTGGGGCTGGACCGTCCGGTCCCCCAACAATATGCAACCTATCTGTCCCGGCTTGTGCAGGGCGACCTGGGCAGATCATATGCGAGAAAGACCGATGTAGGCCCGCTGATAGCCTCCCGCCTGCCACCCACGTTGCTCCTCATGCTTGCCGCGATATTGGCAGAGCTCATGATCGGTATTCCGGCCGGGATCTATGCTGCAAGCCGTCGGGGGCGCACGGCGGACAAGGTCGCCATGACCCTGTCCTTCGTCAGTGTCTCGACACCGCAATTCGTGCTGGGACTTACGCTTCTCTATCTCTTCGCCTATCTGCTGAGCTGGTTGCCGCTTGGCGGTTATGGCACAGTCTGGCATCTGGTGCTGCCGGCCCTGACGCTGGGGCTTGCCGGAGGCGGCTGGTATTCGCGTATGATGCGGTCGTCGATGATCGAGGTGTTGCGCAACGATTACATTCGCACCGCGCGCGCCAAGGGTATGAGCGAGTGGCGTGTTGTCTTGCGGCATGGGCTTCGCAATGCCATCCTGCCAATAGTCGCGATGATCGGGCTCGACGTCGGAATCTTCATGTCCGGTGTCGTCGTGGTTGAGAACGTCTTCGGCTGGCCGGGAATCGGCCAGCTCATGTGGCAGGCGATCCAGTCACTCGACATCCCCATCATTATGGGGGTGACGATCGTTGCCGCCTGCTTCATCGTGGCCGGCAACCTGATGGCCGATCTCGTCGCGCCGCTTATTGACCCCCGCATTCGCTTGCGATGATTATGACTGTGAACCACCAAGAACCAAACCAGGGAGAGAAGACATGAGACGATTGTTGATATCCGCCGTGGCCGCCATGGCCCTCTTTGCCGCCGCGCCTGCATCCTTTGCCGATGCGCCCAAGCAGGGCGGTGCCGCCACCATCACCTTCAACAATGATCTGACCACACTCGATCCTCATGTTGGCTACGACTGGCAGAACTGGTCGGTCATCAAGTCGATCTTCGATGGTCTCATGGACTACAAACCCGGCACCACCGAGCTCGAGCCAGACCTCGCCGAAAGCTACACGGTCTCCGATGACGGCTTGACCTATACCTTCAAGCTGCGGGACGGCGTGAAGTTCCATAACGGCCGGGTGATGACCTCTGCCGACGTCAAATATTCGTTCGAGCGGGCCGTGAATCCGGCCACCCAGAGTCCGGGCGGTGGCTATTTTGGCATGATCGCCGGCTATGACGATGTGGCCGGTGGCAAGGCCACGTCCCTCACGGGGATCGAGACGCCCGATGACAAGACAGTGATCTTCAAGCTGACCCGGCCCGACGCGACCTTCCTGCATCTGATGGCCATCAACTTCGGCTATATCGTGCCCAAGGAAGACGTGGAGAAGTCCGGGGCCGATTTCGGCAAGATGCCGGTGGGCACTGGTGCCTTCAAATTCGTCGAATGGGTGCCCGGCCAGAACATCAAGCTCGAGCGCAACAAGGATTATTTCCGCGCCGGTGTGCCCTATCTCGATGCCATCACCTTTGAATTCGGCCAGGATCCGACCGTGGCCGTGCTTCGCCTCAAGAAGGGTGAGATCGACATTGTGGGCGACGGCATTCCACCCGCCCAGTTCGCAGAGATCATGGCAGACGCTGCCAACGAGGATCTGATTGCCGAGGGTAACCAGTTGCACACTGGTTATGTGACCATGAATGTCACCGAGCCGCCCTTCGACAATCTCAAGGTCCGTCAAGCGGTGAACATGGCCATCAACAAGGAGCGGATCGTCAGGTTGATTAACAATCGCGCCGCACCGGCCAGCCAGGCCCTGCCGCCGGCCATGCCAGGCTACAATGCCGACAACTCCGGCTATGCCTACGATCCCGAAGGCGCAAAGAAGCTTCTTGCCGAGGCCGGCGTCGGCGAGATCGCGACCGAGCTTTACGCCATGAACGTCGATCCCAATCCGCGCATCGCGCAGGCCATCCAGCAGGACCTTGCCGCCGTCGGCATCAAGGCTGAAATTCGCTCTCTGGCCCAGGCCGAGGTCATTGCGGCAGGCGGATCGGGCAAGGCGCCGATGATCTGGTCGGGCGGCATGGCCTGGATTGCCGACTTCCCTGACCCGGCCAACTTCTACTACGGCATTCTGGGCTGTGCAGGTGCCGTGGAAGGTGGGTGGAACTGGTCCAAGTACTGTAACAAGGAACTCGACGCCCGTGCCGAGAAGGCGGATGCGATGGTCAAGGATGACCAGTCCGCGGCGCGCATCGACTCGTGGAAAGGAATTTTCGACGATGTGCTGAAGGATGCGCCCTGGGCGCCGATCTTCAACGAGAAGCGCTTCACCTACCACTCGGAACGCCTGGGCGGAGACCCGGCGCTGTTCACCGATCCCATCCATATTCCGGTGAACTACGACTACATTTTCGCCAAGGACGCGCAATAGACGCTCCCCACAACCGGCGCCCTCTCCCGGGAGAGGGAGGGGGCGCCGCCGAGAGGACCACCATGCACAAGCACAACCACACCATTCACCAGCACCAGTGCCATTTCGGCTGGAACAGGGATAATGCGCCGGCCGTCCGCATTGCTCCGGGCGAGTCGATTGAATTCCATCCGGTCGATTCCTCGGGTGGCCAGCTGACGCCGGATTCGACGGTTGCCGACATTCCGAACCTCGACTTCGCCAAGGTCAATCCGGTCGCCGGACCCGTGTTCATCGACGGCGCCGAGCCCGGTGACGCCATCAAGGTGACACTGTTGGATTTCGCTCCTTCGGGATGGGGGTGGACAGCGAATATCCCCGGGTTTGGCCTGCTGGCGGATCAGTTCAAGGACCCGGCGCTTCACATCTGGAAATATGATGCGGCGACCTTGGCCCCTGCCATGTATGGTCCCGGCGGGCGCGTCCCATTGAAGCCGTTCTGCGGAACGATCGGTCTGGCGCCGGCGGAGCCGGGCCTGCACTCAATTGTCCCGCCGCGCCGCATGGGCGGTAACATGGATATTCGCGATCTGTCAGCCGGCACCGAACTCTATCTGCCTGTCGAAGTCACGGGCGGCCTGTTCAGTGTTGGTGACACCCATGCCACACAGGGCGACGGCGAAGTCTGCGGAACGGCCATCGAAAGCCCGTGTTCACTCGCGGCGAAATTCGAGCTGATCAAGGGCGCAAACCTGGCCTTCCCACGGTTCACGACACCCGGTCCCGTGTCGCGTCACATGGACGAGAAGGGCTACGAGGTCACGACCGGCATCGGGCCGGATCTCATGGAGGCGGCCAAGGCGGCCGTATCCGGGATGATCGATCTTCTCTCCAGCCGGCACAACATGGCGGCGGTCGATGCCTACATGCTCTGCAGCGTCTGCGGCGACCTCCGGATCAGCGAGATCGTGGATATGCCCAACTGGGTCGTGTCCTTCTATTTTCCCCGCGTCGTCTTCGAATGATCGACGATGCCTTGCTTCGCGTCGAAGGCCTCACCGTCGGCTTCAACACGGAGCAGGGCCCGGTCCGGGTCGTGGACGATGTAAGTCTGAAGGTGACGGCAGGCGCGACCCTCGGACTGGTTGGCGAGTCAGGCTGTGGCAAGAGCGTGACGGCACAGAGCATCATGCGGCTCCTGCCCAGTCCGCCATCGCGCATCGAGGCGGGGCGTATCATGCTCGATGGCGAAGATCTCGTGACCGTTCCCGAGTCTCGTATGCGGAAGATCCGTGGTGACCGCATGGGCATGATCTTTCAGGAGCCGATGACCAGCCTCAATCCGACGCAGCGCATAGGCCGGCAGATTGCGGAACCGCTACTTCTGCACCGGGGCATGACCTACGCGGCAGCCCAGCCAGTGCTGCTAGAAGTCTTGGGCAAGGTCGGAATTGGCAATGCCGAGCGCCGGCTGGACCAGTATCCGCATGAACTGTCTGGCGGACTTCGCCAAAGGGTCATGATCGCCATGGCGATCATCTGTCAGCCGCAGCTGCTCATTGCCGACGAGCCTACGACGGCGCTCGACGTGACAATTCAGGCACAGATCATGGAACTGCTCCGCTCCTTGCAGCATGAACTGGGTCTGGCCATTCTCCTGATCACACACGACCTTGCCATGGTTGCGGAACTGTGCGGAGCCATCGCTGTCATGTATGCCGGGCGGGTGGTTGAGACCGGCAGCACGCTGGGTGTCATCGAAAGGCCTCGCCATCCGTATACCGCCGGCCTACTGCGATCGTCGCCGCGGACCGTCGCCAGGGGAGAACGTCTGCCCAGCATACCAGGGCTTGTGCCGCCTCCGGGACAGAGAGGCACCGGCTGCAGTTTCGCAGACCGCTGTTCGCGCGTGATGGAGCGTTGCAGGTCGGATGTGCCGGCACTGAAGCCAGATGGCCCGCACGCTGTCGCCTGCTGGAATCCGTTGCCATGACCTGGCTCATCGAGGCTGATGGCCTGAGCAAGCACTATCTCTCGCGTGACGGCAAGGGCATGGTCGCTGCTGTGTCCGACGTCAGTCTTGGTGTCGCGGAAGGCGAGACGCTGGGTATCGTCGGAGAATCTGGCTGCGGCAAGTCCACCTTGGCAAGGCTTCTTTTACGGCTCATCGAACCGACGGCGGGAATCGTCAGGTTCCAAGGCGAAAGCCTGACGTCGCTCTCACCGGCGGAGCTGCGCCGGCGGCGGCGGGACATCCAGATCGTGTTCCAGGATCCTTATGCCTCATTGGATCCACGGATGGCGGTAGGCGCCATCATTGCCGAGCCTCTCGAGATCCACCGGATCGGGAACAGGCAGGAACGACGGGACAAGGTCATGAAACTGCTCGACCTGGTTGGGCTCGACCCTGCCGCGGCCAGCCGCTATCCCCACGAGTTCTCCGGAGGGCAACGGCAGCGGATCGGGATTGCCAGGGCCATTGCTCTGGAGCCGAAACTCGTCATTCTCGACGAGCCGGTCTCGGCCCTGGACATCTCGATCCAGTCCCAGGTACTCAACCTGCTTGCAGATCTCAAGAAAACACTCGGTCTCTCCTATATCTTCATCTCCCATGATCTGTCGGTTGTGAATCACGTGAGCGACCGGGTCGCCGTGATGTATCTGGGCCGGATCGTGGAGGAGGGTCCGGCCGAGGCGGTGCTGGGAAATCCTTTGCACCCCTATTCTCAGGCGCTGGTGTCGGCCATCCCCGAAATGGACCCTTCGCGCCGTCGGCAGCGGGTGGTCCTCGCCGGTGATCCGCCAAACCCCGAGGATGTGCCGGTGGGCTGTGCCTTTCACCCAAGATGCCGGGAGGCGTTCGCGCCGTGCGCGGCACAGCTTCCGCTTCTCCAGAATGCCTTAACACGCCGGATCGCCTGTCATCTGCAGGATAGTTCGGTCCGGGCTTGAAATGCCGGATACCACTTCCGACCGATGGCGCACGATCCGGGGCTCCGCCGAAAGCCGGATCCCTTCAGCTGCAAGCCAGGTGGCCACGGCCGCCGGCGCTGCAATTCAGCCACGCCCGCAACAAGGATTGACGTGGCGGTTTTGACTGATAACGTTCGCGTCCTGGTAGCGAGGACCCTGTACGATGAACATCGAGGCAAAACCCGGCAATTACCACAACGACGCAATTCTCCTCGGTTTCAGCGACCTGAAGAGGCTGAAATCCGAGCGCCCGCTGGTATTCAGCAAGGGCAAGGGTATCTTCATTTTTGACGAGAACGGCAAAGACTATATCGAATCCGTTTCCTGTTTCTACTGTGTCTCGCTGGGCTTCAGCGAAGAGCGGCTGATCGAGGCCGCCAACCGGCAGATGCGTGAACTTCCGATGTATTCGTCCGCAATACATCGCACCGTTCCGATCGTGATGGAATTGACCGATCGAATTGCCGCGCTGTCGCCAATCAAGAATCCGCGAATCTACTTCTCCACGACAGGATCGGAAGCCAACGACTACCTGATCAAGTTCATGTGGTATGGCAACGGCTTCGCCGGCGAACCCGAGCGCCGCAAGATGATCTCGCGCAGGGCCAGCTACCACGGATCGACGATCGCCACCTGCGCGCTCGGGGGCTCGACCGAGTTGCACCAGAGCTTCGGGATCCCCATGGGGTTCTCGGTCCAGGTGAGCCATCCGAGCTGGCCGAACAGCGCCCTGCCGGGCGAAACCGAAGACCAGTTTACCGACCGTCTTGCAGAAGAACTGGAAAGCGAAATCCTGGCTGCGGGGCCTGAAACCATTGGCGCAATGATTGCCGAACCTGTGTCGGTGTCGGCGGGAATGTTCCCCCCGCCCGCCAGCTATTTTCCCAAGATCACCAAAGTCCTGCGCAAATACGGAATTCAGCTTTTCATCGATGAGGTCGTGACCGGATTTGGCCGCTCCGGCCACATGTGGGCGACCGAGGCCATGGGGCTAGAACCCGACTGCATGACCTGCGCCAAGGGCATCTCCGGCGCCTACATGCCCATCGCCGGCATCATCATGGGCGAAGAATTCAACCGGCGCCTCGACCTCGGCAGTGAAGCCAAGGGTTGGTTTGCCCACGGCGCCACCCACCACGCTCATGTCGTGTCGGCCGCAGTGGCGGTTGAAGTTCTCAACATTTTCGAGGAACGCGACATTCTTGGTCATGTCCAGCGCGTAATCCCGCACTGGAACAAGATGCTCGACAGCATGCTCGACCATCCGCTCGTGGTCGGCAATCGCAAGTGGGGCCTGGCCGGGGCACTCGACATTGCTTTTCCCGGCGAGATCAGGGGAGGCGCCGCCGGTAGCCTCAAGGTGGGTGGCGTCAGCAAGGCGGTTTACCAAGCCGGGCTTGACCACGGCGTGATTGTGCGGCCCCTGGCCGGTTGCGTGGTGATGGCACCGCCGTTGATCATTTCCGAGCCGGAGATCGCCGAGCTTGGGCGCAGGCTCCGCGCCGCCCTGGATCAAGCCCTCGCGGCCAATCACGACTGACAGGAACCCCCCTATGCGCAATGTACTCGGAATTGACGTCGGTGGCACATTCACCGATTTCGTCGCCTATAATCCCCGGACCAAGGAGGTCCGGGTATGGAAGGAACTGTCGACGCCGACCGACCCGGTGACCGGCATCATCTCAGGTCTGGCCCAGCATCCTGACATCGAGGGGCTGGACAATCTCCGCATCGGCACCACGGTTGCGACCAACGCCCTGCTCGAGCGCAAGGGGGCAACCATCGCCTATGTCACCACCAAGGGGTTCCGTGACGTTCCTTTCATCCAGCGCGGCAATCGCAAGTTTCATTATGACATGAGCTGGGTCAAGCCCAAGCCCCTGGTGAAACGCCGGCACTGTTTTGAAATCAATGAGCGGATCGATGCCTATGGCAATGTGATAACGCCCATGGACGATGCCGAGGTCCGCCGGATCGCTGCCGACATCAAGGCCATTCCCGAGATCAGATCGGTCGCGGTTTGCCTTCTGTTTTCCTATCTCAATCCGGCCCACGAGCTGAGGGTCCGCGATATCTTGGCCGACGAACTGCCAGACCATGCCCTCTCCATCTCCTACCATGTACTGCCCAAGTGGAAGGAGTATGAACGGGCCTCTACTACCATCGCCGACGCCTATCTGAAGCCTGTGGTGAGCAGGCAGCTCAAGATGATGCGCGGCAGATTGAACGAGGCCAAGGTCGACGCGCCGGCGGTCATCATCAAGTCGAATGGCGGCGAAATGACCCTGGATGCCGCCTCGGAATCCCCGGCGCAGATGGTTCTGTCGGGGCCGACAGGTGGGGTCATTGCCAGCAGATATGTTGCCGAAGAGCTTGGCATCGACCATCTGGTCACCATCGACATGGGCGGAACCTCCACGGACGTCTCGACCGTCATTGGCCGCAAGGAAAGCTTCACCACTGCGTTCGAGATCGAATGGGGCGTGCCCATCCAGGTGCCGATGATCGACATCCGGACGATCGGCGCCGGTGGCGGTTCAATCGCCTGGATCGACAAGGGCGGCATGCTGCAGGTCGGGCCGCAAAGTGCCGGTGCCAATCCGGGGCCGGCCTGCTATGGCCGCGGTGGCACCGACGCAACGGTAACCGATGCCAATCTTGTCCTTGGGCGGATCAATGCCGAGAATTTCCTCGGCGGACGAATGAAGCTCGATCTCGCCGCGGCGCGCACCGCCATCGGAGTGGTCGCCAGCGCCCTCGGCCAGTCGATCGAGGACGCGGCGCTGGCCATTGCCCGCATCGTCGACAACAATATGGTAGGCGCGTTGCGCTCGGTGCTGATCGAGCGTGGCTTCGACCCGCGCGACTTCGCTCTCTGCACCTTTGGCGGCGCAACGCCATTGCATGTGACTGCGCTCATGCGTGAGATGGGCATTCCCCGGGCCATCGTGCCGGTTCACCCGGCGCAATTCTCGGCCTATGGCTTCATCATGACCAATGCTCGCGTCGACAGACAGAGGACGACACAGTTCATCTCGCTGCGTTTCGATGCCGAACGCGCAAACAGCATCATGGACGATCTCGTCGCCGAGAGCCTGGCAGAACTGAAGTCCCAGGGCTATGAACGCGGGATCGAAGTCCATCGTGCGCTTGAGATGCGCTATCTTGGCCAGAACTATGAACTCGAGCTTCCGCTGACCATCACCAAGTTCACGCCAGGCAACATTGAGCAGATCTGGGCGACCTTCCACAAGACGCACAAGGCTCGCTTCGGATTTTCGACACCGGGCGAGATCATCGAGATCGTGAATTTCACAGTAACGGCAATTGCGCGGACGGCGAAGCCGGCCTTGACCGAGTTGCGTGCCGGCAACTCGCGGCCGAAGCCGCGCCAGAAGCGCAAGGTCTGGTTCATCGGCGGTGCCCAGGACGTGCCGATCTATGACCGGTCCTCATTGCTGGCGGGACAGTCGATCAAGGGCCCGGCCCTCATCGAGGAGTCCGCGTCCGTATCCGTCATCGAGCCCGGCTATCGGGTGAAGATCCATCCTCAGGGCCACATGCTCATCGATCAAGGGAAGTGAACCATGCGCTTTTCCGACAATGGCTATTACATCGAAAAATACGTGAAATGCGCCAACTGCGGCATGCTGATCTACGGGTCAGGGCAGAAGCATGAGGTGGCGGGAAAATCGCAGATATATTGTACCGACTGGTGTGCCGAATGGGCCACGCTTCGCACGGAACGTGACGGCTACTTCCAGCTCAAGATCGTTCAACCGAAGCTCCCGGTGGAGATGAAAAAGACGCGCAAGGCCAAGCGCAAATCGCCCCCAGACATGGTGCTGATGAACATTCTCGATTCGACCATGGTGTCGATCTGCCGCGAGATGGGCATTCTGTTGATGAAGACGTCATATTCCACGATCTTCAACGAAGGACTGGACTTCACCTGCGCCCTGGCCGATGCGAAGGGGGACATGATCGCCTGCGCTGAGTTCTGTCCGACGATGATCGGCGGCATGCCGTTGCTGATCAAGACCTGTGCCCAGGAGATTCCCTTCGAAACCCTCGAGGACGGTGACATCATCCTGCACAATGATCCCTACCGCGGGGGGCTGCATTGCCCCGAGCATACGTTCTTCAAACCATTTTTCGTCGATGGCGAATTGATGGGATTTGCAGTCTGCATCGGCCATATCGCGGAGATCGGCGGCATGGTGCCCGGTGCCTTCTGCGGCGAGGCAACCGAGATCTTTCACGAGGGTTTGCGGGTGCCCCCGGTGAAGATCCGCAAGGCCGGCAAGGACGTCGATGAAGTCTGGAAACTCCTGTTGGCCAATTGCCGCACGCCGCGCCAGAACTTCGGCGACCTTTCCGCCATGATCGGTTGCGTCGATCTTGGCGTGAGCCGCATCACCGAAATCATCCGGAAGTATGGCAAGGACGTCTTCGGCCAGACCTGTGAAGACCTGATGGACTATGCCGAGCGCCGCATGCGCGCCGAGTTGTCGGCTTTTCCCGATGGCAAGTACGGCTTCCACGACATCATCGAGAACGATGGTATCGAGCGGAAACCCTATACCGTGGCCATCGACATGTATGTCCAGGGCGACGAGGTGGTAGCAGACTATTCAAGATCCTCGCAGCAGGCCAGAGGCCCCGTCAATGCGACCCTTGGGGTTGCGACCGGCGCCGTCTACAATGGGCTCCTGCATATCACCGATCCATCGATACCGAAGAATTCCGGTGCCTTCCGTCCGATCCGCGTGGTGGCGCCTCCCGGGAAGGTCATCAACGTGGATTACCCCGGTCCACTGGTTGCAGGAAATACCGAGACCCATCCCCGTCTTGCCAATATCACCATCGGCGCCATGGGGGCCTGCGTGCCGGAACGTGTCATGGCCTCGGAGAGCTGCACGGGAACCAACTTCGTATTTGGCGGCAATCATCCGGACTATGACGAATATTTCGCCTGTTACGACATCATGTCGGGCGGCTGGGGCGGCCGTCACGGCCACGATGGCAACGATTGCGTGATCGCCATCAACGGCAATTGCCGCTTCAATCCGACCGAAGTGTTCGAGACCCGCTTTCCGTTCCGTGTCGAGGATTGCGAGATGGTCCAGGACTCGGGTGGAGCAGGAAAATGGCGTGGCGGCCTTGGCTACCGCCGCACATTGCTTGCCACGTCGGTACCGATCACCGGCAGTCAGTGCAGCGACCGTCATGAGGTCAAGCCCTGGTCGATCTTCGGCGGCGTTCCCGGCGGAAACGGTGGCACCGAGATCCAGAAGGCCGGGGCCGAGGGGTGGAAGACCGTCCGTGAGCTCTATGGAAAGGTGTCTTCGAGCAAGTATGCCAACATCACGCTCGAACCGGGTGATCGCATACGGCTCACCGCGCCGGGCGGCGGTGGCTACGGCAATCCGGCCGATCGCGATGCCGGATCGATCGCTGAAGACGTCGCTGAAGGTTATGTGTCTTCGGCTTGTGCCCGCGAACTCTACGGTTACGACAACGGCTGACCGGCCTTCAGGAGGTCGACAGCCAGTCGCGATAGCCGCGGATGCCCCCTTCGAGCGCCATGCTGGGGGTATAGCCGAGATCGCGCCTGGCCGCCGAGATGTCGAACTGGGCCTGCCAGTCGTCGAGGGGATCGACGCCTTCTCCGATCTCGATGTCGGCATGCGGCATGATGCGCGAGACGATGCCGCCGATTTCGGACAGGGTAAGCCAACTGCCGCCAGTGATGAAATAGGCAGACTGCGGAAGATTTCGCCTGCCGAGGGCCTTGACGATCGCCTGCACCACATCATCGACATGAATGTATTGCCGCGGGAAGTTGCGGCCGAAGGGAAGTCTGGTGGGGCGTGCCGCCATGGCATCCACCAGCATCTGCCGGATGGCGCAGCTCGTCGTGCGGCGGGGACCATAGACCCAGGAAATGCGCAGACTCACGCCGTCGACCCCATGCTGCCGCCGGTAGGCCGAGACCAGTTGTTCGCTGGCTGCCTTGCTGGCCCCATAAACCGAAGATGGATTGAGCGCGATGTCCTCGGCACTCATGGCCGTCGGCGTGGGACCGATCGCGCTCGTCGATGAGCAGAAGACCACACGAACCCCGCCGATGACGCGCGCGAGCTCGAGCACATTGGCCGTTCCCATCAGATTGACATTGATCATCTGTACTGGCTTGTCGGCCATCACCATAGGCCCCGAATAGGCCCCGCAGTGGACGATTCCCGAGATGGGTGCGCATCGTGCAATGGCGTGAAGTCCATGGATGTCGGTGACATCGCACGCTTGGACGTTCACCCCCTCGATCACGGCTGCATCTCTGTCGATGGCGATGCAATGCTGCCCCATTTGCGTCAATGCCCGGCAGACGGCATGGCCGATCAGGCCGGCCGCACCGGTGACAAGAATTTGGCTGGTGTCCATCTGCTGGTCTCGCTGTCGATGAGATTGCCCAGGCATCAGGCCATGATTTCGTGCGTCGATCAAGCCTCGGACATCCACGGGAATATCTTCACTCTTTCGCGCGCCGTTGTAAGATGGTGGCAGGCTGAAAGGGAGGGCAAGAGAATGGTCACGCTACCCGGTGGCATATCGAGCACAATCAGACGCCTGCCTGACCTCGATGGCAGCCCCTTCAAGGTTGCCCGCGCCCAAGGCGCCTATCTTTTCGGCCCCGATGGCAAACGCTATGTCGACTACGCCATGGCGATGGGGGCGACCATCCTTGGGCATGCCCATCCCGCGGTCGTGGAGGCCTGCGTGAAGGCGCTCGAGAATGGCTCCATGCCGGGTTTCACCCACGATCGCGAAGAGGCTGCCGCCGAAGCCCTGGTGCAGGACGCAGGCAGGCTTGCCAAGGCGACGTTCCTGACAACCGGCAGCGAAGCTGTCCACCTCGCTTGCCGTATTGCCCGCAAGACGACCGGACGCGGCACAATTGCCAAAATCGCGGCAGGCTTCGACGGCTGGTACGATGACCTTGCCTTCGGCTGGTATGGCGCGGAGGAGACGGCAATGGGTGGCAGCCGGCCCTATCGCAACGGCATGACGCTGCTGCGATGGAACGACATCGCTGACCTTGAAAGCCTGTTCGTCGAGAATGGGGACGTGGCGGCAGTGCTTATTGAACCAATGCTCGCGAATGCGAATTCATTGATGCCTGCTCCCAGCTATCTGGCCGACGTCGGCCGGATCTGCCGCAAGCACGGGGCGATGGTCATAGCCGACGAAGTGCTGATGGGGTTCCGTCTACGCCCCGGTATCAGCAGTCCTGCCATGGGGCTCGACCCCGATCTCGCAACCCTTGGCAAGGCGATTGGCAGTGGGCTTCCGGTCGCCGCGGTCCTTGGCACCGAGGAGGCCTTCGAAGTGGTGGCAGACGGTCGCGCCATGCGCGCCGGCACCTATCATGGAAATCCACTGGTGACCAGCGCGGTGCTTGCGACGTTGGCGGTGCTCCGCTCGCGGGACTACGGTCAGTTGCTGGGGAGGGGCCAGACGTTCCGGAAGGCCATCGAAGCGGCTGTGTCCGAGAGTGGCATCAAGGTGACCGCTTCTGGCATCGACAGCGTCTTCAGCCTTTGGTTCGCTGACCATGCCCCGGCAAGTTATGCCGAGGCACTTCCGCTCGTGAGACCCGAATTGTCGCTTGAACTTCATCTCGAAATGCGGCGTAACGGCGTGCTGACGATTCCCGGCGCCTGGAGCCGGATCTTCCTCTCCTTCGCACACGCTCAAGCCGATTGCGATGAGACGGTCGAAGCCTATCGGAATTCGGCCAGGCGCATGGTGGAGTTGGGTTTGGCCTGACGCTTCCGGCTGTTACCCGTCCGGCCCTCTCAGGCCGGGCTCATGGATCTGTCCTGCCGATGAAATCCGCCGTGAGCCGCGAATGCTGATCGGCCAAGCCGTCGATGACGTCGAAATGATGCCGGCCCGGATCGTGGATGAGCTTGGTGTCGGCACCGAGTCCGGTCCAGATATTGGCGAGCAATTCGCTTTGCCGGAGGAACTCCGGGCGTTCGTCGCTGCCGACCCAGCAGGTCACATGGGCGGCGGGAACCGGCAGGAGCAGAGCGGGGCTTTCCCGCGCGGATTCGCCATATGCGTGAAACAGCTTGGGACCCATGCTGGTCCTTTCCAGCGGCCTGAGATCATGCAGCCCGCTGATTGATAGGACATGAGCGATG
Source organism: Alphaproteobacteria bacterium (assembly GCA_020441605.1). Next base: position 48,012 of record JAGRLX010000033.1, read on the forward strand.
CGCTGCTGAACACCGGAGCTAAGGGGGGCGTTCTGGCAGACCATCCGTGCGGCCAGATGGCCCCCGGCGGAGTGACCAGCGAGCCGGATTGGCCCGTTAACGAGAGTGGCGGCATGGTCCACGGCCTCAGCGATCTGCGCCGTGATCCGAGCGACGCTGCAGCCGGGTGCAAGGCTGTAGGATGGAAGGGCGACCGCCCAGCCTTTGTCCAGTGGGCCGCGGGCGAGGTGTGACCAACTCGACTTGTCGAAGTCCAGCCAATAGCCGCCATGAATGAAGACAGCGAGACCCAGCGGTTGGCGATCCGGCATGAACAGGTCGAGGACATTGCGCGCGGCAGGACCATAGGGGAGGTCCAGACGTGTGCATCCCTTACCCAATTGTTCGCGCCGGAAATCCCGCGCCTGGTCTGCCCATCTCTCCGGGAAAGCGGCTGCTCCGGCGATGTGGTCGCCATTGGCATAGGCGTCATCCCAGTCGGTGATCATTTTCCAATGCTCATGCGCCATGAAGGGCCAATGCCACACCCTGGCCGCCACCGACACAGAGCGTTGCCAGCGCTGTCCGCCCTCCACTTTCAAAAAGCCGCCTGGCGGCGGTGCCGGCAATGCGGGCCCCCGACATGCCGAGTGGATGGCCAAGGCTTATGCCGCCACCCCTGGCATTCACATGGGCCGCATCATCGGTCAGGCCCCATGACCGCGTGCAGGCCAGCACCTGGGCGGCAAAGGCTTCGTTCAATTCGATGATGTCAAAGTCCTGCGGTGACAGACCGGTCCGGTCGCAGAGCTTCCGGACAGCGGCAATCGGACCGATCCCCATGATGCGCGGGGCGACACCGGCGCTGGCGGATTGGCCAATGCGCGCCAGCGGCGTCAAGTCAAATTTCTCCACGGCAGTTTCGGAAGCCAGCAGCACAGCCGCCGCACCATCGTTGATGCCGGAGGCATTGCCGGCCGTCACGCTGCCGCCCTGTCTGAACGGGGTGGGCAGGGCCGCGAGTTTCTCAGGCGTGGTGATTCGGGGATGCTCGTCGGTGTCGACCATGATGCGCTCGCCTTTTCTTCCGCGGACCGCAAGCGGCGCAATGTCTGCGGCATGCCACTGGGCATCGTAACGTTGTTGACTACGGAGCGCATAGGCGTCCTGATCTGCCCGCGCGATACGGAAATCGGCGGCAACATTCTCCGCCGTGTCAGGCATGGCGTCTGCGCCATAGCTGGCTGCGATCCGTTCATGAAGGAAGCGGAGTCCAATGGTCGTGTCGTGGAGTTCAGCGCGGCGCGAAAAGGCGCTATCCGCCTTTGGCATCACGAAGGGCGCCCGGCTCATGCTTTCGACCCCGCCGGCGATAACAATCTCCGCCGCGCCTGCGGCAATGGCCCGCGCCCCCTGGATAATGGCGTCGAGACCGGAGGCACACAGCCGATTGACCGTGACCGCCGGAACAGTGTCAGGAAGCGCGGACAACAGTACCGCCATACGGGCGACATTGCGCGAGTCCTCACCGGCCTGATTGGCGCAACCGAACATCACTTCGTCGACCGGCAGGCTTTCTCCGTCGAGCGTCGCGTCAATCACATGTGCTGCTAGCTCGTCCGGACGAACGGACGATAGCGTGCCGCCGTACCGTCCGATGGGTGTGCGCTTGAACCGGCAAATGAAAACGCCTGTCATGTCAGCCGCTCCAGAATGAGGTTTACGAGATACCGCCCCTTGAGATGCGGCGGCGCGGCAGCCTCAAGAGATTTCAGTGTCTCCACAACGCGATCGAAGCCATGTCGGCGGGCACTTTCAAATGGTCCCCGTGGGAAGTTGAGTCCCAGCCGCATCGCCGTGTCGATGTCTTGGGCGGCGAGATGGCCTTCAGCGAGAAGATCGGCGGCCTCGTTGGCCAGAGCCGCCTCGATGCGCAAGGCAATGGCCGCAGCATCAGCCGGAGCTGGGCCTGGCGCATCGGGATAGATAAAGCCCCTGCCGGACTTCCGTCCCAGATCGCCAGATGCCACCTGGGCACGCAACGCCGCGAAGACATGGTAGCGTGGATGTCCACCCATTGCTGCTGCAAGACCTTCCGTAGCCGCAAGATTGATGTCCGCACCGATCAGGTCCATGAGGCTGAAGGGTCCGATTTTGTAGCCCGCCGCCAGCATCGCCGCGTCAATGTCTGCGGGCGACCGGCCGTCTTCCAGCAGTGACAGGGCCTCGCCATAAAAGGGCCGGGCGCACCGGTTGACGATAAATCCCGGCCGGTCAGCGCAGGCAATCACGGTCTTTCCTGCCGCCTCGGTCACACGGCGGGCGCGTTCCACGGCCGCGGGTGCAGTTTCCGCATGGGTCGCGAGTTCGACCAGTTTCATGACCGGTGGAGGATTGAAGAAATGCAGTCCCAGGACCCGCGCAGGGTTCCGGAGATCACGGGCGATCTCCGAGACCGAAAGCGAGGATGTGTTGGTGGCCAAGATCGTGTCCCGACCGACGATTCCTTCCAGACGTGCCATGAGCGCCCGTTTCACCTGCAAGTCTTCCCTCACGGCTTCGATAACGAGCGAAGCCGATGCCAGCGCCTCGGGATCCGGCACGATGTCCAATGCGGCCAGTGTGGCGTCTCGCGCCTCCGCCGCAAGCTTGCCCGCCTTGACCCTGCTCTCGAGCATTTTCGCGAGCTGCGCCATCGCCCGGTCGCGAGCCCCGGCGTCTGCGTCCGTTGCAAGGACCCTGTTGCCAGCCTGGGCAAACACCTGGGCTATGCCGAGCCCCATGGTGCCCAGGCCAACGACGCCAATCGTCATCATTGCGCTCATTCGCCCCTGAACTCCGCCTTGCGCTTGTTACGGAATGCGGCGATGCCTTCTTGCTTGTCGGCGCTGTCGAGCAATGTTTCGAATGCGCTGCGTTCCGTCGCGAGCGCGAGTGCACTCTCTTCGCCTTCCACCAGCGCGCGTTTGGCCGCCATCATCGCCAGTGGCGCGCGCTGCGCCAGCTTCGTGCAGAGCGTTTCGGCTTGTCCCACAGCCGAACCTACGACCCGCCAGCCGACAATGCCCCAGGATTCGGCCGTGGCAGCATCGATGATTTCGCCGGCCAGTATCAGCCGCGCGGCCCGGGCTCGGCCTGCAAGTGCCATGAGACGCTGGCCGCCGCCAGCTCCGGGAATGAGACCGAGACTGGTTTCCGGCAAGCCGAACTTCGCCGTCTCGCCGGCGACGAGGCAATCGGCCATGAGGGCCAGTTCGAATCCGCCGCCAAGACAGTAGCCATCAATGGCGGCGACGATCGGCTTGGGAAAGGCCCGGATGCGTGACCAATAGGATTTGCGCGGGTCTGCCGCGCCCTCTGCGCTGGACTTGGTCTCGATCTCGCCGATGTCGGCGCCGGCGGCGAAGTCGCCTCCCGTCCCATGCAGCAGGACGGCGCGGCAATCGGGGTCGATCGCCAGCTCGCCAAGCAAAGTGGCCAGCCTGCCGAGCAGGGCGGTATTCAGCGCATTGCGCACGGCGGGCCGGTTGAGGCACAGGCGAACCCACTTCTCCTGCGGTTCCACGATCAGGTCTTCCATTCCTGCACAATGCGCCTGCCGGTAAAATTTTCAAGCCTGAAATTTTAAGCTTGAAATTGTTTGGTCTTGCATGCAGTCTTCGGGTGGCGAGCAAGCCATCCTGGAGGCCTACATGAAGGTGCTATGTCTCGGCGGCGGTCCAGCGGGTCTCTATTTTGCGATCAGCCTCAAGCTGCGTGATCCCCGGCACGAGGTGACCGTTCTCGAGCGCAATCGGGCCAATGACACTTTCGGCTGGGGCGTGGTCCTGTCGGATGATGCGCTCTCGCTGATGCAGAAGAATGACCCGAAGAGCACGGCCGCCATTCGTGCCAACTTCGCCTATTGGGACGACATAGCCGTTGTGCACAAGGGCGTTCGCACCGTTTCCGGCGGCCATGGCTTTGCCGGTATCGGCCGCAAGACCCTGTTGATCCTGCTGCAGGAGCGCGCCCGGGAGCTCGGCGTCGAGATGCGTTTCCAGACCGAGTTCCAGTCGGCCGAACACTATCGCAAGGAATTTGACCTCGTCGTTGGTTGCGATGGCATCCATTCGCTGGTGCGCCGGGAATATGCTGATGTCTTCAAACCCGATATCGACCTGCGCCTGTGCAAGTTCGTCTGGCTTGGCACCCATCAGAAGTTCAACGATGCCTTTACCTTCATCTTCGAGCAGACGGAACATGGCTGGATGTGGGCCCATGTCTATCAGTTCGACGCGGATACGGCGACGTTCATCGTTGAGTGCCTGCCCGAGACCTGGGAGCGCTGGGGTTTTGCGGGCATGTCCAAGGAGCAAACGGTCGCAACCTGCGAACAGATCTTCGCCAAGCATCTGGGCGGACACGCCCTCATGTCTAACGCGGCCCATTTGCGCGGTTCGGCGGTGTGGATGCAGTTTCCGAGGGTCATATGCGAACGATGGTATCACGAGAATGTGGTCTTGATGGGCGATGCCGCGGCGACCGGGCATTTCTCCATCGGGTCCGGTTCCCGGCTGGCATTTGATTCCGCCATCGCCCTCGCCGACTACCTTCACTCCGAACCGACCATGGCGCGGGCGTTCCAGCGCTACCAGGACGAGCGGCGGCTGGAGGTTCTCCGATTGCAGTCTGCGGCGCGCAACTCGCTCGAGTGGTTCGAGCAGATCGACCGCTACTTGAACATGCCGCCCGAGCAGTTTGCCTATTCGCTGTTGACCCGCAGCCAGCGCATCAGTCACGAAAACCTGCGTCTGCGCGATCGCGAGTGGCTGCGCGCGGTTGAGGACTGGTTCCAGCGGCAGGCCGGGGGGCGCCCCGGCCGTGCCCCGATGTTCGCGCCCTTGCAGCTTCGCAACATGGTGCTGGAAAACCGTGTCGTGGTATCGCCTATGGCACAATACAAGGCGCTCGATGGCTGTCCCACCGACTGGCATCTTGTGCACTACGCCGAACGTGCCAAGGGCGGCGCCGGGCTCGTCTGTACCGAAATGACCTGCGTGTCCGCCGAAGGACGCATTTCGCTCGGTTGTCCAGGCCTCTACGCACCAGAGCATGAGGCTGCATGGCGGCGGATCGTCGATTTCGTTCATGCCGAAACCCGTGCGAAGATCTGCTGCCAGATCGGGCACGCCGGCCGTAAGGGCTCGACCCAGCTCGGCTGGGAGGATGGTGATGCCCCACTGAGGGAGGGCAACTGGGAGGTATGGTCGCCCTCGGCGATACCGTGGTCGCCGATTAACCAGGTACCCCGTGCCATGGACCGCCAGGCCATGGACCGGGTGAAGGCCGAGTTCGTGTCAGCCGTGAACATGGCGTCACGCGCCGGGTTTGACATGATCGAACTGCACGCCGCCCACGGCTACCTGATCTCGTCCTTTATCTCGCCCGTCTCCAATCTGCGCGCCGATGAATATGGCGGCAGTCTCGAGAACCGGGTGCGCTATCCCTTGGAGGTGTTCTCGGCAATGCGTGCGGCCTGGGGCGAGGAACGGCCCATGGCGGTGCGCATCTCGGCGACCGACTGGGTGGGCGAGGCTGGCGTGACGCCGGAAGACGCTGTCGAAATCGCCAGAATCTTCGCAGCGGCAGGAGCAGACATCATCGATGTCTCGGCCGGGCAGACATCGGTCGAAGCAAGACCCGTTTACGGGCGCATGTTTCAGACGCCGTTCTCGGATCGCATTCGCAACAGCGCAGGTCTGGCGACCATGGCCGTCGGCAACATCTATGAAGCGGATCATGTCAATTCGATCCTCATGGCAGGGCGGGCCGATCTGGTCTGCCTGGCACGTCCACATCTGTCCGATCCATATTGGACGTTGCACGCAGCCATACAACTCGGTGACACCGAGACCGCATGGCCCTTGCCATATCTCCGCGGACGCGATCAGGCGGCACGGTTGAACCAACGGGCCCAGGAGATGATCCGGGCATGAACTTGCCGCCGACCGCTGGTTCCATGTCCAAGAGCCGCCTGAAAATGTGGATCAGGTTACTTGGTGTGACGCGCGGTGCTGAAAATCACTTGCGCGAGTTCATGCGCGTTAACCACAACACCACCTTGCCGCGCTTCGATGTTCTCGCGGCGCTTCATCGTCGTCGTGACGGCGTTACGATGTCAGAATTGAGCCGCATGCTGCTGGTTTCCAACGGCAATGCCACGGCTGTCGTGGACCGCCTGGAGCAGGACGGCCTGGTGGAGCGCAAGTCATCCGATGCCGACCGGCGTAGCGTTTATGTGTCGCTCACCCCGAAAGGCCTGGAACGATTCGAAGTCCTGGCCGCAGCCCATGAGAGCGAAGTGAGCAGGCTCTTTGCCGCCATGCCGGACACGGATGTCGACGCCCTGACGACGCTGCTGAAACGAATCGCCAAAGGAGAGAAGGATTGACCAAGCTCCAGGGACTGCAGCCTCAGCACTTCCTCTGGCAGGCGCGTGATCGCATTGCCACGATCCGTCTCAATCGCCCGGATCGGAAGAATCCCCTGACCTTCGATAGCTACGCGGAATTGCGCGACACCTTCCGCGCCGTTGCCTACGCGGAAGATATCGATGTGATCGTGTTTGCCTCGAACGGCGGCAACTTCTGCTCGGGCGGAGACGTTCACGATATCATCGGCCCACTGACGAAAATGAGCATGAAGGACCTTCTGGCCTTCACGCGGATGACCGGCGATCTTGTGAAGGCCATGATCGGTTGCCACAAGCCGGTCATCGCTGCCGTAGAAGGCGTATGTGTCGGTGCCGGAGCAATCATCGCCATGGCGTCGGATCTCCGACTTGCAACGCCGGAAGCGCGGACGGCCTTCCTGTTTACCCGCGTCGGACTGGCCGGATGCGATATGGGCGCCTGCGCCATTCTTCCGCGGATAATTGGACAGGGACGCGCGGCCGAGCTTCTTTACACCGGCCGCGTGATGACGGCCGAAGAAGGTGAACGCTGGGGTTTCTGGAACGCGCTTCACGCCGCGGACAGCCTGGAAGCCGAAGCGATGGCTATGGCTGCCCGCATTGCGGCTGGACCGACCTTTGCCCATGGCATTACCAAGACGCAACTCAACCAGGAATGGAACATGGGGTTGGAGCAGGCCATCGAAGCCGAGGCCCAAGCCCAGGCCATCTGCATGCAGACAATGGACTTCGAACGGGCCTACCGGGCGTTTGCCGCCAAGGAAAAGCCGGTGTTTGAGGGGAACTGACATGACCGGTGACGCTCACTTTTCCTGGCCGTTCTTCGATGACCGGCATCGCGAGTTAGTCGGCAATCTCCACGATTGGTGCAGGACCAACCTGCCTGTCGATCATGATGACGTGGACCAGGCCTGCACATCGCTTGTGGCCCAGCTGGGGCGTGACGGCTGGTTGAAACACACGGGCGCGGATGAGGGCGAACGGCTCGACGTGCGGACGCTTTGCCTCATCCGCGAGACCATTGCCCAATATGACGGCCTCGCCGAATTCGCGTTTGCCATGCAGGGACTGGGGATGGGGGCCATTTCACTGTTCGGGTCGCCAGCGCAGCGTGCCTGGCTCGCGCGCACGCGTGCCGGCAAGGCGATAGCGGCTTTCGCCATGACCGAACCCGCCGCCGGCTCCGATGTCGCTGCGACGGCGTCCACGGCTACGCGCACCGGGAATGGCTATGTGCTTAGTGGTGAAAAGACCTATATCTCGAACGGCGGCATTGCCGACATCTATGTGGTCTTCGCACGAACCGGCGAAGCGCCGGGCGCCAAGGGACTATCCGCCTTTCTCGTGCCCGCCGATTTGCCGGGATTTGAGGTCGTCGAGCGGATCGACGTCATTGCGCCGCATCCCCTGGCGCTGATCCGCTTTACCGATGTTGCGCTGCCCGACGAAGCTCTGATCGGCAAGGCCGGAGAGGGCTTCAAGATTGCCATGTCGGTCCTCGACGTGTTCAGGTCAACGGTGGGCGCTGCGGCCCTCGGCTTTGCCCGGCGAGCCCTCGCTGAAAGCCTCGGCAGGGTGCGCGCCCGCAAGATTGCCGGCGCGCCCCTGTCGGAATTGCAGTTGGTCCAGGGACACATCGCCGACATGGCGCTCGAGATTGATGCGGCCGCTCTCCTTGTCTACCGCGCGGCCTGGACCAAGGACATGGGGGCAGCGCGCGTGACCCGCGAGGCTGCGATGGCCAAGCTCTACGCCACCGAGGCGGCACAAAGGGTGATCGACGCCGCCGTGCAACTGCATGGCGGCGACGGCGTGCGGCGTGGCACCACCGTTGAGAGCCTCTATCGCGAGATAAGGGCACTGCGCATCTACGAGGGCGCGTCCGATGTGCAGCGGGTTGTCATCGCGCGATCGGTTCTGGCCTGAAGGGAAAACGGCAATGTCCTCACTGCACCACGTCCTCCATCCGAAATCCTGGAAGCGGGCGGCAGGCTATTCAAACGGAATCGCAGCATCCGGCCGACTGATCTTCTGTGGCGGCATGGTCGGCTGGAATGCCGATCAGCTGTTCGAGAGCGATGATTTCATCGCCCAGGCGGAACAGACGCTGCGGAATATCGTCGCCGTGCTCGCCGAGGCGGGCGCCGGACCGGAACACCTGGTCCGACTCACCTGGTATGTCATCGACAAAGCGGAGTATCTGTCACGCCTCGCCGAGCTGGGCCGGGTGTATCGCAATGTCATCGGACGCCACTATCCGGCCATGGCCCTGGTGCAGGTGGTCGGCCTTGTCGAGGACAGGGCGAAGATTGAAATCGAAGCGACGGCCGTCATTCCCGAAGAGCGCGGGCATGAAGCTAGCCGCGCGATCACGGGAGCCTGATGTCATGCTCGGACCCTCGGGCCATGTGGACACTTTCTGCCGGGACCGTTTGCCGCCGGTGGCGGACTGGCCGGACATGCGGCTTGACGGATTTGACTACCCCGACTGGCTCAATGCCGCCGTGGAACTGACCGATCGCATGGTTGACAAGGGTTTCGGTGACCGCGTGGCGCTCATCGGCAATGGGCGGCAACGGACCTACAAGGAACTGACCGATTGGTCTAACCGCCTCGCCCACGCGCTGGTCGATGACTATGGCATCAGACCCGGCAACCGTGTGCTGATCCGCTCCGCCAACAATCCCGCCATGGTCGCCTGTTGGCTCGCCGTGACCAAGGTCGGGGCCGTCGCGGTCAACACTATGCCGATGCTCCGTGCGGGCGAACTTTCCCAGATCGTTGATCGAGCGGAAATCGGTACCGCGCTTTGCGACACGCGCCTGATGGCCGAGCTGGTCGCTTGCGAACGTGGCTCCGGCTTCCTCAAGACGGTCGTTGGCTTCGACGGGTCGGCCAATCATGATGCCGAGCTGGATCGGATGGCGCTGGCAAAGCCGGTGAAATTTTCGGCTCCGCCGACCGGCCGGGACGATGTCGCGCTGATCGGGTTCACCTCCGGCACCACCGGCGAACCGAAGGGCGCGATGCACTTCCATCGCGATATTCTGATCATCGCCGATGGCTATGCCCGTGAAGTGTTGAATGTGGTCCCGGATGACGTATTTGTCGGGTCGCCGCCTTTGGCTTTCACCTTCGGGCTTGGCGGACTGGCAGTATTTCCACTTCGTTTCGGCGCCGCCGCCGCGCTGCTCGAGCAGGCAACACCCCCAAACCTGGTTGACATCATCGGCCAGCATCGGGCCACGATCTGCTTCACGGCGCCCACAGCCTATCGCGCGATGCTGAAGGCCATGGCGGAAGGTGCGGATCTCTCGTCCTTGCGTATCGCGGTATCGGCTGGAGAGACGCTGCCCGCACCGGTCTATGAAGAGTGGATAGCCCGAACCGGCAAACCCATGCTCGATGGCATCGGTGCAACCGAGATGCTCCACATCTTCATTACCAACCGGCTTCACGATCACCGGCCCGCCTGTACCGGCAAACCCGTCCGGGGATATGAGGCGATGATTGTTGACGAGGATGGCATGGAGAGGCCGCGGGGAGAAGTGGGCAGGCTCGCCGTCAGGGGTCCCACCGGGTGCCGCTACCTCGCCGATCCGCGGCAGAGAACCTATGTGCGCAACGGCTGGAACCTGACCGGGGACAGCTTCTGGCAGGACGACGACGGCTATTTCCGCTTCGCTGCCAGATCCGACGACATGATCGTATCGTCTGGCTACAATATCGCCGGACCGGAAGTGGAGGCAGCACTGCTGGGCCACCCCGATGTTGTGGAGTGTGCGGTCATCGGCGTGCCGGACGAAGAACGAGGAACGATTGTCGAGGCATATGTGGTGCTGGTTAGCGGCAAGGTTGGCGACGCCCTGATGACTCGGATGCTGCAGGATCACGTCAAGGCCGTCATCGCCCCTTACAAGTATCCACGGCGAATCGTCTATGTCGACGGCCTTCCCAAAACCCAGACCGGCAAGATCCAGAGATTTCGACTTCGCCACCCTGAGACACAGAACGGAGCGCCGACATGACCGTTGCCAGCAGCTATGATCCGTCAAATGAAGGTGTGCAAATGCACTTCGACGGCCGCATGTCCTATGGCGACTACCTCCGTCTTGACCGGATCCTCGAGGCTCAGGAGCCATTGACATCGGCCCATGATGAGATGCTGTTCGTGATCCAGCATCAGACGTCGGAGTTGTGGATGAAGCTCGCCATTCACGAGCTGTCTGCCGCCCGTCAGGCGATCGCATCCGACAATCTGCCGCCGGCGATGAAGATGCTGGCGCGCGTCTCGCGCATCTTCGAGCAATTGAATAACGCCTGGGATGTGCTGCGGACCATGACCCCCAGCGACTATACGCATTTCCGCAAGCAGCTTGGACAGTCGTCAGGTTTTCAGTCCTGGCAATACCGTCTCATCGAATATCTGCTCGGCAACCGCAACCATGCCATGTTGCGCCCACATGCCCATGTGCCGAAGGTGGCTGACCTGCTCGAGGCCGAGCTGGATAGGCCAAGCTTCTATGACGAGGTTCTGCGGCTCGCCGCGCGAAGGGGCGTCGCGATGCCTGTCGAAATCATCGACCGCGATGTGCGTGACACGCATCACTTCAACCCGGAGGTCATGTCGGCCTGGCGTCAGGTCTACGAGGCTCCCGAGCGCTACTGGGCATTATATGAGCTTGCTGAAAAGCTGGTCGACTTCGAGGACTATTTCCGCCGATGGCGGTTCAACCATGTGACGACGGTTGAAAGGGTGATCGGCTTCAAACGCGGGACGGGAGGAACCGGTGGGGTGTCATATCTCAAGCGCATGCTGGAAATCGAGCTCTTTCCAGAACTTTGGCGGGTGCGGACGGAACTTTGACGATTTCGGATGGCGATCGGCGGAAACGTCAAGGAATGAGTGAAATGACAGATTTTGAACTGACGCGAAGCCTGTTCGAACTACCCCCGGGCATCACATATCTGGATGGAAACTCGCTGGGTCCCCTGCCGCGCGCGGCCATCGCCAAGGTGTCGCATGTCATGGCTGAAGAATGGGGCAAAGAACTCATCCGAGCCTGGAATACGGCGGGTTGGTTCACCCAGCCGCGCCATGTGGGCGACCGCATCGCGAAACTCATCGGCGCCGAGCCTGGTTCGGTGATGATGGGCGACACGCTGTCGATCAAGGTCTACCAGGCGCTCGCTGCGGCCCTCGACCTCAACCCCGCCCGCAGGGTTGTTCTCTCCGATGCCGGCAATTTTCCCACCGATCTCTATGTGGCTGAAGGACTGATCAAATCCCTCGGCAGGGGTCATGAACTCCGGTTGGTGGCGCCCGAGGATGTCGAGAGAAACATTACGGACGAGGTGGCTGCGTTGCTGTTGACCGAGGTCGATTATCGTACCGGGCAGCGATATGACATGACGCGATTGAGCCGCGTCGCCCGCGAATGCGGCGTGCTGACGATCTGGGACTTGGCGCATTCCGCCGGGGCCTTCCCCGTTGGTGTCGCAGCCGCTGGCGCCGATTTCGCAGCAGGTTGCACCTACAAGTATCTGAACGGCGGCCCGGGTGCGCCGGCCTTTGTATATGTCGCGCCACGTCACGCCGAATCCGCACGTGCGGCGCTTTCGGGTTGGATGGGGCATCGGCGGCCGTTTGCCTTCGTGCCCGATTATGAACCGGCGGGCGGGGTCGAAAGAATGCGGGTGGGAACGCCGCCGGTGCTGGCTTTGGCGGTGCTCGAAGCCGCACTGGATATCTGGGATCAGGTCGATCTCACGGACGTCCGGAAGCAGTCCATC